>JAEUSW010000177.1 GCA_016788285.1 Flavobacteriales bacterium
CTGCAATGACGGCAACGCCAACACGGGCAACGACACCTGGAGCGCCAACTGCACCTGCGTGGGTCAGCTGATCGACTGCCTGGGTGTGCCGGGTGGCTCCGCTCTTCCTGGCACGGCCTGCAACGACGGCAATGCCAACACGGGCAACGACACCTGGAGCGCCAACTGCACCTGCGTGGGCCAGCTGATCGACTGCCTGGGTGTGCCGGGTGGTTCCGCTCTTCCGGGCACGGCCTGCAACGACGGCAACGCCAATACGGGCAACGACACCTGGAGCGCCAACTGCACCTGCGTGGGTCAGCTGATCGACTGCCTGGGTGTGCCGGGTGGCTCCGCTCTTCCGGGCACGGCCTGCAACGACGGCAACGCCAACACGGGCAACGACACCTACGATGCCAACTGTAACTGCGTCGGTCAACTGATCGACTGCCTGGGTGTGCCGGGCGGCAGCGCCCTGCCGGGCACCGCCTGCAATGACGGCAACGCCAACACGGGCAACGACACCTGGAGCGCCAACTGCACCTGCGTGGGTCAGCTGATCGACTGCCTGGGTGTGCCGGGTGGCAGCGCCCTGCCGGGCACCGCCTGCGACGATGGCAACCCCAACAGCAGCAACGACACCTGGGATGCGAACTGCAACTGCAGCGGCACCCTGCCGAACGACTGCCTGGGTGTGCCGGGTGGTACGGCTCAGCCGGGTACGGCCTGCGATGACGGTAATGCCAGCACGGGCAACGACCTCTGGGATCCGAACTGCGTGTGCGTGGGCCAGCTGATCGACTGCCTCGGCGTGCCGGGCGGCTCCGCTCTTCCGGGCACCGCCTGCGACGATGGCAACGCCAACACGGGCAACGACACCTGGAGCGCGAACTGCACCTGCGCGGGTCAGCTGATCGATTGCCTCGGAGTGCCGGGCGGCAGCGCCCTGCCGGGCACCGCCTGCGATGATGGCAACCCCAACAGCAGCAACGACACCTGGGATGCGAACTGCAACTGCAGCGGCACCCTGCCGAACGACTGCCTGGGTGTGCCGGGTGGTACGGCTCAGCCGGGGACGGCCTGCGATGACGGCAACGCCAATACGGGCAACGACCTGTGGGATGCCAACTGCGTGTGCGTGGGTCAGCTGATCGACTGCCTGGGCGTGCCGGGTGGCAGCGCCCTTCCGGGCACCGCCTGCAACGACGGCAACGCGAACACGGGCAATGACACCTGGAGCGCGAACTGCACCTGCGTGGGTCAGCTGATCGATTGCCTGGGCGTGCCGGGTGGCAGCGCCCTGCCGGGTACCGCCTGCGACGATGGCAACCCCAACAGCAGCAACGATGCCTATGATGCCAACTGCAACTGCGTGGGCCAGCTGGCCAACGACTGCCTGGGCGTTCCGGGCGGTCCTGCTCAGCCGGGAACTGCCTGCGATGATGGCCAAGCCCAGACCGGTAACGATACCTGGGACGCCAACTGCAATTGCATCGGCCAGCTGATCGACTGCCTGGGCGTGCCGGGTGGCAGCGCTCTGCCGGGTACGGCCTGCAATGATGGCGACGCCTGCACCACCGGCGACGTGTACGATGCGAACTGCAACTGTGCCGGTCTTTTCGCGGATGCTGACAACGATGGCACCTGCGACGCCAACGACGTGTGCCCGAACAGCCCCGAGCCGGGCCAGAGCTGCGACGACGGTGACGCCTGCACCATCAACGACGTGGTGGGCGCGAACTGCAACTGCGCCGGCACCTTCGCCGACGATGACAATGACGGTACCTGCGATGCCGACGACCTCTGCCCCGGCAGCCCGGAGCCTGGCCAGGCCTGCAACGATGGCAACCCGCTCACCATCAATGATGTGGTGGACGCCAACTGCACCTGCGCCGGTACGCCGATCGGCAACTGCACGGAGATCCTGACGCTGGACATCACCCTGGACAACAATGGTTCTGAGACCACTTGGGAGGTGCGCGATCAGAGCGGTACCACGGTGATCGCCTCCGGCGGCCCGTACCCGAACGGAGTTGGTGGCACGATCGTCTCCGAGACCATCTGCCTCAACCAGATCTGCTATCGCCTTGTCGTGAACGATGCCGGTGGTGACGGCATCAGCGGCGGTGGTTACGTGCTGCGCGATGCCAACGGCCGCCGCATCGTGGATGCGAACGGATCCTTCACGAGCACCAGCAGCGTGGCCAACGAGTTCTGCCTGCCGCTGAGCGTGGCCCGTCTGATCAACGCCAGCTGCGATCGCACGAACCTGACCTACAGCACCAGCACCCAGATCTACGCGAGCTTCTACCCGGGTGCCAGCGGCTACCAGTTCTGGATCTTCGATCCGCACGGCTCCTACACCCGTCGCGTGTTCCGCACGGCCCAGAACCTGGTGCCGGTGAACCTTGTGACCAACCCGGTGCCGGCCGACCTGGACCTGAACGTGCGCGTGCGCGCTTTGGTGAACGGCAACTACACGGCGTTCGGACCGGCCTGCCGCTTCCGCCTCAACACCCCGGGTGGTGGCGGTCGTGAGGCCATCCTGTTCGACGAGGCCAGCAACGTGACGATGAGCCTCTACCCGAACCCGAACCGCGGGGAGGTGGTGAACGTGGCCTTCGACGGCATCGCTGCCGCCGAGCGGATGGACATCGAGGTGATGGACATCTTCGGCAAGCGCGTGAGCGCTGCGCAGATCGCCGCTCCGGGTGGTGCCTTCGTGCACACGATGGACATGAGCCAGCTGGCTCCTGGTGTGTACATGGTGAGCGTCCGTGTGGGCGATCGCCTCTACACGCAACGCCTGGTGCGCCAGTAAGCTGATCGACCTTCTAGGCGAAGGGCCGCTCCTCACGGGGCGGCCCTTCGTTCGTTCATGCGCCGAGGCGATCAGGCCACGTGGCCGGTCGAACCGCCCCGGATCGAACGGAACGCGTTGTTGGAAGATGGCTGTTCGATGCCTGCGCGCATCTCTGCGTCATTGGTCCGGTACGCCCGCTCATGGGCCCTGGCGTTCGCGCCCAGGGGTGGCATGGCGGTGCCGGACCGCGTGGACCTTCAGGCCGATCGGCCGATCATGCGGCGCGCGGCGATGTCGCGAGCAGGGGCCAGGCAGGCGCCTGGATCATGCCCAGGTGGCCCGTGGGCAACGAAAAGCCCCGCACAGGGCGGGGCTTTCCTGGGGTCCGGTTCCGGTTCAGTAGTAGATCAACCGACGCACTTTGGCCACATGCTTCGCCAAGCGGATCACCTGCTTGGTGTAGCCGAATTCATTGTCGTACCAGGCGTAGAGCACCACGCTCTTGCCATCGGGAGCGACGATCGTGGCGTTGCTGTCGAACACGCTGCAGCAGGTGTCGCCGATGATGTCGCTGCTCACCAGCTCGGGGTCCATCTGATAGTGGATCTGGTTCACCAGTTCACCCTCCAGGGCCGCCTTGCGGATCAACGCGTTCATGGCGGGCAGGTCGGCGATGGGCTTCTTCAGCGTGAGGTTCATGATGGCCAGCGAGCCGTTCGGCGTGGGCACGCGCACCGCATTGGCCGTGAGCTTGTCCTTCAGGCTCGGGATGGCCTTGGCCACCGCCGTGCCGGCACCGGTGCTGGTGATCACCATGTTGATGGCGGCCGAACGGCCTCGGCGGGGACCCTTGTGGTAGTTGTCCAGCAGGTTCTGATCGTTCGTGTAGGCGTGCACCGTTTCGATGTGGCCCTTCTCCACGCCGAGGTTGTCCTCCACCACCTTCAGGATGGGACAGATGGCGTTCGTGGTGCAGCTGGCGGCGCTGAAGATGCGCTCGTTCTCGATGTCGAGGTCCTTGTGGTTGATGCCGTACACCACATTGGGGATCTCCTTGCCTGGGGCGGTCAGGAGAACCTTGGCCACACCCTTGGCCTTCAGGTGACGCTCCAGGTCGGCGCGCTTGGTGAAGGCCCCCGTATTGTCGATGACCAAGGCGTCCTTGATACCGTATGCCGTGTAGTCCACGTCCTCGGGGTTGGCCGCGGCGATGAGCTGGATGAGCTGGCCGTTCACCCAGATGGCCTTGTTGGCCACATCCTCGATCACCGTACCCTTGAAGGTGCCGTGCACGCTGTCGTTGCGCAGCAGCGCGGCGCGCTTCACGATCTCGGCATCGGTGAGCGTGCGGGTCACGATGGCCCGGAGGCGGAGCTGCTGGCCCTTGCCGGCCTGCTTGACGAGCTCGCGCGCCGCGATGCGACCGATGCGGCCGAAGCCGTAGAGCACCACATCCCGCGGCTCGAACTTGTGCTTGTCCTGTCCGATGAAGCCCGACAGCGTGGTGGACAGGAAGCCCTTGAGGTCTTTCTTCCCGCCCTGGATGTAATCCCAGGTGAGCTTGCCGATGTCGATCTTGCTGGGTGCCAGGTCGAGGTCGAGAAGCCCGCGTGCCACATCGGAGGCGGTGAAGATGTCGATCGGCTTCTGCACCACCTGGTCGGCGTAGTTGAAGAGCTTGATCACCTCGGAAATGCTGATGTCCAGCAGGTGGTTGCGGAAGAACACCAGCTCGACGCCGCGGCCGTACATCAATTGGCCGACGGAATTCTCCAGATCAACGGCCGCCTTCTCGCGGTCCACGTATTCTTTCAGGCCGGCCTCGTAACCGGACTTGGCTTCCAGGGTCTGCATGGATGAGTGATGGGGATTGGTCCGAAGGTGTGAAAGGACGCGCCCCGCCGTAGGCGGGGCGCTCAGGTTCAACCGAGGTAGGCTTTGAGCAGCTTGCTCCGGCTCGTATGCCGCAATCGCCGGATGGCTTTCTCCTTGATCTGGCGCACGCGCTCACGGGTGAGGTCGAACTTGGCGCCGATCTCCTCCAACGTGAGGCCGTGGTTGATGCCGATCCCGAAGAACAGCTTCACCACATCGCGCTCGCGTTCCGTGAGCGTGCTCAGCGCGCGCTCGATCTCCTTGCTCAGGGATTCGTTGAGGAGGAGCCTGTCGGCCGGTGCGCTGTCGTTGTTGGGCAGCACGTCCAGCAGGCTGTTGCTCTCACCTTCCACGAACGGTGCGTCCATGCTGATGTGGCGGCCGCTCACCTTCATGGTGTCGGCCACCTTCTCCGGCGGGAGGTCCAGAAGGGCGGCCAGCTCATCGGCGCTGGGCGGGCGCTCATACTCCTGCTCCAGCTTGGCGAAGGCCTTGTTGATCTTGTTCAGGGACCCGACCTGGTTGAGAGGGAGGCGCACGATGCGGCTCTGCTCGGCCAGCGCTTGCAGGATGCTCTGGCGGATCCACCACACGGCGTAGCTGATGAACTTGAACCCCCGTGTCTCATCGAATCGCTGCGCCGCCTTGATGAGGCCGAGGTTGCCCTCGTTGATCAGGTCCGGCAGGCTAAGGCCCTGGTTCTGGTACTGCTTGGCCACGGAGACGACGAAGCGCAGGTTGGCTTTCACCAACTTCTCCAGGGCGCGAGTGTCGCCTTCCTTGATCCGACGGGCCAGCTCCACCTCCTGGTCGGCGGTGATCAACCCTTCCTTGCCGATCTCCTGCAGGTACTTGTCCAGCGATTGGCTTTCCCGGTTGGTGATCGACTTGGTGATCTTGAGCTGACGCATCCTGCTGGTCACGGTGCGGAGGGTGTTAGGGGTTGGTGGTCAGGGACTTCTGAAGTGGCCGGTCCACTGGACCCCACCACGGGTATGGCGCGAAGGTAAGGCCCCACCTCCCTTCGGGACAAGCTGGCTTTTCCAGGCCTGCTCCCGAGCGGTCCCCGGCACCCCCCGGTGCGACGATCGGTTCAGACGCCGAGCCCATAGTAGGCGCGCGTACCGTTGGGGTATACACCTTCGATCAACACACCGCCGCGTTTGTTGGTCAGCGCACGCTCGATGTCATCCGGCTTGGTGATCGGCTGGTCATCCACGCGCGTGATGATGAAGCCCTCGCGGATGCCGCTGCTCCGAAGCCGACCGGTGTCCACGGAGATCACCTTCACCCCGTTCGTCAGCTTGAGCGCGCGAAGTTCGTCGGCCGTGGCGGTGGCGAGCTGGGCACCGAGGACCTCGCTGAGCTCACGCTTGGTGGGAGCGGCCGCTACCGTGCCGGATCCATCACGACCCCGCAAGGTGAGGTCGACCACCCGCTCACGGTCGTCACGCAGGACGGTCACGGTCACCTGATCGCCAGGCCGGAACTTGCCCACCTGTTCCTGAAGCTGCGGCACGTTGTTCACCTCGATGTTCCCCACCTTGAGGATCACGTCGCCTTCCTTGAGGCCGGCCGACTGCGCGGCACCGCCTTCGGTGAGCCCGTTCACATAGACACCGCGGATCCGGTCCATCCGGGCCTGTTCGGCGAGCGCCTGGTCCATGTTGCGGATGCTCACGCCCAGATAGGCGCGTTGCACGCTGCCGTACTCCAACAGGTCGCTGGTGACCTTGCGCACGATGTTCGCAGGAACGGCGAAGGAGTACCCGGCGTACTGACCGGTGGTGCTGGCGATCGCCGTGTTGATGCCGATCAGCTGGCCCTGGGTGTTCACCAGCGCGCCGCCGCTGTTCCCGGGGTTCACCGCGGCGTCGGTCTGAATGAAGCTCTCGATCGGGAAGATGTCACGGCCCGGGTCGTACTGGAGCAGGTTGATGTTCCTGGCCTTGGCGCTCACGATGCCGGCCGTCACCGTGCTGGTCAGGTTCATCGGGTTGCCCACGGCGAGCACCCATTCCCCGACCTTCACCTCATCGGAGTTGCCGAATTCCAAGGTCGGGAGCTCGGTGGCGTCCACCTTGAGCAGGGCGATATCGGTGCTCGGGTCACGGCCGATCACCCGCGCTGGAAGCGAGCGGTTATCGTTGAGATGGATGGAGATCTTGTCCGCGCCTTCCACGACGTGGTTGTTGGTGACGATGTATCCGTCGTCGGCGATGATCACACCGCTGCCTACGCCTTCCCTCGGCTGCGGCTGGCTGGGGCGGTAGCCCCAGAAGAAATCCTGGAACGGGTCGCGGTAGCGGACCATCGTTTCGGTGGTGACGTGCACCACGGCGTTCACGGAGACCTCAGCAGCGGGGACCAGGTCCACCGGAGCCGCGCCCGGGGTCAGGGTCGGCATGCTGACCGGCACGGTCGGTGCGGTCGCCCCGAAGGGTGGTGCACCATCGGACCGGACCTGTGATGGGCGCAGGAAAAGGTCGTACCCGCCCATGGCCAGAATGCCTCCGGCAAGGGCGGCCAGGAAGTAGGAGAACGTGCGTTTCATGGTGTCAGGCGGCGCATCAAGCGGCATGCCGCGCTGCACGAAACAACGTTCCTGACAGGCCCTCGATACGCTCCGCGGCGTTAAAAAGTGTTGATCATGGCCGGGCATCCATGGCGCAAGGCGCTGACACGGCCCGCATCTTTGCGGCATGGCCGACGGGTGGAACTTCAGCAAGTGGCAGGGCACCGGGAACGACTTCATTGTGATCGATGACCGCGGGAAGGGCTTTCCGGACCAGGACAAGGACCTGATCGCTCGCTGGTGCGACCGCCATTTCGGCATCGGCTCGGACGGGTTGATCCTGATCCGGCCGGCCACCGACGTGGGCAGGGCGTTCCACATGGAGTTCCTGAACCCCGACGGAAGCCGGAGCTTTTGTGGAAATGGCAGCCGGGCGGCGTTCGGCTTCTGGTCGGAGCTCACCGGCGACCGCTCGCCTGTGCGATTCACCGCGATCGACGGTGAGCATCAGGCCGGATGGGCCGGTGGTCTGGTGCGCGTGGCGATGCGCGATGTCGGGGAGGTGGAGCGCGTGGACGAGCGCACGGACCGGATCCATACGGGGTCACCCCATCTGGTGGTGTGGGTGGATGACCCCGAGGCGGTGGACCTTGTTCCGGCCGCGCGGGCCATCCGGTACGCCCCCGAGCATGCCCGCGCGGGCATCAACGTGAACTTCGTCCGGTGGAAGCAGGGGAGGATGGAGATGCGCACCTATGAGCGTGGGGTGGAGGCGGAGACCCTGAGCTGCGGCACCGGCGTCACGGCTGCGGCCCTCTCGGCCATGGCGCGTGGGTCGGTGAAGGGCCGCTGTGAGGTGGTCACACGGGGCGGACAGCTCGTGGTGGAGGCCACCCCGGCAGCGTCGGGGTTCGTTGATGTGCACCTCTGTGGCCCGGTCGGTCACGTCTTCTCCGGAACCGTCCAGCGATGAAGCATTGGCGGATCGTGCTGATCGTGGCAGGTGTCCTTGCCCTGTTGGGCGCGGCGCTGGGCTATGGAACGTGGCGCAAGGTCTTCGGACCTGGCCCGGAGCTTCGAACGGCCGAGCGGGTGCTGCTCATCCCCACCGGTGCCACGTTCGATCAGGTGGTGGACAGCCTGAAGGATGCCGGCCTGGTGCGCGACGAGGCGGCCCTGCGCTGGCTCGCCAGGCGGAAGAAGTACGTGTCGCGCGTGAAGCCCGGTCGCTACGTGATCGCCAGCGGCACAAGCATGAACGCCTTGCTGAACCGGTTGCGCAGCGGTGAACAGGACCCCGTCCGGGTGACCTTCACCAACGTCCGAACCCTGCCCCAGCTGGCCGGCCAGGTCGCCAGGTACGTAGAGGCGGATTCGATGGCGATGCTTACAGCGATGACCGACCCCGGGCTTATCGCCCGGCTGGGCCTGCGACCGGAGACCATGATCGGACTGTTCCTGCCGAACACGTATGAAGTGTGGTGGACGGAACGGCCGGAAGCGTTCATCGAACGGATGGAACGTGAGCATGGACGGTTCTGGAACGGCGACCGGAAAGCGAAGGCCGCGGCGCTGGGCCTGAGCGTGATGGAGGTGAGCACCTTGGCCAGCATCGTCCAGGCGGAGACGGCCAAGCGGGACGAGGCCCCGATGATCGCCGGCGTATACCTCAACCGGTTGAGGATCGGCATGCCCCTTCAGGCCGACCCCACGTTGAAGTTCGCGCTCGGCCTCGACAGCGTGAACCGTGTGCTGGACGCCGACAAACGGGTCGATTCGCCCTACAACACCTATACGCATACAGGCCTGCCACCCGGCCCCATCAACATGCCCGAGCCAGGCTATATC
The DNA here is from genome assembly GCA_016788285.1 of Flavobacteriales bacterium. Lineage (GTDB taxonomy): Bacteria > Bacteroidota > Bacteroidia > Flavobacteriales_F > PHOS-HE28 > PHOS-HE28. The sequence continues at coordinate 9,021 of JAEUSW010000177.1, forward strand.
GATGCGGTGCTGAACGCGACCAAGCACGACCACCTGTATTTCTGTGCACGGGAGACGCTGGACGGGTACAGCAATTTCGCCCGCACCTACGAGCAGCATCTGGTGAACGCACGTCGATACCAGCGGGCATTGAACGCACGTGGTATTTACCGGTGAGCTGTTGAAACGGGCCGGTTCGCCGGCACAGGTGGCCCGAGGAGGCCGCTACTTTCGCGGCTGAATATCCATGATGATGACGAAGATCAAGTTCGGTACGGACGGCTGGCGAGCCATCATCGCCGAGGAGTTCACCGTGGACAACGTGGCCCGCGTGAGCGTGGCCACCGGCCACTGGGTGAAGCAGCACTTCCCCAAGGCCCCGTCCATCGTGGTGGGCCATGATTGCCGGTTCGCCGGGGAGCTGTTCGCCGAAACGGCCACCAAGGTGTTCGTGTCCATGGGCATCAAGGTGCACCTGGCGCGTGGCTTCGTAAGCACGCCGATGGTGTCGCTGGGCGCATTTCAGCTCAAGGCCAGCATGGGCGTGATCCTCACCGCCAGCCACAATCCGCCGAGCTACAACGGCTACAAGCTCAAAGGACACTATGGCGGGCCGCTGATCCCCGAGCACGTGCAGGAGATCGAGGACATCATCCCGGCCGCGCACGGCATCGACCTGGCGGGGATCGACCTGAAGAAGGCAGAGGCCGACGGCATGCTGAGCATCGTGGACCTGGAGACGATGTACGTGGACCATGTGGAGCGCAACTTCGACCTGGCCGCCATCCGCAGCAGTGGCCTGCGCCTGGGCTACGATGCCATGTACGGCGCCGGTCAGAACGTGATCCGCCGGATCCTGCCCGACACCACGCTGCTGCACTGCGAGCACAATCCCTCCTTCAAGGGCCAGGCCCCCGAGCCGATCCACAAGAACCTGATCGAGTTCAGTGAGCTCATCCAGAAGGGCGGTATCGACTGCGGTCTGGCCACCGATGGCGATGCCGACCGCATCGGGCTTTACAACAGCAAGGGCGAGTTCGTGGACAGCCACCACATCATCCTGCTGTTGATCCACTACCTGGTGAAGTACAAGCGGTTCAAGGGCAAGGTGGTGGTGGCCGTGAGCACCACCCCCAAGGTGGAGAAGATGTGCCGCCACTACGGCCTGGAATACCAGGTGGTGAAGATCGGCTTCAAGTGGATCTGCGGCATCATGATCGAGGAGGACGTGCTGCTGGGCGGGGAGGAGAGCGGTGGCATCGCGATCAAGGGACACATCCCTGAGCGCGATGGCATCTGGATGGGCCTCACCGTGTGGGAGTTCATGGCCAAGAGCGGCAAGAAGCTCGAGGAGCTGATCCAGGAGGTGTACGCGATCGTGGGGCCGTTCAGCTACGACCGCAACGACCTCCACATCAGCGAAGCGCTGAAGCAGGACGTGCTGAAGAAGTGCTCGAGCGGGGCCCTCACCAAGTTCGGCGACCTCGAAGTGCGCCGCCTGGAGACCATCGATGGTTGGAAGTACCACTTCGACCGCGACCAGTGGCTCATGATCCGTGCGAGCGGCACGGAGCCCGTGCTGCGCACCTATGCCGAGAGCGATACGCTGGAGAACGCGCGGAGGATCCTGGCCGCCTGCAAGGCCGCGATCGGCGCGTGAGCCTTACTCCTTGACGACCGTGGTGCGGTCCAACACCGCACCCGACCGGTCCGACAGGGTGAGCACGTAGACCCCCAGGGGCAAGGACCCGATATGGAGGTCGGTATAGCGGTCCTCGTTCGCGATGGGCCGCCGCAGATGGGGTCTGCCGGCGGCGTCCACCAGTTCGAGCATCGCGGCGGGCGCGGTCCACACCACATGCAGGTGGTCGGAGGTCGGTCTGGGGGCCACCACCAGCCCTTGAATGACGCGGTCCCGGTCGATGGTGATAAGGGGGCTCACTTGCAGACCGCCGTCCAGGTCCTCGATGACCAGGCGGTAGTAGGCCAGCCCGGCCGGAGGGTCGACATCGGTGAACACGTACTCCACCAGGCTCTGGCTTTCGCCCACGGCCGTCACGCTGCCGATCGGTGCGAGCACATCGGGGTCGATGCCGCGTTCCAACACGAAGCGCGCGGTGCCCTGCTCGGAGGCCGTGCTCCACACCAGTTCATTGCTGCGCTCTTCGGCCCATCCGGTGAACTGCACGAGCTCCACGGGAAGGACGCCGATGTCGCCCATCCCCGACGCATACCCATAGAACCAGCGGCTGAACCGCTGGCCATCGAAGAGCTTGGCCATCTCGTACTCCACGCGTACCCGCCACTTGTAACGCAGATGCCCGGCGGTCTTGTAGATCAGCTCCTTGAACTCCGTTCCGCCGACGCCCATGTCGGTCCAGGCCGCGCTCAGGCCCGTGCCGCCCAGGCTGTTGGTGATCGGGGCGCCACTGAAGGCCTGGCCCTCGAAGACGACCTCCCACCGCAGCCTTCCGTCCGATCGATGCATCGGGCTGCGGGCGCGGTGCCCGATCCCGAAGTAGTCGGGCACACCGAAATCCATGCAGTTGGTGGCGAGCGGCGACACCAGGTCGGCCATGTACTGTCGGGAATACCGGTCGAGCGAATAGCCGCGGTTCCCGCGGTGCCAGTGCCAGCGTCCCTCGTTCGCGAAGGCGGGCGAGGCGAAGGGCGCACCGGCGAGGATCTCCGAGTAGCCATCCCCATCCGCATCGCCACCGCCGCTGACCGCGCTGCCGAGCTGCTCTCCGGCCACGTTGGTCTCGATGACATCGATCAAGGCGGCGTTGATGCCCGCTGGTGTGCCTTGGTACACGTACACGGCCCCTTCATCGGCCTGGGCCACGGCGCTCTCATAGCCGGGGCTGCCCACCACGATGTCGGCGTAGCCGTTGCCGTTGATGTCCCCGGCCTCGGCGACGCTGGCGCCCATGAAGCCGTTGACGATGTTGCGTTGGAGCGTGGTGCTCGGGGCGGCGCCGATGCCCCCTGCCGAGCCGTGGAACACGAAGGCGGCGCCCTCATCGATCTGGCCCGATTCCCAGCGGTCAGCTCCGACAACGACATCGAAGAAACCGTCCCCGTTGATGTCGCCGCCGCCGGCCACACTGACGCCGAAGCGGGCACCGGCCTGGTCCACCTCCAGGCGTCGCGCGAACGGCAGCACCACCCCGGTGGCCGATCCGTGATAGACGAAGGCGGCCCCTTCGCCGGCCTGTCCGTTGCTCAGGTCGCGGGCGCCGATGATGATGTCCGAGAAACCGTCGCCGTTGACATCGCCGGCCGTACAGACGGAATGGCCGAACCTGTTCGCGGCCGGAGGTTCGCTGAGGACGACATGCGGTACGGTCGGAATGCCCGCGGGAGCGCCCAGATAGACGTAGGTCTGTGAGGTGCCCGGTGCACCCACCAGCACGTCGGCATAACCATCCGTGTTGATGTCGCCGGCCGCACTGACGCTGGACCCGAACTCCGAACCCGCGCTACCGATGAGCGTGGTGGTGGGCGCGGCAGCGAGCCCGCCCGGACCGCCATGATGGATGTAGGCGCGACCGGCGCCTCCGGATTGTGGCGCGCCCACGATCACGTCCGCATAGCCGTCGCCGTTGACATCCCCTGCGGTGCAGACACTGGCCCCGAAGCGTGCGCCGCCGACGTTGGCCTCCAAGGTGGAACTGGGGGCCACGGGCAGGCCGGCGGGCCCGCCGAGCCGGAATTGGACCAGCCCTTCGCCGGCCTGTCCGTTGCTTCCATCGGGGATGCCGACCAGGGCATCCGCATAGCCGTCACCGTTGACATCGCCGGCGTTGCCGACCGCGGCGCCCATGAAGGCACCGGCGGCTCCGCCCGTGGTGGTGGTCGTGGAGGCGAGACGCATGGAATAAGTGCCGCCCATGTACACCGCCGCGCCGCCGCCGAAGCCGTACTTGAACGCGCCCACCACGAAGTCGGAGAACCCGTCCCCATTGAGATCACCGGCGGTGGACACGCATTCGCCCATGAACGCGCCTGGTGTGTTGAGCTCGTAGTTGAAGATCGCCGGCGTGGTGATCCCGGCCGAGGAGCCGAAATACAAGCGGACCTGACCCTCCTGGCTTTCGGGATTGGCGAAGTAGGGGATCCCCACGAGCAGATCGCCATAGCCGTCGCCGTTCACATCCCCGGCCGTGCTCACCCATCGCCCCATCCAGGCGTTGTTCTGATTGCTTTCAAGCGCGATGGCGGCGGTCGTGCTGAGGCCCGCTGCACCGCCATGGAACACGCGGACCACACCTTCTCCCGTCTGCACGCCGATCTGGTCCCGGTATGCCCCGATGGCCACGTCACTGTAGCCATCACCGTTCACGTCGCCGGCGCAGGTCACGCTCCACCCGAAGTTGTTGTCATTCACCGTGGGCGTGCCGAAGAGGGTCAGGACCGGGGCGGGATTAAGTCCGGCGCCCAATCCGGTCGGCCCACCGTGATAGACGAACACGGCACCCTGGTCGAACCCGGGAGCGACGCTCCACTGGGAGGCGCCGATGACCACATCGCTGTAGCCATCGCCATTGATATCACCCGCACAGGCCAGGCTGCGGCCGAAGTGCGCCCCGCCTTGATTGCGCTCCAACCGGTGCGTGGGTGCGGTGTTCAGCCCGGCGGCGCTGCCGAGGAAGATGAACACGGTCCCCTCTTGGAACGAAGGGTAGGCGCTGAGGTAGGCTCCGACGCCGACATCGCTGTACCCGTCATTGTTGATGTCCCCCAGGCAGGCCACGTTCGAACCGAAATTGTCGGCGGCCTGGTTCATCTGCAAGGTGACGTTCGGTACCGTGGACACACCGCCCGCGGATCCGTAGAACACAAAGGCGGCTCCCTCGGAGAGCTGGTTCACCACATCATCCTCCCAGGTCCGTGCGCCCACGATGAGGTCGCTGAACCCATCTCCATTGACATCACCGGCCGTGCTGGCGGAGCAGCCGAACTGGGCTCCTTGTTGGTTCACTTCCAGCACCACGCTCGGGGCGGCCAGGATGCCGGTATTGGAGCCATAGTGCACATAGACGACGCCTTCGTTCGTCTGGCCATTGCTGGCGAACGGCGCGCCGACGACCAGGTCGCTGTAGCCATCCCCATTGAGGTCACCGGCCGTGGCCACCGCTGTGCCGAAGTCCGCGCCGGTGACCGGTGAGGACAGCACCAAGGCGGGGCTGGAGCTCACCGGGTCGATGGTGATCGGATACACGGCGCCGGCGTCGATCACAGTGATGGAGATCCGGGTCCCCCCCGCGTGATGCACGCCGAGCTTGGCCGGAAGCGGGGTGCCGTGGGCATCCCAGCAGCGCAGGTCACGGTAGCTGAGGCGGTGTGCACCCCGATGGTCCAGGAAGTGCACCTCGCCATGGTCCACGGCCACCGGGATCAGGTCGCCGGTGGTCAACAGGTCCACCATCAACGGGCCTGCTCCTGCGGGGCGGGTATCCAGCAGGAAGTTCTGTCGAAGCCCTTCCTGCGCGGCCACGTATTGGACCGTGTTCGGGCCATGCTGCCAGCGGAGATCACCATCCCGGTCACGCACGGCGGAAGGCTTCCATGGCCGGACCCCTTGCGCTCGGCCGATGGAACGCACCTCCAGCGCTTGCCTCCAAGATCCATCCGCGGCTTCCAAGGAGAAGCCGGCCGCCTGCACCGTTCCTGACATCCCATGGTCCGCCAGTTCGCTCGTCCAGGCCGCCTTCAGGCCGTTCCGCACCAGCCCAGGCAAGGGGGTGGAGTCCGCTGCGGACCCGGAGAGGCCCACGGCCGAAAGAACGGCGGCCATGACGATGGGGGGGAGCCTCACGGGAGCAAGTCGGATGTAACTGGCAAATCTACTGGAAATGAGGCGCCTTGGCAAGGTGTCCCGGGTGCTCCGGATACCTTTGGCCCTGATGTGCGGTGAGCGGAAAGGCAGGTTGTGGGACATGCACGCCGGCTTGCGGTCAACAGGGCTCTGGGCCGTGTTGTTCGTGAGCGGCCCGGTCGCGGCGCAGCCGATGCCGTCGGATAGCACGGTGCTGCACCGGGGGCGTCTTGCCGCCGTATCGGCGGCCGGTGTGGCCGTCATGGCCGGGAGCCTGATCGGGCTGAACGAGGCTTGGTACGCCCAGTATGACCGTGGCCGCTTCCATGGGTTCAACGATGGGTCCGAATGGCTCCAGATGGATAAGGCCGGGCACATCTTCAGCAGCTATTGGATCGGCCGGTGGGGTCAGGGTCTGATGCGCTCGGCAGGTGTCCCACAGCGACAGGCGGCGTGGGTGGGGACCGGGACGTCGTTGGTCTTCCTGACCGGCGTGGAGGTCCTCGACGGGTTCAGCACCGGATGGGGGTTCAGCGGCTGGGACATGGTGGCCAACGCGACCGGAGCAGGCCTGTTCCTCGGACAGGAGCTGGCCTGGGGGCAGCAGCGGATCAAGGTCAAGTACAGCGCTCAGCCGAGCCCCTATGCGGCGCTCCGGCCCGATGTGCTGGGCACGTCCTTCGCCGAACAGGTGCTGAAGGACTACAATGCGCAGACCATCTGGCTCACGCTCTCCTATGGGGCCTTGCGCGAGCGGAGGTCCTCCTGGGACTGGATCGGCCTGGCGCTCGGCCATGGCGGTGACGGCATGTTGACCGCGGAGCCCGGACCTGGCGATGGTCGGTACCGCCAGGTGCTGTTGTCGCTGGACGCTGACCTGGAGCGCATCCCGGTGCGCGGAAAGGGGTGGCGTACCGTGCTGTTCCTCCTGAACTGCATCAAACTGCCCTCACCGGCGATCGAATGGCGGAGCGATGGCCGGGTGATGGTGCATGGGCTCTATTTCTGAGCCAGGGCGTCCCGACCTCCCTGGAGCAGCAGCACCTGCACTTTCAGCACAGCGGCCACGGTAAGGCTGTCGGTCACCTCGCCGTCCATCACCATCCGCAGCAGCTCGGCGAAGGGCACCTTGCGCAGGGCGAGCTCCTCGTCATGATCCGGCTGCGGGGTGTGGAACGTGAGGTCCTGCGCGAGGTAGATGATCGCGTGTTCATCACTGGCCGAGTTGCTCAGGTCCATCCGGAGCAATTCGCTCCACTGCCGGGCCACGATGCCGGCCTCTTCCCGGAGCTCGCGCTGGGCGCTCACGAGCGCGGGGATGTCGCGCCGGCCCCCGCCCTCGGGGATCTCCCAGCTGTATGCTTGCACCGGGTAGCGGTACTGGCCCACGATCCAGGTGTTGAGGTCCTCGTCCAGCGGCACGATCCCGATCGCCAGGTTCTTGAAGTGCACCACGCCGTAGATGCCCGGCCGGCCTCCGGGGTCGATGACGTCGTGATGGCTCACCGAGATCCACGGGGTCTCGTAGCGAAGCTCCTCGCGAAGGGTGGTCCAGGGTCCTCGTTTCTCCATGGTCATGGTGGTGCGGCCAAGATACCCGCCGAGGCGCTCCACCTACCTTTGCCGCATGGGCGTGGTGCTTCGGGCGGGTGACAAGGTCTCCTTCCTCGACGAGGAGGGTGGGGGGACCGTGCTGCGGGTGCTGCCGCGTGAGCGCGTGGTGGTGCGCACGCACGATGGGTTCGAACTGGAGTACCCGGTGCGGGCCCTGGTGCCTCGGGTCTTCGAGGAGCTCGAACACCGGGTGACGGACCATCAGGCCGGCATGATCGCGGCGAACGACACGCTGGAGGAGCGCAGGCGCCGGAGAGGCGCGGGACGCGACCAGCGGCCGGGCAAGACCCCGAAACGGCCGGAGGACAACAGCGTGGCCGAGGTGGACCTGCACTTGCACGAACTGGTCGAGGACGAGACCCGGTTGAGCGATGAGGAGAAGCTGAGCTATCAGCTGGCCTATTTCGAACGGGCCCTTGAGGCCGCCATTCGGGACGGGAAGCGGAAGCTCATCGTGATCCATGGCGTGGGCGAAGGGGTGCTGCGCGAGGAAGTTCGCCGGATCCTGCAGTACTATGACACGGTGCAGTTCCATGATGCCGATCCGCGGCGGTACGGGTCGGGGGCCACGGAGGTGATCATCCACCGCCGGAGGTGAACGTGTTCGTTGACATCCTGTGCATCGCTTCGTCGCTGTCCGCCGCAAGGCGGAGAGAGGAAAGTCCGGGCAGTACAGGGCACCGTGCTTCCTAACGGGAAGGGGGCCTGGTGGGAACACCAGGTTCACGGAAAGTGCCACAGAAAGGGAGACCGCCACAAGGCCGCAAGGCTTGAGGCCGGTGCTTGACAAGGTCCGCCTTGGCCAGGTTCCGGCGAGGCAAGGATGAAAAGGTGAGGTAAGTGCTCACCAGTGCCGGTGGCGACATCGGCAGCTTGGTAAACCCCACGGGCTGAAAGACCAAATAGGCCGGGGCCCGTCCGGTACGCCCCGCAAGGGGCTCCGAACGGTAAGGGCGGCCCGTCCGATCCCGGCGGGTAGGTCGATCGAGGTCCATCGCGAGGTGGACCCTGGATAAATGACGAGGGCCCCGCTCCGGCGGGGAACAGAACCCGGCTTACAGATGCACAGGCCTTTTGCAGAAGGGCCTTCACGCCACACCCGTCCGGGTGTGCGCGTGGGGCCCTTCGTGCCGTCCGCCCGCGGCACGACGCTTGCCCACCACCCGGTCTACCTTTGGCCCCATGCTGCGACCGCTGCGCGCCTGCACCCTGCTGATCGTCAACGCCCTGGTCCTCGCCCCGCCACAGGTCTTCGCCCAGGAGGAGGTCACTGTCCGCGGGCGGGTCGTTGCCGAGGGTCACCAAGGCGGTTACTATGACCTCATGGTGGTGAACAAGCGCAAACGGACCGGCAGTTTCGGCAATGCCGACGGCACCTTCACGGTGCGGATGCTTCGAACCGACACGCTGCTGGTGGGCCTGGGCGGCTATGTCACCAGACCCTTCACCGTTCGCGACAGCGTGCCCAGGACGTCGTACGATGCGTTGATCGTCCTGTCGCCTTGGACCATCGTGCTGCCCGAGGCCAGTGTGCTGAGCGAGCGGACGCTCAAGCAGATCCAACAGGACATCGCGAAACTGGGCTACAAGGAATCGGATTACCGTGTGAGCAGTGTGGATGCCCTACAGAGCCCGATCACCTTCCTGTACCAGGAGTTCAGCCGGCGCGAGCGCAGCAAACGGGAGGTGGCCCGGCTGCAGAACGAGGACCGCAAGCGCGACCTGCTCAAGGAGCTGCTGCACAAGTACGTGGAGTACGACATCATCAACCTGAGCGACGACAGCTTCGACGACTTCATCGATTTCTGTGCGGTGCCGGACGCGGTGATGCAGGGGCTCAGCCAGTACGAGTTCCTGATCTACGTGAAGAAGAAGTACGAACTGTACTCGAGCCTGGGGCCCACCCGGCGGTATTGATCCCCTGCCATGGCCGTGCGTTGCCTGCTTCGCCGCGCTGTGGGGAGCATGAGCGCGTTGCTTCTGGGGGACCTGAGCGCCCCCGCCCAACCGGACAGCCTTCCCCCGGGCATCCTCCTGGATGAGGCGGTGGTGGTGGCCCAGCGGGACGGCTTTGATGTGCCGGCGTTCATGGCCCGTGTGCGATCCGACACCACCTATCAGGATGCGTTCCTCAACCTGCGGCGACATCCGCACCGGACGGTGGGGGAGCTGCGTGTGATGGACCCGCGGGACCGTGAACGGGCCGGTTCCTTCCGTGCGGCCCATCTGGACCGAAGCGGGGACGTGACCACGCAGGTGATCGATAGTGTGCGGGAGGAGGGGCGCCTTCGCCAGCCGGACGGCGATCATCGCTACCTCACGGCGCGGATGTTCGAGAGCCTGTTCTTTCCGGACGGACCACGACGGGTGCCGGTGGCCGTGGCGGAGTTCACCGCATCACGGGGAGGCGGCCCGCGCTTCGAACGCTACCGGGAGGACCTCAAGGCGTTCATGTTCAATCCCGGCGAAGGGCTGGATGTGCCGATCGTGGGCGACAAGCTGGCGCTCTTCGAGCCGGGGATCGCGCAGCACTACGCCATGAGCATCTGGAGCGGCGAGCGCAACGGACACGATTGCTGGGTGTTCAGCGCGGATGTTCGCCCGGAGACCCCGCGCGATGCGGTGGTCATCCGGACGATGGACACGTGGTTCGACAAGATCACCGGCCAGGTGATCGCTCGCGAGTACCGCATGTCCCATGCGGGTATCCTGCTGAGCTTCGACATCACCATGGTGGTGGACCTGTCCGTGAAGGAGGGGGTGCTGGTGCCCACGCATGTGCGCTACGACGGCGATTGGGACCTGCCGCTCCAGCGGCGGGAGCGCGTGCGGTTCTTCCTGCGCACGACGGAATGGGCGGTGTGGCGGTGACGGGTGCCGGTCCCGGCGCTCAATGCCTGCCTTGCGCAGCCAGCCAGCGTTCGGCGTCCAGTGCGGCCATGCATCCGGTGCCGGCGCTGGTGACGGCCTGCCGGTACACCTTGTCCGCGGCATCGCCGGCCACGAACACACCGGGGACCTTGGTGCTCGTGCGGTCGGGGTCGTGCTTCAGGTAGCCGGCCTCGTCCATGTCCAGCCAGTCCTTGAAGATGTCCGTCGCGGGTTTGTGCCCGATGGCCACGAAGAGCCCCGTGACGTCGAGCCGGCGTTCCTCTCCGGTCCTGTTGTTGATGGCGAGGATGCCATCCACCGCATGTTCCCCGAGCACGTCCTTCACTTCCGTGTTGAAGAGCACCTCGATGTTGGGGGTGTTCTCCACCCGGTGCACCATGGCCTTGGAGGCGCGGAACTTGTCGCTGCGCACCAGCATGTACACCTTGGGGCAGAGCTTGGCGAGGTAGGTGGCCTCCTCCGCGGCCGTGTCGCCGGCGCCCACGAGGGCCACGGTCTGCCCGCGGTAGAAGAAGCCGTCGCATACGGCACAGGCCGTGACACCGCCCCCCATATCACGCAGGCGCAGCTCGTTGGGCAGGCCGAGCCACTTGGCACTGGCACCAGTGCTGATGATCACCGTATCGGCATGGACCTCGTCCTTGTCATCCACCCACACCTTGTGCACCGGGCCGCTGAAGTCCACCTTGGTGACCCAGCCGTTGCGGATGCGGGTCTCGAAGCGGAGGGCCTGCTGTTTGAGGTCCTCCATCATATCGGGGCCGGTGCGTCCCTTGGGATATCCGGGGTAGTTGTCCACCTCGGTGGTCTGGGTGAGCTGCCCTCCAGGGAGGGGGCCTTCGATCACCAGCGGCTTGAGGTCGGCGCGGGCGGCATAGATGGCCGCGCTGTATCCGGCGGGGCCTGATCCGATGATCAGGCACTTGACGTGTTCGGGGGTGGGCATGACGGGTCGGAAGGCCGCAAAGCTATGCGCGCCGGTGGGCCGGCGCGGTGACGGGCATCACGAGGCTCACGGGATGCAGACCAGGGTGTCGAGGTAGGCGTTCAGCCCGGCCCAGACACCGAGCCCCCCCTCGATGTTGCTGCGCACGTTGGCCGGCTGGGTGAAGAGGTCGCCCTGGGTGGCCACGTTGTTCTCGTAGCTGCGGTAGAAGTCGTAGCTGGCCTTGTCCAGGGAGATCAACTTCACGGCCACGGTATCCCCGCGCTTGAAGGTGCTGCCCCGGTCCTCGGGGTCCGAGAAGCTGCTGCTGCCGCGCGAGATGATGAACTCGATGGCCTGGCCGTTGAAGTACTGGTCGTTGCTCGTGCTGCCCAGGGGTGCGGCGAAGGTGGCGTCCAACGCGGCCCCGTCGTCGCCGGTGTTCAGCCGGCGCGTCATCACCCGGTAGAAGTTGTTCGGAGCCGGCGGGTCGATGCTTCGGGCCCACAGGAAGCCGGTGCTGTCGTCGCCGTCACTGCCGTCCTGGTCGATGAGGCGGAACCAAAGGGAGTCCAACGGGACGGCAGGCACGATCGTCGTGGAGCTGGTCAGCGTTCTGCCCTCGGCCTCGATCCTCAGGTCGTACACCCCTCCTGCTTCTCCGAAGATGTCCTGGTTGGTGGTCGAGTAGAGGCAGATGTCGACCGTGGCGAGCAGCTGCGGGTCCAGCCCCGTGGCCTCGGCGGCCAGCAGGATCTGCTCTTCGGAGAGGATGGACGAACAGACCATGTCGAGCGTGTCCGTGACCAGGCCGTTGCTGACGATGACCAGGGCGTTCTTCACGAAGAGCCCGGCGAACGAGCTCAGGTCCGTGGGAGCGAAGTAGCTCTGGGTCCTGGTGAGGATGATGACCGGAGGCTCACCGGGTTCGATGGTGCCCTCCACCACAAGACGGGGTTCGGTCTCCGGTACGTCCACCGTGATCTCCTTCTCACAGGCGCTGAGCGCCAGGACGAGGGCCATCGGGAGCAGCAGGGGGAGGGCGCGGTTCGTCATCAGAACTTGAAGTTCCAGGTGATGGAGGGAAGGATGCTGAACAGGCTCACCTGCTTGGCCACCACCTGCAGGCTGCCATCGGCCACGTTGCCCTCGTTGTCGAAGTAGATGAAGTAGGGGTTCGCGCGGTTGTACACGTTGTAGACGGACAGGGTCCAACTGCTGCGCCAGCGCCGGGTGCGGTATGTGACCTCTCCGGTGGACTTGTCCTTCACCTTCCGTTGTTCCTTGTTGTTCAGGGTGACGGCCAGGTCGAGGCGGTGGTACGGGGCCATCCGGAACCCGTTGCGCTCGGTGTACTCGCTGACCAGGTTGCCTTCCACGAAGTAGCGGTTCACCGGCAATGTGGCGGCCTGGCCGGTGGCATAGACGAAGGTGCCGGCGAAGTTCCACCGCTTGTTCAGCTCGTACACGGCCACCACGCTCAGGTCGTGCCGGCGGTCCCATCGGCTGGGGAACTCGCGCCCCTCGTTGATGTCGGGGAAGATGCGCATGGTCTTGCTCCACGTGTATCCGATCCAGCCGTTGAGCTTGCCGGTGGCCTTCTTCACGAAGAGCTCGGCTCCATAGCTGTAGCCGTTCCCGAAGACGAGCTGGGTGTAGTAGTTGGTGTTGCCGTTGGCCTGGGGCTCGGCCCCTTCCGCGTATTCCACCAGGTTGCGCATGTCCTTGTAGTACACCTCCACGCTCGTCTCGATCATGTTGTCGAGGAAGTTGCGGAAGTAGCCCGCGGCGTACTGGGTGCCGATGAGGGGCTTCACCTCCCGGCTGGCGGGGATCCACACATCGGTGGGCAGGGCGATGCTGCTGAAGCTCGCCAGGTGCACATATTGCTGGCCCCGGTTGAAGCTGGCCTTCACGCTGCTGCGCTCGTTGAGGCGGTAGCGGGCGCTCAGGCGCGGCTCCAGCGCGAAGTAGCTGCCCACCGTTTCGCCGCCGGAGAACGAACGGGTGCCGGTGCGTTCCCCCTGCTCGTCCAGGACGAACTCATCGAAGGGGCCCACGTGCGCGAATCCGGTGAACCGGAGCCCGGCATTGATGCGGATCTCGTCCGTCAGGTCGAATTCGTCCTGCACGTACACCGCACCTTCGTGGGCGATGAGCAGGCTGGGGGCAAGGATGTCGAAGTCGGTGTTGCCGCTGCGGGCCTCCACCGTGCTGGGCGTGTAGGTGTGGTGGATGTACTGCCCTCCGTACTTGAGGGTGTGGCGCACACTGGCATAGTGGCTCAGGTCCATCTTCAGGCCCACGTCCTTGATGCCGCTGAAGAGGGAGAACGCGAAGAACTCCTGGTCGGCCTTGAACTCGAACCGGTAGTCGCTGAAGGTGGCGGTGGTGTTCAGGAAGAGCTTCGGACCGAAGACGTGGTTCCAGCGTGCGCTCACGGTGGCGTTGCCCCATGGGATGCGGAAGGTGGGCGCATCCGGATCGCTGTTGGCGAAGGTGAACACGTCGCGTCCGAAGTAGCCGCTGAGGTAGAGGCGGTCCTTGTCGCTCAGGCGGTAGTTCACCTTCGCGTTCACGTCGTAGAAGTAGTAGCCCGAACCACCGAAGGCCGAGCTGTCGGGGATGAAGGGCTTGGTGATGACGTCGATGTACGTGCGGCGACCGCTCAGCAGGAAGCTGGCGCGCTCCTTCACGATGGGCCCTTCCACGGTGAGCCGCGAACTGATGAGGCCGATGCCGCCCTGGGCGTGGAAGGACTTGTCGTTGCCCTCCTTCATGCTGATGTCAAGGACCGAGCTGATGCGGCCGCCGTACATGGCGGGGATGCCGCCCTTGATGAGCTCGATGTTCTTGACGGCGTCGGCGTTGAACACGCTGAAGAAGCCGAAGAGGTGGCTGGCGTTGTACACGGTGGCCTCGTCCAGGAGGATGAGGTTCTGGTCCGGCCCGCCTCCGCGCACATAGAAGCCGGCATTGCCTTCGCCATTGCTCTTCACGCCCGGCAGGTACTGAAGGGTCTTCAACAGGTCCACCTCGCCCAGGAGCGCGGGCAGCAGCTTCACCTGCTGCACGTCGAGCTCGGCGCGGCCCATATCGGTGCTCTCGGTGTTCTTCCGGGCGTCCTTTCCGGTGATGGTCACCTCCTGGGCGATGATCGCGTCCGGCTGAAGCTCGATGTTCAGCACCTGATCGGCCTTCAGCTCCACGGTGATCGACCGGTCGCCGTAGCCCAGGTAGCTGGTGTTCACCGTGTAGGTGCCGGGTTCCAGGGTCAACGAGTAGTACCCGTACGCGTTGGTGGCCGTGCCTTTCTTGATGGAGGGGAGGTACACCCCGGCACCGATCAGCGCCTCCCCGCTGGCCGCATCCTTCACGTAGCCGCTCAGGGTGTGCCGCTCCTGGGCGATCGCCAGGGCGCAGAAGAGGAATGCGAGGACCAGTGCGGGAAAGCGCATGCGAGGGCCGGCAAAAGTAGCCGTGCACGGGGAGGACAACGCTCAAGATCCATGAATGTTTGATTTCCCCCATGAGCGGTGAGCCCGGTTGTGGAGAACGCTGTGCATAACCTCACGGAAGCTTCACGTTCCGGGAAGGGTGGGCCGTGCGGTCGATCGGACCTTTGCCCGCAGATCAGGAGCACGATGAACACCTTCATCCGGAAGTACCACACCAGCTTGTTGACCGTTGGCATCTACCTGGCCTTGACGGCGTTCGCCCTCTTGGTGTCCCTTGGGCTTCTGTAAGGAACCCCTCGACCGGCAGGTTCGCACCGGTTGTGTACATTTGCGCCCCCTTGGGTGTAGCGCAGCCTGGTAGCGCATCCCGCCGATGGCGGGTTGATCGCTTCGAAATGCGGGACAAGTACATCGGGGTGTAGCGCAGCCCGGTAGCGCACTTGCATGGGGTGCAAGTGGTCGCTGGTTCGAATCCAGTCACCCCGACTGGACCAAGGAGGGCCGCCGAACAGGCGGCCCTCTTCCTTGGTGGCCGATGAGCGCTACGTTCTACCTCATCCTTCCTGCATGACGCGCGACCGGAACGGTCGTGCTGCAGGTGGTCGATCGGCCCGAACGATGAACGGCTGTGCCTGCATGTGGCGCTAGCGAGGCCGGTTGATGCCGAACCGTTGGTCACAGGTCGGTCAATGCGGGATGGCGTGGCGAGATGCAGGTGGACCGCGGTACTTTCGCGACCCCGACCCATCATGTCCGATCGCCATCATCTGGTCGTCCCCGGCCTGGCCCTTCTGCTTTCCCACTGCACGCCACAGGCCAGGGAGGGCGATGTGGGCGCAGCGCAGGGGAACGACGCTCAGAGCCGCACCGTCGCCATGGACATCCACAGCTCCGCGCGGCCCCAGGAGGCCGTCATCACGCACCTGCATCTGGACATCACCGTGGACATGCAGGCGCACCGGATCGCGGGCACGGCCAGCTACGCGCTTGCGCCCGGCCACGGCGCTCGCGTGGTCTTGGACACCGACGGCCTGCAGATCGGCGTGGTCACCGATGGGAGCGGACGTTCGCTGCCCTACACACTGGGGGAAGCGGGCCCGTTGGGCGCTGCGCTCGAGGTGGAGCTGGCGGACCAGGTGGATACCATCCGCATCGCCTACACCACCGGACCGGGAGCGCGAGCGCTGCAGTGGCTGAGCCCCGGGCAGACCAAGGGCGGACGGCATCCCTTCCTCTTCACCCAGGGACAGGCGATCCTCACCCGCAGCTGGATCCCCATCCAGGACAGCCCGGGCATCCGCTTCACCTATGAGGCCGACGTGCGCGTGCCGAGCGAGCTGATGGCCGTGATGAGCGCGGCCAACCCCCAGCAGCGATCAGCGGACGGCACCTATCACTTCCGCATGGACCAGCCCATCCCGGCCTACCTGATGGCCCTGGCCGTGGGGGACATCGCCTTCAAACCCATCGGGGTCCGGACGGGCATCTATGCCGAACCGGAACTGGTGGAGAAGGCCGCCTGGGAGTTCGCCGACATGGAGGAGATGGTGGAGGCCGCCGAAGCCCTCTACGGGCCCTACCGTTGGGAGCGCTATGACGTGCTGGTGCTTCCGCCGAGCTTCCCCTTCGGCGGCATGGAGAACCCGCGGCTCACGTTCGCCACGCCCACCATCCTGTCCGGCGACCGGTCCCTTACCGCCCTCATCGCCCATGAGCTGGCGCACAGCTGGAGCGGGAACCTGGTGACCAACGCCACATGGAACGACTTCTGGCTGAACGAGGGCTTCACGGTCTACTTCGAGAAGCGGATCTGCGAGCGGCTCTACGGACCCGAGTACGCCGGTATGCTGGCCCTGCTGGGCTATCAGGACCTTCAGCATGCCGTGGCGCGCTTCACAGGCGAGGGCGCCGAACAGGACACCCGGTTGAAGCTCGATCTGGCCGGCCGTGATCCCGACGACGGGGTCTCCGACATCGCCTATGAGAAAGGGTACGCCTTCCTGCGCCGGCTCGAGGAGGAGGTGGGCCGTGAGCGCTTCGATGCCTTCCTGCGGGCCTACTTCGATCGCTTCGCCTTCAAGGCCATCACCACCGAGGAGTTCCTGGCGCACCTGGATGAGCATCTGGTGCGTCCGCTGAACGTACAGGTGGACATCCGGGAATGGGTGTACGGCACGGGCATGCCCAAGGACCTGGTGGTGCCGGTGAGCGACCGGTTCCTGAAGGTGGAGGTGGAGATCGAGCGGTGGCGGACCGGGACGCCGGCCAAGGAGCTGCGGACCACGGGCTGGAGCACCTTCGAGTGGATGCACTTCGTACGGCACCTGCCGGACAGCCTGAGCGGCGACCGCATGGCCGATCTGGATGCGGCCTTCGGCTTCACGGGATCGGGCAATGCGGAGGTGGTGGCGGCCTGGTTGGAGCAATGCGTCCGCAACGACTATCCACCGGCCTACGAACGACTGGATGCCTTCCTAACCGAGGTGGGGCGACGGAAGTTCGTGCAGCCTCTCTTCGAGGCGCTGCAGACCAGCGAGAAGGGCCGGGCGATGGCGCGGAACATCTACCAGCGGGCGCGTCCCAACTACCACTCGGTGACGGTACGCACGATCGATGAGCTGTTGGACTGGACGCCGATGAGCGATCCGGTGACCTTGTGATCAGCCGAAGCAACGGCGCAGCACCACCGGGTCCAGGGTATGCCCCCCGGGAAAGAGGTGACGCTGCACAGGAACGCCTGCGAAGGCCAGGCGTTCGGCGTTCTGCTCGAACTGCGCCCGTGGCACCAAGGTGTCATGCTCACCATGCACGAGGTCCACGCTGCAACCGCGGAATGCCGCGGCCAGGTCTCCTTGTTGCAATTCGGGCGGCAGGCCTCCGCCCCAGAGCACGACCTGTGCCGGACGGGCCCGACCTCGCGCAAGCCAACGGGCCACGGTGGCCACGCCTTGGGAATAGCCCAGCACATGCAGGGGACGGTGACCGGCGGTGGGCTGAAGGAGCTCGATGAGCGCATCGAGGTAACGCACATGGTCGTCGATCTCGTGCTCGCGGTCCTCGCGGGTCATCCAGGTGGCGCCCACCCGTTGATGAGCGTCATCGAGGTAGAACCGGCTGAGCCCTTCCGGGGCCACCACGGCATCGGCGCCCGCCACGGGGGCGAAGGCGTTCAGGAAGTACCGCGCAAGCTGGCCATACCCGTGCACCACCACCCAGAGCCGGCCCGCGGTCTGCGGATCGCCCAGCTGATGGAAGCGGGCCGTGCGGCCCACGCGGATGAAGCGCTCCTCCACGGCTAGAAGCTGAGCAGGGCCTCCAGCGCCGCGGCCACCTTGTCCGCGCTCGGGATCATGGCCGCCTCCAACGTGCTGTTGAGCGGGATGGCGGGCATGTCCACGGCGCCCAGGGTGCGCACCGGAGCATCGAGATGCTCGAAGCAGCGGTCGCCGATGCGGGCGGCAAGGGCCTGGGCGAAGCTGTTGGTGAGCTGTTCCTCGGTGACGACCAGGCAGCGGCCGTGCGCACGCACCTGCTCCATCACGGTGTCCTCGTCCAGCGGCACCAGGGTGCGGAGATCGATGAGGGTGACCCGGCCGGGGAAGGCCCTGGCGGCGGCCTGGGCCCAGTACACGCCCATGCCGTACGTGACCACCACCGCGGCCTGGCCCCGGGCCACGGCGTCCGGATCGGCCTGCAGCACCAGGCGCGCCTTGCCGAACGGGATGATGTAATCCGGCGAAGGCTCCACGCTCTTGGCGTCCTCGGTGCCCTTGATCTTGCTCCAGTAGAGGCCCTTGTGCTCGAGCATCACCACGGGATTGGGGTCGTGGTAGGCGGCCTTCATCAGGCCCTTGAGGTCGGCGCCGGTGCTCGGGTAGGCGATCTTGATGCCCTTGATGGTGCAGAGCACGCTCTCCACACTGCTGCTGTGATAGGGTCCGCCGCTGCCGTACGCACCGATGGGCACGCGGATGATGCAGGATACCGGCCACTTGCCCACGGTGAGGTAGGCGCTGCGGGCCACTTCGGTGAAGAGCTGGTTGAGGCCCGGCCAGATGTAGTCGGCGAACTGCACCTCGACGATCGGCTTGAGGCCCGCGGCGCTCATGCCCACGGTGCTGCCGATGATGAAGGCCTCCTGGATGGGGGTGTTGAACACGCGGTGGTCACCGAAGTCGCGGGCAAGGGTGGCCGCCTCGCGGAACACACCGCCGAGCCGGGCACCCACATCCTGGCCGTAGAGCAGGCAGCGCGGGTCCTCCTGCATCAGCTCGCGGATGGCGAAGAGCGCACAGTCCACCATCACGGTGGGCTGACGGTCCTTCGGTGCCCGTTCGCCACGTTCTTCCGTGACGGGTGTCGGGGCGAAAGCATGGGTCAGCAGGTCCTCGGGCGAGGGGTCGGCCGCGGCGCAGGCGCGGTCGAAGTCGGCCTTCACGCGGGCGTTCGCCTTCTGCTCGATCTGCTTGAGCCCCTCAAGCTGCAGGCGCTGGTCGAGGCAGTGCTGCAACAGGCGGGGGTGCGGATCGCGCTTGCGGTGCTCGGCGAGGTTCTCCTCGCTCCGGTAGAACTCCATGCGCACGCCGCTCGTGTGGTGGTTCAGCAGCGGCACCTTGGCGTGCACCAGGAAAGGGCGACGCTCCTTGCGCACCGTGGCGATCACCTCGTTCAAGGTGGCGTAGCAGGTGGGGAAGTCGCTGCCGTCGATGCTGCGGACCTCCAGGCCCTTGAAGCCCTTGGCATACTCGGGGGCATCGGCCACGCGGATCTCGTCGGCGTTGGCGCTGATGTCCCATTCATTGTCCTGCACCAGGTAGATGATGGGCAGCTTTTTGAGCACGGCCATCTGGAAGGCCTCGGCCACTTCGCCTTCGGTGATCGAGGCATCGCCCAGGGAGCAGACCACGATGGGCGCCTCCTTGTCCGCTGAACCATTGAGGTCATGGGCCACACCGGCGCGCTCCTTGTACCACAGGCCCAGGGCGATGCCGGTGGTGGGGATGGCCTGCATGCCCGTGGCGCTGCTCTGGTGCGGGATCCTCGGCATGCCTTCGCGCCGCAGGCTGGGATGCCCATAGTAGGTGCGGCCACCGCTGAAGGGGTCATCGCGCTTGGCCAGCAGTTGAAGCATCAGTTCGTACGGCTCCATGCCGATGCCGAGCAGGATGCTGTCGTCGCGGTAATACGGGGCCACGTAGTCCTGGGGACGCAGCTGCATGCCGAGGGCCAGCTGGATGGCCTCGTGCCCGCGGCTGGTCGCATGCACGTATTTGCTGGTCAGTTTGAAATGCTCCTCGTAGAGCTCCGTCATCGCTTTCGCGGTGCAGAGGAGGTCCCAGGCGCGCAGCAGGATGTCCTTGCCGATGGCGGACGGTGCGGAGCGGGTGGTGGCGGTGGTCATCCGGGAGGGGGAGGATCCGGCCAAGGTACGGCCCACCTGGTGGAGGTCATCTGGGCGCCGTTCGCCGCCTGGGCGCACCGCCGGTGTGATCGCCGCCCCTGCACCGGACGGCCGGTCTACTTTTGGCCATCATTCAACACCCCATGGACCGCAGAGCCCACGAGATCGACCACCGCATCGTCGGTGACGACATGCAATGCGTGGAGATCACGCTTGACCCGCAGGAGACCGTCATCGCCGAGGCGGGCAGCCTGATGATGATGGACGACGGCGTGCAGATGCAGACCATCTTCGGCGATGGCAACGGCCAGGAGCAGAGCTTCATGAGCAAGTTGTGGGGTGCCGGCAAGCGCGTGCTCACGGGTGAAAGCCTGTTCATGACCGCCTACACCAACCACGCCACCGGTCGCAAGACCGTATGGTTCGCCGCACCCTATCCGGGCAAGATCCTGCCCATGGACCTGCGCGATCACGGCCAGCGGCTGATCTGCCAGAAGGACTCCTTCCTCTGCGCGGCCAAGGGCGTTTCGGTGGGCATCGAGTTCCAGCGGAAGCTTGGCACCGGCCTGTTCGGGGGCGAAGGCTTCATCATGCAGAAGCTGGAGGGCGACGGCCAGGTGTACATCCATGCCGGCGGTACGGTGGTGGAGCGTCAGCTGGCGCCCGGTGAACTGCTCCGCGTGGACACCGGCTGCCTGGTGGCCATGACCTACGGCATCGATTACGACATCCAGTTCGTGGGCGGCATCAAGAACACGCTGTTCGGAGGGGAGGGCCTCTTCTTCGTCACCCTGCGCGGTCCGGGCCACGTCTGGCTGCAAAGCCTGCCCTTCAGCCGCCTGGCGGACAACATCGTGGCCGCTGCGCCGCGCGCGGGTGGCAGCCGTCGCGAGGAGGGGTCCATCCTGGGCGGGCTGGGCGGCCTGCTGGACGGGGACAACTGAGCGCTCGATCGCGCGTCGGAACGAGGGCCGGTGCCGATGGTGCCGGCCCTGCCTCGTTGTGCAGGGGCGATCACTCCACCTGCTCCCGACGGGGCCCCCGGTCCAGGGCGTTGAGGAAGCTCTCCACCACCGAGAGCAGCAGGCTGAACCCCAGCGCCCACCAGAAGTTCCGCACCACGAAGCCCGGCACCAGCTCGGCGGCGAGCAGCACCACCGCCGCGTTGATCACCAGCAGGAAGAGCCCGAGCGTGATCACCGTGGCGGGCAGCGTGAGCAGGATGAGCAGCGGCCGAACGAAGGCGTTCAGCAGGCCCAGCACGGCGGCGGTCAGCAACGCGGTGAGCACGCCGTGGGTCTCCCCCAGGTCGCCCAGCGTGACCCCGTCGAGCAACAGGTCGCAGATGAGCACCGCGATGGTGGTGATGATCAGCCGGATGAGCGCCTTCATGGGCACAAAATAGACAGGGGCCCCGTGAGGCCCCTGTTCGGCGGTCGATGCGGGTCAGTGCTTCACCAGCTTCCGCGGCGTGGCCTTGCCGTTCAGGGCCACCACGAGAAAGTAGGTGCCGTCGGCCTGGTCGCTGAGGTCCAGCGTGCGCTCATAGCGGCCCTTGAAGCCCGTGATGGTCTCGTGGTAGATGCGGTCGCCCTGGGCGTTGTGCACGTCCACCACAAGGTCTCCGCGTTCGGCCACGTCGAATTGGACGCGGTAGAAGCCGTCGCTGGGGTTGGGCGCGCAGCGCAGGTCGCCCAGGTCGGGCGCACGGTCCAGCCCCGCCACGCCCTTGCGTTCCAAGAGGGCCCGTTCCTCGGGCGATACCTCCACGGCGCCCACTTCCACGTGCATCTCACGCAGGATGTCGCTGCGCATGGTGCGCCGGAGCTGCTCCATTTCGCGGCGCAGCTCGTCCATCTCGCGGCGTATGGTGGCGCGGTCCTCATCGGGCAGGGGTGGCAGGGGGGCCAACGGGGCCAGGGGCGGCATCACCCACGAGCGCATGCGACGCTCGCCCAGGGTGCCGGTGAGCGTGCGGCGATCGCCGTCGCGCAGCACCTCCACGCGAACGGTCCCGCCCGGCTCCATGGCCGCGATCCGCTCGGCCAGGTCGGCGAAACCGCTGATCGGTGCGTCGTTGATGGCCACGATGCGATCACCGGCCCGAAGGCCCATGCGCTGGGCCGCGGAGCTGTCCACCACGGAACCCACGCGGGCCCCTTCGCCTTCGGCCTCCGGTCCTTCATCACCGTTCACACCGAGGAAGGCGCGCGGCCCCATCGGAACGACCGTGGACGGAGCGTCGGGCTCGTCCCAGGGGTCGAGCTCGAAGGTGAAGGCATCCGGTTCATCGGGCGCTTCGCCGAGCGTCACCCGGCGGTCCGACCGGTCGCCGTTCCGGAGCACCGTGAGCGTGACGCTGTCGCCGGGCTTGTGCGCACGGATGCGTTCCGTGAAGGCGCCGAGGCTGCCGACAGGCTCGCCGTCCATCGCCACCACCACATCACCGTCCTTCAGCCCGGCTTTGTCGGCAGGTCCGTCCGCGATCACCTGGGTGAGGGCGATGCCCTGCACATCGGGTTCTTTGCGGCCCTTGCCGCTCTTCGGGGTGTTGTACATGCCGAGATAGGCGCCGAGGTAGCCGCGCGGACCTTGGGCCCGGGCGAGCGCTTCATCGCGCAGGGCGAAGGCCAGGCTCATGTCCTTCAAGGTGCCTCCATCGCGCAGGCGGCGCAGGTCGATGATGAGGTTCTCGTCGGCGCCGAGGGTGCCCAGTTCGTCCATCACGCCCAGTTCGCGGAGGGCGTCCTGCAACGACCGGTCATCGCCGAGGTCGAACTCGCGTTCGATCCGGGAGGTATGGCCATCCTCGGTGGTGGTGATCTCGATCCGCACCTTCCGGTCGATGGGATCCGCGCCGGTCCCCTGTCCATCGGACTGGGCGAGCAGAGCGGACGGGAAGGCGGCGAGGACGATGGTCGACAGGCGGAGCGCGGCGTTCATGGAGGGTGGGACTTGCACCCAAAAGTAGCCGGGGCCCCGCTGGGGGTCGGTGTTAAGGAACGTTAGATCGTGTTAAGCCTTCCGCCGGTCTCACGGACGGACGAGCAGGCCTTGGCGGACGACGCCATCCCCCTCCAGCCGCACGATGTACGCGCCCGATGCGGCCATGGTGAGGTCGATGGGGACCTGGGTGCGTTGGCCGGCAGCCAGCGTGCGCACCGATCGCCCGGCCGGATCGAACACACGCAGTTCGCTGCCCGCTCCGGCCGGCCGGTCGAGCACGAGCACATAGGAGCCATCCTCTGCTGTGGGGCGCAGGTCGAGAGGCTCGGTTCCCGCCGGTTCGTCGATCGCGGTGGCCGGTTCCACGCCGATGTCGTCCAAGGCCATATCGCTGTATGGGGAGTTGCCGGTGATCCCCCGGAAGCGGACCGACACGATGCTGCCCGTGTAGCCCGACAGATCCACGGTGCCCTGCCGCCACTGGTCGCCTTGGTCGCCGCTGATCATCGGAACGATGTCGGGCAGCAGCGCCCCGTCCACGAAGAGGTCCACGTGCAGTTCACCCTGGGTGGCACCGTACAGGTGGTACCAGAAAGCGAGCGCGTAGGCGCCCTGTGCGGGCAGCGTGAGGCACGGGGTGTGCAGGTCGGCGCGGCGCGCATTGCAATAGCCTGAGGACTCGAGGTAGAAGTAGCGTCCGCTCTCGGTGCCGAGCGTATGGTCCGTTGCCGGGCCGGTGGACGCGGTGGGCGTGCCCGCAGCGTCCACGCGCCAGTCGATGTCGTCGTCGATGCCGTTCCGCCCGTTGAACAAGGTGCCCACATCTGCGCAGGCGAGGTCGCAGAGGGCCGAGGAGGAGCACAGGTCGAGCCCTTCGCCATGCTCCAAGAAGGGGAGGCTTGTGGCGTCCATGGTGCTGTACACGTCGGTGGTCAGCGTGTCATTCGGGGGGAAGGACTCGTTCAGTGCGGTGGCCCACACGCGCACGATGCTGCTGTCATCGTCCGTCAGGCCGTTCATTGGGGTGGTGAGATCCACAAGCACGCTGTCCCCCGGTGCGATGAGCTGGCTCAAGGACTGCGTGGTGACCGGGCCGTTGTTCACCTGGTGGCCCACGGTGAAGTCCTGAACGGGCAGCAGACCCTCGTTGCGCACCATGATGGAGATCGGCGGTGCGGGATGGCATTGGAGCACGAGCGCTCCCGGCTCCACCAGGGCCACCGCCGCAAGGTCGCGTTCGGCCTGGCAGTTCACGAGCTGTTGAGGCCGCGGCAGCGCCAGCGAGCGCCGTGCACGCGCGCCGTTCGGCGCGATGGCCGTGACGGCGAACCAATCGTCGTGCGAGGCCTGGAGGCCGGTGAAGGTGTAGGTGGTGCCGACGGTCAAGCCCACACTGTCCATGTACTGGGCGCCGAGCTTGTGCAGGATGTAGCCGCTGGCCTGCGGCACCGCCGACCAGGAGATCCCCGCGCTGTCGATGCAGTTGAAGGTGACCTGCAGACCGTCGGCCACGGGCATGATGGTGAACGGTCCGCTGATGTCGGTGGTGCCATTGCGCTCCACACGGAACAGGGCGTTCTCCACCACCACGTTGCCCAGGCCCAGGTCGAAGTGGCGACGCACCGCAGGGACCTGCGGATAACTGCTCCAGGTGATGCCGCTATCGAGGCTGAGCGACACCTCGAAGGATGCCGTCCCTTCGAGCGCATCCCAACGGAAGCGATGGCTCTCATCGGCGGCCACCACATCGCCGGCCAGTGGATAGGTGATGCGCGGTCCTTCGGGCAGGAACTCATGCACGAGGTAGTAAGGCTGCGGACCCGCAGGTACGTTGCCGCCGGTGACCGTGAAGCTCCATGTGCCTGGCACGGGCGAGGGCACGGCCACCTGTTCCACGTTGTTCACATGGTCGGCGCCACGCTGCGCGGGAGCGGCGAGGATGCCGGCCACGGGCGTGTTGTCGAGCTCCCAGGGTTGGTGGGTGACGGTTTGCGGATCGGTGCCCAGCAGGTCAAGGTCGTTCACGAGCGCTTCGGGGGCCTGCAGCGAGGCTGCGGGGTCCATCCAGTACAGCATCACGCGCAGCTCGCCCACGCCGGCAGGCACCTCGATGGTGTGGACCTGCTGCTGGCCCTGGTCCACCGCGCCGGTGATGAAACGCTCCTCCACGATGGCCTGCCAGGCGCGTGACGTGTTCAGGCGCCCCCAGCCGTACGTGTAGTCCGGCCCGTCGTTGCCCAGGTCATCGGCCGTGTTCAGCACCAGGGCCTTGAGGAGCCCGCTGCTGGGATCGTTGCCGAACCGTTCGCGCCAGCCTTGGTAGAGCACCGCGAGCGAGCCGGCCACGCCGGGCGAGGCGGCCGAAGTGCCGCTGCCTGTCATGTAGGTGTTGTCAGGGGCGTTGCTGATCTGGCCATTGCCGTAAGCGCTGATATCGGGCTTCAGGCGTCCGTCGGCGCTGGGACCGCGGCTGCTGCTGTTCACCACCTGGTCGTTGTCCGTGAGGTTGGCGGTGGCGATGCAGTTCTTGGCGATCTTGTGTCCACCGGTGATGTTGCCCCAGTCGCTGCCGGCGCCGTAGCCGCAGTCCTGTCCGCCGCTGTTGCCGGCGGAGAACACCTGGATGAGCGCGGGGTTGGCCACGGTCTCCTGGTCCACCTGGCGCGTCACCGTGGTGTAGCCATCGTTGCATCCGTCGCTGTATGAACTGTTGAAGATCACGGCGCCATTGTTCTGGTGCAGCGTCACCGTATTGGGCAGCGATCCCTGGTACTGCCGTACGATGATCTCAGCGCCGGGCGCCATGCCCACGTTGCGCGGGTCAAGGTTGCCCGCAGCGCCCACGATGCCGGCCACCATATCGCCATGGTCGCCCACAAGGTCCTGGGCCACCGAGCTCTGCGACGTGCGCCCCTTGAAGTCGATGTGCGGCCCCGCGAATCCGTCGTCGTTCACCACCACGGTGACACCACTGCCGTCGAGGCCGCCGGGTGCGCCGGGTGCCGGGGCGATGGGGTTCACCCGGTGGAAGGTCCGGCCGCGGATGTCCTCGGGCTCGCCGGTCACCGGCGCCGGAGCCACCCACTGCACGGCAGGGCTGTCCAGGAGCTTTCGCAGGGCGCGGCCGGTGAGCTGCACGATGCGCGAACCTTCGGAACCCTGCTCCTCATGGGGAAGGTGTTCCAGCACAGGCGATCGGTCCAATGAACGGCCTCCCAGGTCGGGCCAGGGCACCACGGTGACGGCCACCGAACGGCCGCGCCAGCCCTTGCCGGTGAGCGCGGTGCGCAGGGCGGGGTCCAGCTTGTCCGCTGGTGTGGGTGCGTGCCAGGCCATGAGCCCGGCGGTGCGCAACAGGTCGCGATCGATCTCGGCGGGCATGGAAACGGTCCACGCCTGCGGGGTCAGCGGGTCGAGGAAGCGCACGCCGGAGGTCTCCAACCGCACACGTTCGGCGGCGTTCAGCGTGTGGTCGAAGACCACGTAGCGGTGGATGCGGCCCGCGCGCTGCTCACTCCGTTCCGATGGCAGCGGACCTGTCCCTGGTCGCAGGGCCTCGAGGATGACCGGGCCGGAGCGCAGTTCCAGGGTCACGGACTGGCCGAAGAGGGGAACGGCAAGCAACAGGAAGGGGATCGCGGAAAAGCGCATGGGCCGAAGATCGGTTGACAGGGTGCACGTCGGGCTCCCGCCTGAACATGGAAGGCCTTCACCCTTGTAAACCCGCAGGGCGGGGATGGTTCACGCCGGGTCCTGGAACCGGTCGAGGTCGCGCCGGTCGCGCTTGGTGGGGCGGCCTTCGCCCGCGGCGCGCTCGCCGGCCTGAAGGGTCCGGGCCATCACCTGCTTCTGCAGGTCCTCCCAGGGCGTCTCGTCCACCAGGTGCTCGGGCACGAGCTTGGCGGCCATGCGCGTGCGGGGCAGGGCGATGATGCGGAACACCCGCCAGATGGGCGGTTGGCGCACGGCGATGCGGTCGTCGATGCGCACCTCGGCGGCGGGTTTGGCCTCGCGGTCGTTCAGCCGGACACGACCGCGCTGGCAGGCCTCCGTGGCCAGGCTGCGGCTCTTGTGCAGCCGCACGCACCACAGGAACTTGTCGATGCGCATCCGGGCAAAGGAAGCGGATCGGCGCACAAGAAGAAGGCGGCGCTCATCGCGCCGCCTTGTGACCCCGGCAGGACTCGAACCTGCAACCAACAGAACCGGAATCTGTCATTCTATCCAATTGAACTACGGGGCCGGTCCGTTCACGGAACGGGCAGGCCCGGCCGTGAAGCGCGGCAAAGATAGCGATCCGATGCGCCACCCGTCAGGAAGCCCTACCTTTGCCGGCCTTTTGCACGGCCTTCCAACCCCGCCGCCCGCTGCGGTGCCTCCCATGACCGACCTGCGCAACATCGCCATCATCGCCCACGTGGACCACGGCAAGACCACGCTGGTGGACAAGATCCTCCACCAATGCCAGCTCTTCCGTGTGAACGAGGAGGTGAAGGACCTGCTGCTGGACAACAACGACCTGGAGCGGGAGCGCGGCATCACGATCCTCAGCAAGAACGTGAGCGTGCGCTACAAGGGCACCAAGATCAACATCATCGACACCCCGGGCCACAGCGACTTCGGTGGCGAGGTGGAGCGGGTGCTGAACATGGCCGACGGCGTGATCCTGCTGGTGGACGCGTTCGAGGGCCCCATGCCGCAGACCCGGTTCGTGCTGGGCAAGGCCATCGAGCTGGGGCTGAAGCCCGTGGTGGTGATCAACAAGGTGGACAAGCCGAACTGCACGCCCGAGGAGGTGTACGAGGCGGTGTTCGAGCTGATGTTCGCCCTGGACGCCAGTGAGGACCAGCTCGACTTCCCGGTGGTGTACGGCAGCAGCAAGCAGGGCTGGATGGGGTCGGACTGGAAGACCCCGACGGAGGACGTGAGCCATCTGCTGGACGTGATCGTGCAGCATGTGCCGTCACCGCGGCAGGCGGACGGCACCCTGCAGATGCGCATCACCAGCCTTGATTACAGCAGCTTTCAGGGCCGCATCGCCGTGGGACGCGTGTCGCGCGGTACGGTGAAGGCCGGCCAGCAGGTGACCCTGGTGAAGAACGACGGCACCCAGCAGAAGGGTCAGGTGAAGGAGCTCATGGTGTTCGAGGGCCTGGGCAAGGAGAAGGTGAAGCACGAGGTGGGCTGCGGCGAGATCGTGGCGGTGATGGGGCTGGAAGGATTCGACATCGGCGACACCATCGCGGACGCCGAGAATCCGGAGGGGCTGCCGCGCTTCTCGGTGGACGAGCCCACCATGAGCATGCTCTTCACCATCAACAACTCGCCCTTCTTCGGGCGCGAGGGGCAGTTCGTCACCAGCCGTCACGTGCGCGACCGCCTGTTCAAGGAGATCGAGAAGAACCTGGCCATGCGCATCCAGGAGACCGACAGCCCCGACCGGCTGCTGGTGTTCGGCCGCGGCATCCTGCACCTCAGCATCCTGGTGGAGACCATGCGCCGCGAAGGCTACGAGTTCCAGTTGGGCCAGCCGCAGGTGCTGTACAAGGAGATCGACGGCCAGCGCCACGAGCCGATCGAGCTGCTCACCGTGCAGGTGCCCGAGCCCTTCAGCAGCCGCGTGATCGACCACGTGACGCGCCGCAAGGGCGAGATCCTGAACATCGAGCAGAAGAGCGACCGCACGGTGCTGGAGTTCAGCATTCCCGCCCGGGGCATCATCGGCCTGCGGAACGTGCTGCTCACCGCCACCGAGGGCGAGGCCATCATCGCGCACCGGTTCAAGGGCTACGAGCCGTTCAAAGGCCAGATCGCCACGCCGCGACCCGGCTGCATCGTGAGCGCGGAGACCGGCACCGCCATCGCCTACGCCATTGACAAGCTGCAGGACCGCGGCAAGTTCTTCATCGAGCCGGGCGAGGAGGTGTACGCCGGCCAGGTGATCGGCGAGAGCCCCAAGCCCGGGGAGGAGCTCGGCGTGAACGTGATCCGTGTGAAGAAGCTCACCAACATGCGCGCCAGCGGCAGCGACGACAAGGTGAACATCGCGCCCGCCGTGAAGTTCAGCCTGGAGGAGTGCATGGAGTACATCGCCGAGGACGAGTACCTGGAGGTGACGCCCAAGAGCCTTCGGATCCGCAAGATCCTCCTGGACGAGAACGAGCGGAAGCGCGCGGCGAAGAAGTTGCAGGAGGCGTAAGCCGTTCGGCCGGAACACGGGCTCGAACGGTCTCGGCCGGGGGCAACCGTTGATGGTCCATGCGTCTATCCTGCACCATGCGTTCCATCCTCCCGTTTCTTCTATCCCTTGTTCTGGCGACCGCTTGCGGCAGGGCCGCGGGGCAGAGCGACTTCGTGTACAGCACCCCCGGTCTCTCCAGGGCCACCATCGGTGCGGACAATGGTGACATCCTGGCGGCCGATGGCAACACGCTCTACCGGCTCGATGCCAACGGCGGCCTGATCTGGGCCGGCTCCTACACGGCGTTCGAGCGCATCCGCGGGGTCCTTGAGCTATCCGGCGGCGACCTGATCGTGGCCGGCTCGATGACCGATGCCAACGGGACCGTGGTGGGCCTCATGCGCACCACGTCCGGCGGCACGCCGGTCTGGTGCAGCGCGATCACCACCGACGTGGTCCCCGATGCCTTCGGCCTCGACTTCTCCACGACGCTGCGCCGGGCCGGAGCGAACGGGTTCGTGCTGTACGACACGTATGGCAGTGATCGCCGCCTCAGCCTGTTCACGGGAAGCGGCGGGGTCGTGTGGAGCCGGCTGTACATCAATGGCAACTTCCTCAAGGGCATCGCCGTGGACGAGGCCCATGGAAAGTTGTTCGCCACCGATGGCTCTGACCTCTACCGGTACGACCTGTCCGACGGCCACGAGATCTGGCAGCGTGGCTTGGGTGTGACCGGCACGGCCGTGACCATCGCCTGCAACGGCGACCGGCTCGGTGTGGGGTACACCGGTCCCGGCGCGGACGCCGCCATCGCCGTGCTCGACACGGCCGGCAACCTGCTGGGCGCGCGCGAATGGGATGACCCGTGGACCACCCAGGGCAACAACCGCATCGTGGCTCGGGGCAATGGCTTCACGCTCGCCTCCGGCACGTTCGCGCCGGGCGGCTTCTTCACGATCCTGTGCTCCGTGGATGCCGCGCTGACCACATCGCACGTGGTCCGCTTGCCCGATGAGACCTTGCATCTGGAGATGGGCATCACGGCGGCGGATGGCGTGCTGTTGAGCGGAGAGTTCCTGCTCGCCCGGGTGGACCCCCTCGGTCAGGGGGGCTGCATCGATACCTTGGCGTGGACGCCGTTCGATCCCGGTCTGTCCGGGGCGAGCACCAGCGCGTGCGTCTACTCGCCGTCCGCTCCGGTCCTGGACCAACGCGCACCCGGTCCGCAGGCGGGCTCGGTGCTGCTCACGCCCGTATGTCAGGCCACGGCGGTGCAGGCAACGGGACGGACGGAGCTGCGGCTCCTGGTCGACCCCGGCGCTGATGGACTGCGTGTGCTGCATCCCCCCGGTACCGCCTCATTGCGCCTGTTCGACGCGCGAGGTGCGCTGGTCCTGTCCGTTCCGGCGGATCGCAGCGGCAGCAGCCTGCTGGGCACACGTGGACTGGTCAACGGGGTCTATGGCATCGCCGCCGAGGATGGTGCCGGCCGGCTCATCGGCACCGTGCGGTGCGCGGTGGCGCGCTAGACATCAACACCTGGGCCGGGCCATCGATCGGGCCGCCCCGGTGAGGTCGGTCCCCGTCCGTGGATCCGCGGAGGTGGCTTGAGATGCCGACAGCCGGGCCGACGACGCCTCTTCACCGCACGATCCGGACGATCGACACAGCTTCGTTCGACCGAATGGAGTAGGAGCCTGCGACCAACCGATGCACGGGCAGGACGGTGCGCTCACCCGTGATCCTGGCCTCCATCACCAAGCGACCGGTGGCATCCCGGATCCGCAGGGGCGTCCCTGCCCAGGATGCATCGGTCACGAGCGTCAGCTCCTCCGCTGCAGGGTTCGGGAATACCGTGAGCCCGATCACACCGGACGTACGCTCCATGCCCATGCTGCCTTCCAACAGCCAGGCCAGCGCATCCGCGATGTGCGTGCGAAAGAGCGTGTCGCTCGTGTAGTTATCGGCCGCATGTCCGAGGGCGGTGTAGAACACCCGCGAGCCGCCCGGAAGCACGCGGTACCAGCTCATGGGGCGGGGTGCATCGTAGCTGTTCACCAGGCCGTTCGGACCGATGGTCTCCTCCACGCGCAGCACCTCCACGTTGTCCGGGCCGTAGTAGCCGTCCTCCCAGTAGTAGTACTCTTCGTTCTTCGCCCACGGGTCGGGCAGGTCGGCGGTGCTGGCGTGGGCCCCGATGTGCTGCATGGCGTACAGCGGCGTGCCGCTCACGTGGTTCGGGTTCTGCTGCACGCTGCCGCCGATCAGCTCGGCGTAGAAGTCCCAGGTGCCGGTATTGCTGCCGTTGGCCGTGCTGTGGCGGTAGGTGTCGCTGGCGGAATGGATGCCGAGCACATGGCCGCCGCCGGCCACCCAGGCCTCGAAGTGAGCGCGTTGCTGCGGGTCGAGGATGGCGTCGCCGCTGGTGTTGGCGAAGACGATGGCATCATAGGTGCCGAGCACCTGCGGGTCGCTGAAGGGCGCACCGCTGGCATCGTCGTCCACCAGCACGCCCTGGTCCTGCGCGATGCCCTGGAACAGGGAGAAGGACACGGCACGCGTGCCGTGGTCGAAACCGCTGGTGCGCGTGAAGTGAAGCACGCGGGGTTGGGCCTGCAGCAGCAGCGGCAACGTGAGCAGGGTGGAAGGGAGGAGCGGCTTCATCGGTGCATCGAAGCTAGGTGATCGAACCTGCGGGCGGTGTGCGTGTACGGGTGCGCAGAACGGATGCCCACGGGCATCGAAACCCCCACGATCATGCAACGCAACACCTTCCTTTTCCTGGCCCTGTCGGCCACCGCCGGCATCGTCGTCCTGCTGGCCTCCTTCACCCCACCGCACACGACCTCCCGGAACGCGGACGCCCATTGTCCGGTGCCAACGCCACCGGCGGAGGAGGCCCCGAAGTGCGTGTTCATGACGGTCTACGAAGGCGCCGGCCTGGACAGCACCTTCGTGCTGCGCACACCGGAGAAGGTCGTACAGGCCGAGCAGCGCGGTCTGCAATGGCTGGTGAAGGCCCAGGGTGCGGATGGTGGCTATGGCGCGGGCAGCCACGCGCGGCAGGATGTGATGGACCCGCATGCGGTGAACAGCGACCCGGCCACGACGGCGATGGTCGCCATGGCCATCATGCGCATGGGCAGCACGTTGGACCAGGGTGCCTACGCCCAGCAGCTCGGGCGCGCGACGGAGTACCTGTTGAAGCAGGTGGAGGGTGCGCCGCGTGATGCGGTGAACATCACACCGCTGCAGGGCACGCAGATCCAGGCGAAACTGGGCGCGAACATCGATGTGGCCCTGGCGGCGCAGTATCTGAGCAACCTGGTGGCGAGGCTGAACGACCAGCATCCGAAGTGGCTGCGCTGTATGCGCGCGCTGAACACCTGCGTGGGCATGATCCAGCGCGGGCAGAACGCCGACGGCAGCATGCGCGGCGACGGCTGGGCCGGAGTGCTCCAGAGCAGTTTCGCCGCCAGCGCGCTGGAGAGCGCCAAGGCCCAGGGTGCGGAGGTGGACGATGAGTCGCTCCGGCTGGCGCGTGACTACCAGAAGAGCAACTTCGATGCGGGCAAGGGCACCGTGGCCACGGACCGTGCGGCGGGGGTCACCCTCTACGCGGTGAGCGGCAGCACGCGCAACAGCGCGGCCGAGGCCCGCGAGGTGAACGAGCGGATGGAGCGCGCCAAGCGGGAGGGCAAGGTGGCGGCGGCCGCTCCGGTGAGCGTGGAGACGCTGGAGGATGCGGGCTACAGCCGTACCGAGGCCGAGCGGATGAACGCGGCCTGGCAGGTGTACGATGCGGCCAAGCAGCAGGCGCAGCGTGAGGACGTCATCAGCGGCTTCGGCAACAACGGGGGCGAGGAGTTCCTCAGCTTCCTGCAGACCGGTGAGTCGCTGGTGATCGCCAAGGACCAGGGCTGGCGCACCTGGTATCAGCAGACCACGGGCCGCTTGGTGGGCATCCAGAACCAGGACGGCAGCTGGAACGGCCACCACTGCATCACCAGCCCGGTGTTCTGCACGGCCACCTCGCTCTTGATCCTCAGCATCAACAACGACATCGAGCACCTTCTGGCGCAGGGCGCGGTGAAGTACCGCGGCGGCAACTGAACGCCTGGCTAAGGCACCTGCTGGTTCCTCACCGCTGTGGGAAGGGTGCCGCCGATGTTCTGCAGGATCGGGTCCCGGTCGTTGTGGGCACCGACGTAGCGCACCGAACCGTCCAGGTTGTGGTCCTCGGGGAGATACCCGGGGACCACCTGCGTGGGGATGAGCCCGCCGATGCGGACCAGCACGGCATCACGGTCGTTCTGGGCGCCCACGTAGCGGAGCGCACCATCCTTGCGTCCATCGCCCGACCACATGGTGCGCACCGCGCCACGGTCCTTTCGGGCACCGGACCCCCAAACGGCGGTGGCCGGCAGGCTGAGGTCGATGGCCTTTGCACCGTGGTCGAGCAGGAGCGGTGCCGCGGTCATGATGCCGAGGTGGTTCCGATGGAGCACGGCGATGTGGTAGCGGCCCATCGGAGCGGTGAACGCCACGGGCGAGATGCCGTCCACATCGACGAGGTCCCCGTCCCGCTGGATCAGCACGGAACGTGCCGCCACCACGGTCGTCGGATCGCCCGCGGCACGCAGCTGCATGAAGGCCCAATCCACGATGGCGTCAGGGCCGGAGAGGGCAAGCACCGACGGAAGGATGAACGATGGGCTCGGGCCCACCGCCGTGAACAGACCGGCATGCGGCTGGGTGACCGGGATGAGGCCGGCGGAACGGAGTTGATCGCCCATGAGGCCCGTGCCCGCGTCGTAGGGGCCGTCCAGCAAGGCGCGCACCTGGACCCTCACGGTCCCGGTCGTTTTCCGGATGTTCATCTGGTCGACCACGGCGCCCGCTGAGCTCAGGAACCGGAGCTGAAGCGAGTCGCCGTGGATGTCCAGGATGAGCGAGCCCCAGTGGCCCTGCGTGCTCATGTACATCGCGGGGTGGTTGAGGGAGGCACCGCTGGTGCGCTTTCCGCTGACCCCGCACACCGCGTACACCGTTCCGGCATGGGGCTCGAGGTCCCCTGGTTTCTGATAGGCGCCCGTGAGGTTCGCGTTCCCCGTGGTCCCGTCCTTGAGCATCGTCGATGCGTTCCAGGTCGAGGAGGTGCCGTAGTGGCCATCGATCAGGAACGAGCGTTCGTACACGTGGCTGTGCCCGCACAGCACCAGGTCGACGCCATGGGCCTCAAGCAGCGGGAGGAAGGTCTGCCGCATGTCGAACATGATGCCGCCGCTGTCGGAGATGTTGTCACTGTCATGCGAGCCCTTGGTGTACGGTGGATGATGGAAGGCCACGATGATCCAGTCGCTCCGGAGCTCCGCCTGGACCAGGTCCTGCTGCAGCCACAGCGCCATGGCGCCGGCGGCCGAACGGGACACGCCGTAACTGTCCAGGCAGATGATGTGCACGTTGCCGATGTCGAAGCTGTAATAGGATTCGGTCCCGGAGGGTACGCCACCGCATTGTCCGCTCGTGGGCGGGGCGAAGAGCGTGTAGTAGGTCCCGGTCTGCGTGGCCGCGCTCGCCCCGGAGTAATAGTCATGGTTCCCGGGCACGGGCCACAGACAGGTGTTGCGGAGAATGGCGCCGTAGACGCCATTGAAGATGTTGACCTGGAACTCGGCCTCACGGCCTTGGAGGTACGCGTTGTCGCCCAGCGTCAACCACGCATCGGCCGCACCGTTCGCCCCGGCATAGCCGAGGTAGGCGTCCCGCACGGCCAGCTGTTCGGCATATCCGGTTCCCTGATCGCCGGTGACCCAGAGGCGGACCGGAGCGGCGACGGTGGGTTCGGCCAATGTGCGGAACCGGTACGAGGGGTCGCCGGCCGGGGTCAGGTCGGTCGAAGGGGTTCCCACGGCATAGTAATAGGTGGTCGCCTGGGCCAGACCGGTGATCAGGACCTCGTGGTCAAGCGCGGAGGCCGCCACCACGACCTCCTGGTCCAGCAGGTTGGGTTGAAGCCCGTATCGGACCCTGGATGAACATGGCGAATCGGTCTTCCAAAGCACCTTGATGCTCGTGGGTGACGCCTGTTGCAGGTAGGGTTGTCTGTACAGTCCGGGTGTGCCGTCCATGGCGGTGAGCTCCAGGTCGAAGCTGACATCCGAGGAGGCGGGATCGTCCTGGTGCAGTTCCACGGCGATCGTGTTCGCGCCATTGACGAACGGGCCTGCGGGGATCAGGTGTTCATAGATCCTGGTCTCGTCGGAGCCCGTGATCCCCGAATAGGAGAACGCGTTGTAGGACTGTGCACCCTGGTTCATGTTGCTGCGCAGCACCTCGGTGCCGTTCACGTACATGATCAGACCGTCGTCGCGGATGAACCGCACCCGGAACGCACCGTAGCTCGAACCGTTCGGCACGGAGATCGTCTTGCGGAAGTAGCTCGTCCGGTATTTGGCGCCGGGATCGGGCCCGTAGGCGATCACGGTGGCCTCATCGCCTTCACCGTATCCCAGTTGGGCGGGTCCGCTGGCCCACGCGGCATCGTTGTATGCGGTCGAGGCCCACGCGGTTCCCTGGTCCGAACCGTTGTCCAGGTATTTCCATGTCGCACCGAACGGCACGATCACCTGGTCCTGTGCGGCACAGGCGAGCGTGAACAGCACGAGGGCGGCGAAGGGGATGGTGCGCATGGGTGTGGTCGTGGACCAGGAAGGTATGGAACACCCATGACAGGCCTTGGCGATGGCGGCCGGACCGATGCCGGTCAAGGTGCTGACCGCTGATCGCGGTTCAGCGGCTCCGCCATGTACATCATGCAGGTCCAGGGTCCACGGAGCTGGCCGGCGGCACCGTGTCGAAGAGCACCACATGATGGAACGGATCGCGAATGCCGTTGATGCGGTCCATCAGGGCCTTCCAGACACCGGGCCGTCGCAGGTGGTGGTGAGGACCGGCCGCCTGCACGTCGCAGAGGGCATGGGCGTGGTAGTTCGCCGCAAGCTGAGGGACACCAAGGGCCGCGTAGTAGGCGGCGGAGCGCGCCGATGCGGCCGCGGCCGCATCGGCGTCGGGATAGAGCATCGTGTCCATCACGTGCACTTCGCCGGACGGCGCAAGCGCACGTGCCCGGCGCAGCGTGGCACGGGCGTCGGCGAAGTACTGGAAGCTGGCTGCGAAGAGCACGACATCGAACCGGAGACCATCGAGCGCGGGATGGAAGAGGTCGGCCAAGGCGAAGCGCGGCCCGTCGCCGAACACCCTTGCCGCTTGTTGCAGCTCCGGCAGGTGGCGGTCGATGCCGAGCACCGCGTGGCCCTGGCGTGCGAGCAGCGCGGACAGCCAGCCGTTCCCGCAGCCGACATCGAGCACCCGGAGCGACCTGCCGGAACGCCCCGGGTGCTCCACCAACCGCTGCGCACTGCGGGCCCGCACTTGCCACTCCGCCCGGTGCGGACGTTCGGGGGCCTGTGGCAGGCGGCTGACCTGTCGATCGTCCAGGATCCGGCCTTCGCGTGCACGCGCCTCGTTGTAAAGACCTCCGAAGGGGCCGGGCGCTTCCAGCAGCGCGACCCCACCGGCCATCGGACCGAAGGAAGGGTCGATGTCCATCCGTCGTATGGCGTTCATGAGGAGAGGGATCGCCAAAGGAGCATCCCCGCACGCCCGCTCAGCGCGCGCAGCCGATGACGGAGGGCACGCACGGACGTTCGCCGTCCGGTCCTCGCGGCCTTGTGCCATTCCACCTCGTTCACCACGAAGCGCACCGCATGGCCGTAGTAGGGCTTTCGATAGGCCCGCGGAAAGTCGAGCTCCCGATCGCTGCCCAGCTCCCAGGGAAGGGGACGTTCCAGGTCGGCCTCCACCTGGGCGTGGAGCTCGGTGCCCGCGATGGGATACGCCACGGTGATGGTGAACACGTCCGGAGCGCTTTCCTTCAAGTGCTCCACCGTGCGCAGGATGTCCGCTTCGCGTTCACCGGGATAGCCGAGCATGATGAAGGTGCCCGTTCCGATGCCTGCGGCCCGCGCGGCCTTGATCATGTCGCGCACGCGTTGCACATCGACGCGGCGGTCCATGGCGTCGATCACCGCCTGGCTGCCGCTCTCGGCGCCCACCCACACCTGCACGCATCCGCTCCGCTTCAACAGGTCGATCACCGCATCGTTCATCCGGTCCGCGCGGGTGATGCACTCATAGTTGATCCGCAGACCACGTTCCTCGAGCCCGTCCGCGAATTCCTGGAGCCAGCGATGGTTCACGGTGAACACATCGTCCACGAACCAGATCCGGTCCGGGGCATAGCGCTGCTGGATGTCCGCCAGTTCGTCGAGCACCTGCTCGACGGGGCGGCGGCGGTAACTGAGGCCGTAGACGCCCCGGCTGCACCAGCGGCAGGTGTACGGGCACCCCCGCATGGTGCTGACGTTGATGGCACTGTAGCCGTGCCGACCCCGCCAGGCCTCAAGGTAGGCGCGCATGTCGATCAGGTCGCGCGCGGGCAACGACAGTCCGGTGAGGTCCTTGAGCTTCTCGCGCTCGGCATTGTGGTGCACGGTGCCCTGTGCGTCGCGCCACACCGCTCCGTCGATGCCTTCCAGAGCGGTGCGCCCGGCCTCGAACGCGTGGACCAGTTCCGCCATGGTGCGTTCGCCCTCACCCACCACGCAGGCGTCCGCACCGTGCCGCAGGAAGCGTTCGGCATGGGCCCGCGTCTCCGGTCCGCCCAGCACGATGGGCAGCGATCGCAGAACAGGGTCCTGGCGTACGCGCTTCAGGATCCGCACGATGTTCGCCCGGGTCATCAGGTTCACGTAGAGACCCAGGCAGCCGGGACGTTCGGCGCGGAGCTGCTGGAACAGGCCTTCGAGGGTGCCGAAGGTGCTGTCGTGCACGAGCACCTCATGGCCCGCGTCCCGCAGATGGCCGGCGATGTACAGGAGGCCGAGGGGCGGGTAGGGACGCATCAAGGCGCGCTCCTTCGCGTCCTCATGGAGGAAGTACCCGTGGGCGAGGAGCACCTTCATGCGCTGCGGCGGAACTGGATGAGGACGTGGTCGCCCAGACGTGCCAGGCCGGAGGCCTGTGCAAAGAACCGATCCATGCGGCCCAGCAGGTGAAGCAGGCGTGGCCGATGACGCACGCGGGGGCCAAGGTATCCCGGAGGCACGAACAGGCCGATGGGGCGCAGGTCCTCCAGGATGAACGACGGACCGAACGCATGCCGGAGGGTGGACGGGGGATGATACCAGGTGGGCACGGTGCAATCGCCCACCGGTACGTCGACCGCTTCCCGGGTCCATCGCCGAAAGGCCGAGGAAGGCTGAGCACGAAGCAGGTAGTAGATCGTTTCGAGCAGGCAGCGGTCGGCCATCAGCACCGCCACGAACCGGCCACCGGGACCGAGCACGGAGGCGACGAAGCGACCCACACGGGCGAGGCCGTCGACGTCGATGCAGTTGAGTCCGCCGAGGTCGGAGAGCACGAGGTCGAAGGGACCTTCGCCGGCGGGCAGCGCCGGCGCCATCAGGTCGAGCGGGGCGGTGCGCACCCGCTGGGCGAGCCCGGCGCGCTGGACCATGGCCCGGGTGGCGGCGATCATGGCCGGGCTGCGGTCGGTGGCCAGGACGGTATGGCCGGCCTGCGCCATGTGGACGGCATCGGCACCGGTGCCGCAGTTGAGCTCGAGCACCCGCTGGGGCGGGCCCGCCAGCAAGGGGGCCAGGGCGCGCCACACCTGCTCACGCTGGGCCCGGCCGACCGCACTGTCGGTGAAGTCGACATCGTAGGTGGCCGCGGCGGCATCGAACGCGTCCAGGGTCATGCGACGGAGAGGCGGATGCGGTTGGCCAGTACGGCGGGCTGGTAGTAGAGCAGGGAGAAGCCGCGGCGGAGATCGGTCGGTCCTCCGCGGAGCGCCTGGGCGAGCGCGACCACGGCCTGACGGCGGCGGTAGCGGGCATGCACGTAGCGGTGGAGCCGCTTGTAGTAGGCCGGTGAGCGGGAGCCGCGGAACATCATCGCCAGGTCGTCGCTGTCGCTCCAGTTCGCCTTGTCGCCGAGCTCCGACCGCACGCGCTCGAAGAAGGGCGTTCCGGGGAGCGGATAGCTGATGGAAACACCGATGTCATGCGGCATCAGGTCCTCCACCATGCGGATGGTGCGCTCCACATCGGCGTCGCTCTCGCCGGGATACCCGAACTGCAGGAAGAAGCCGACACGCACGCCCTTGGCCTTCAGCAGCCGGGTGGCCTCGGCGATCTGCTCCACGCGCGTGCCCTTGTCCATGGCATCCAGGATGTGCTGGCTGCCGCTCTCGGCACCCACCCACACCTCCTCCAGCCCGGAGCGCACCAGCGCATCGATGGTGTCGCTCTCCAGCAGCAGGTCCACCCGGCTCTGGATCTTGTACGGGATGCGGACACCGCGTTCCTCCACCAGGTCGGCGAAACGCTGCACCCAGCCGGGCTTCAGGCCGAAGATGTCGTCGCACATCCACAGGTGGTCCGGGGCCGCCCGGTCCCGCAGCAGTTCCATCTCGAGCACCACATGTTCGGGTGAGCGGCTGTTGTACCGGTTGCCGTAGATGGGCTTCGCGCACCAGTTGCACTTGAACGGGCAGCCGCGGGTGGTGGCCACGTTCAGGCTGAAACGGCCCTGCGAGCGCATCCAGATGCGCCGGTAGGGGGTCAGGTCGATGAGGTCCCAGGCGGGCAAGGGGAGCGCATCGAGGTCGCGCATCACGGGGCGCTTGGGTGTGCGTTGGACCTCCCCATCGGGACCCCGGTGGACCAGGTTGGCCACCGACCGCCATGGCGTGCCGGCGGACCAGTGCTCCACCAGTTCGCGCAGGGCCTCCTCGCTCTCGCCGAGCACCACGGCATCCGCACCGGCCTTCAGGTAGAGCTCGGGATGGTCGGAGGCATCGGAACTGTTCACCACCACCAGGCAGCCCTGTTGCTTGCCCAGGGCGATCATGCGGAGGCAGGCCTCGCGCATCACCGTGAGGCACATCTTGGTGAGGTAGTTGAACCCGTCGTCCTGGATCACCAGCACCTTGGGGGCATGGGCGTGCAGGGCGGAGAGCAGGTCCTGCGGGCCTCGGGCGAGGCCACTGTCGTGCACATGCACGGCATGTCCGGCCTCACGCAGCACGGCCGCGGCCAGCAGGGTGCCGAGGGGGGGGTAGGGGCGCCCGTCCCGCCACTGCT
The DNA here is from genome assembly GCA_016788285.1 of Flavobacteriales bacterium. GTDB lineage: Bacteria > Bacteroidota > Bacteroidia > Flavobacteriales_F > PHOS-HE28 > PHOS-HE28. The sequence goes on from JAEUSW010000177.1 coordinate 49,448, forward strand.
TGCGGTCGAGGCGATGGAAATAGGCGTTGGTGAGCAGCACCCGGGCCATGTCAGCTCAGGGATCGTCCGGTGCGCAGCTCCAGGTCGCGGAGCCGTTCGTGGTAGGCGTCGAGCACACGGCGCTGGAAGTTGCGCGGATGATGCTTGCTCACATAGGTGCGCGTGCGCAGGGCCAGGTCGAAGGTGCGGGGGTCCATGTCGTTGAACTTCCAACGCCAATAGCGCCAGGTGAGGGCCATGGACCAGTTGTCGAGCATCTCCCCGAAGGCGCCACCGAGCGCTCGCTCCCAGAAGACCTTGCGGCCCTGGCCGCCGGCGTCCACCTCCGGGACGTGCGGCACGCGGGCCGCGGGCAGCAGCTCGAAGGCCCATTGGTTCGCGCGGAAGAAGGCGTCGCGTGTGCCGTTGCCGTGAAGCCCCATCAGGGTGATCACCTCGGTGGCGGTGAAGCGGTTGCGGTCCTCCACGGCAAGGTGCTCCGTGTCCAGGAAGTAGTTGATGCAGAAGTCGCGACGGCTGTTGAACAGGAAGAGCTTCTTGTAGGCGATGAGCAGGGTGCGCGCCAGCCAGAGGCGGCCCGGAGCGGTGATGATGAAGAAGTCGATGTCCCCATCGGTCGCCAGGCGGCCCTTGCTGAGGCTTCCACTGACGAACACCGCGCGCACGAAGGGGGTGCGGGCGATGCGGCGGGCCATGCGCCGTGCCTTGGGCATGCGGGCCTCGGCGCGCTGCGCATCCTCGTGCCGCGCCCGCACGTCGGCCTCGGTGATGCGAAGGCCCCAGTACGCCCCCACGTTCGCGATCACCTGCTGGCGATGCAGCTCGTGCAGCAGGTCCTCCACCTCGGACCGTGCCGGGCGGCGGGCGCAGGAGAAGGCCAGCACCTCGTCGCTCGTGAGCGGATGGCGGAACACATCGAAGTAGGCCAGGGTGCGCAGCAGGGAGCCCTGTGCATCGGCCCGCCGGGCGGGATCGGCGCCATCGGACGGGGCCGCGATGGGATCGGGGGAGGCGGTGAGGATCGTCGGCACGTGGGCAGGGCGGGGGTCGTCGAAGATAGACTACGACCCAAGACAGCGCGCCCGGTGCGAACGTTGCCCGACCGACGGGGAGCGGCGGATGGGGGGGATGCTACTTTGGGCGCCGCGATGCGGGAGCAGGTTCGGGCGTGGGCACCGGCGCTGGTGCTGATCACCATCTGGGCCGCGCTGGCCATCCTCCTCGGCGGGGCCGGGTTCGAGGGGCTGCTCGGGGCCGATGCGCACGACTACCTGCGGCTCGCGCGTCAGTGGACGGCCTGGGCGCAGGGCGGGCCGCGCCCGGTGATGGTGGAGCACCCGATGGGGTATCCCGTGCTGGGTGCGTTGCTGGGCGGCGCTTTCGGTGCGGAGCATCCGGCGCTGAGGCTGGTGACGGGCCTGTCCTGGGTGGTGCTGGTGCTCGCCGTGCGGAGCATCCTTCATCGCCAGGCCGGGCCGGGGCACCGAGCAGGCCGGTACGCGCTGCTGATCGTCGGTGGCGCACCCTTCGTGCTGCGCTACGCCCACACGGTGATGAGCGACGTGCCCGCGATGGCGGCGGTGCTGGTCGCCACAGCGGCCACGCTCCGCTGGAACGACGGACGGCGGTGGCCGGACCTTGCGACGGCCGCGGCGGCGGGCGCCATGGCGGTGGGCCTACGCACGGCCTGCGCCCCGCTGGTGCTGGTCTTGGCGTTGACCTGGCCGTGGGGGCTTCCGTCGGGCCGGCGCGGGTGGCTGTGGGCGCTGGCCGCCATCGTGGCGTTGGCCGGGGCCCTCCTCATCGCGGCGAACGCCGGCCTGCCGGCCCTGCGCACCCCGTTGCAGGAGTGGTCCGTGCCGCACATGCTGGCGCGGACGCACACCTCGGACGACGGCGTGCTGCGCTACACCCTGCCCAACGTGCTCTACGTGCTCGGGGTGTTCGTGCATCCCGGGCTGTTGCCCGCAGGGCTGTTGGTGCTGCCGTTCGTGCGGCGGGTCGATGCGCGCGTGCCGGCGGTGCGGTTGGCGCTCGTGCTTCTGGCGGCGTACCTGCTGCTGCTGGCGGGCCTGCCCTTCCAGAACGACCGGGTGCTGGCCCTGGGACAGCCGTTCGCGGCGATCGCGCTGTTCCCGGCCTTCGGCCGTGCGCTGGCCTGGGTGGAGGAGCGCGGTGCGGCGCGCGTGCCGGTGATGCGGGCCCTTGCGCTCGTGCAGCTGCTGTTGTTCGTGCGGGCGATGGCGCCCTTCGTGCGGCAGGCGGGCGAGGAGCGGGAACTGGCGCGGATGGTGCGCGCGCTGCGGCCGCAGGTGGTGTACACGCACGGAATGGGCGGCCCGCTGATGGAGCAGGTGCCCGGGGTGGCCGTGCATGAGCTGTGGTACGGCCGCATCGCGCGGTTCGAGCCCGGTGCGCTGGTGGTGGTGCGCCCCGCCGCCCTGGCCGGGCAATGGGCGGGCCTGCCGCCGGCGACCAACTGGGAAGCGGCCATCGCGCAGGGCGCCCGGGTGCTGTGGCACGGGCCGGACGGGTGGGTGGTGGCGCAACTGCCCCGGGAGCGCCGCTGATGACCCCAAGCTCCGCTATCTTATCCGTCAAGACATTGACGCAAAATACGTCGTGTCCGCCAGGGATGGAAGCGGCGGACCGGTGAAGCGAAGCGCGAGCGGCGCACGGAGCGAGGAGGCTGCGAGGAACGAGCAGACCCCGGAGCCCGATGCGATGCCGCGTGCCGCAAGCCGGCCCGAGCGGACAGCCCGCAGGCGGCCACCCGATCGGACATCCCCATGTACCTCAACTGCCACAGCTGGTTCAGCTTCAAGCACGGCGTACTGAAGCCCGATGCGCTCCTGGAGGAAGCGGCACGGCAGGGCGTGCGCACCTTCGCCCTCACCGACATCCACTGCTCGGCCGGCATCCCCGACCTGGTGCGCGACGCCCCGCGCTACGGCGTGCGCCCGGTGGCGGGCATCGAGTTCCGGCAGGGCCCGAAGCTGCTCTACATCGGGATCGCGAAGAACAACGCCGGCTTCCAGCAACTGAACGAACTGCTGAGCCCGCACCTGCTGGATGACGAGGCCCTGCCGGAGCGCCCCCCCGAACTGGCGGATGTGTTCTTCATCCACCCCTTCGCCCACGCGCCGCACCCACTGCGGCCGAACGAGCGCGTGGGCATCAGACCCACCGATCTCACGCGGCTGCCCTTCTCGCCGTGGAGGAACAGGATGGACGACCTCGTCGCGCTGATGCCCGTGACCTTCCGCACGAAGAAGGACCACAACATCCACCGCCTGCTGCGCACGGTGGCGCTCAACACCGTGGTGAGCATGCTGCCGCAGGAGGAGCTCGCCGGGCCGGACGAGTGCTTCCGCAGTGAGGAGGAGGCGCGCAGGACCTACCGTGACGTCCCGCAGCTGCTCACGAACGCGGAGCGCCTGCTGGAACAATGCCACATCGCCTTCGACGGCAGCGACAAGACGCGGGTGGCCTTCACCAACGACCTGCGGGCCGACCGCGAGAAGCTGCACCGCGACACGCGTGAAGGCCTGCGCTACCGGTATGCGGAGGTGACGCCGAGGATCCTGGCGCGCATGCACCACGAGCTGGACGTGATCGAGCGCATGGGCTTCATCAGCTATTTCCTCATCAACCAGGACATCGTCAACCACGCCCGCGGCCGGGGCTTCTTCCACGTGGGGCGCGGCAGCGGTGCCAACAGCCTCGTGGCCTATTGCCTGCGCATCACGGACGTGGACCCGATGGAGCTCGACCTGTACTTCGAGCGCTTCATCAACCCCGCGCGCAAGAAGCCGCCCGACTTCGACATCGACTTCAGCTGGAAGGACCGCGATGAGGTGTACCGCTACGTGTTCGACAAGTACAACACGCCGGACGGCCGTGCGGGCGGGATCCACGCCGCGCAGATCGCCACCTACACCACCTTCCAATGGCGCGGTGCGATCCGTGAACTGGGCAAGGCGGTGGGCCTTCCGCCGGCGGAGATCGATGCGTTGAGCGAGGGCGACCACGGCTACTACGCCCGCGGCCGGCCCAGCGCGTATTCGAAGAGCGGCGACCTGGACAAGGTGGCGCGGGCGGTGGTGCGCTATGCGAAGGAGCTGATCGGCATGCCGCACCACCTGGGCATCCACGCGGGCGGCATCGTGATCACGGAGAAGCCGGTGACGCACTTCGCCGCGCTGTTCCGTCCGCCGAAGGGTTTTCCGGTGACGCAGATCAGCATGCTGGAGTGCGAGGACATGGGCCTGCACAAGTTCGATCTGCTGAGCCAGCGCGGGCTGGGGCACATACGCGATGCGGTGGAGCTGGTGAACAAGGCTCAAGTGACAAGTCACAAGTCGCAAGTCCCCAAGACGAACGCCCTTCAAGCTTGTGACTTGAGCCTTGGGACTTGTGACTTCCGCGAAGCGGTCGACATCCACGACATCGCGCGCTTCAAGCAGGATCCCGCGATCAAGGAACTGTTGCGCAAGGGCGACACCATCGGCTGCTTCTATGTGGAGAGCCCGGCCATGCGCATGCTGTTGAAGAAGCTGAAGGTGGACGACTACCTGGGGCTGGTGGCGGCGAGCAGCATCATCCGTCCGGGCGTGGCGGAGAGCGGCATGATGCGCGAGTACCTGCTGCGGCACAACGATCCCGAGCGCGTGAAGCAGGCGCCCAAGCGGTTGCTGGAGATCATGCCCGAGACCTACGGCGTGATGGTGTACCAGGAGGATGTGATCAAGGTGGTGCACCTCTACGGCGGGCTGGACCTGGAGGAGTCCGATCAGGTGCGGCGCGGCATGAACATCCGCTACCGCGACCGGCCCGAGTTCAAGCTGGTGGAGCGGAAGTTCTTCGACAACTGCACCGCCTTCGGCTATCCGCCCGGCGAGGCCGAGGAGGTGTGGCGGCAGATCCAGAGCTTCGCCAGCTTCAGCTTTGCGAAGGGCCACAGCGCCAGCTACGCGGTGGAGAGCTACCAGAGCCTCTACCTGAAGGCGCACCACCCGCTGGAGTTCCTGGTGGGCGTGGCCAACAACTTCGGCGGCTTCTACCGCACGGAGTTCTACCTGCACGAGGCGAAGCGCGCCGGGGCCGCGATCGAGGCGCCGTGCATCAACACGAGCGAGGAGTTGTGTTCGTTGGTGAATGGTGAATGGCCAACGGCGAATGGGGATTGGCGCCAGTCGCCATTCGCCAACTCCCATTCACGGGCGAAGACGCGCATCTTCCTCGGCCTCGGCAACATCAAGAGCTTGGAGAACGGAACCGTGCAGCTCATCCTGCACGAGCGCCGGCGCAACGGCCCCTTCACGGACCTGCAGGACCTGCTGAAGCGCGTGCCCCTGGCCGTGGAACAGGCGCGCATCCTCATCCGTGCCGGCGCGCTCCGCTTCACCGGCAAGAGCAAGCCGCAACTGCTGTGGGACCTGACACTGCTGCACAGACCCGCGAGCGTCACCGCCGATGGCGACCTCTTCACCACGCGCGTGGAGGAACCGCGGCTGCCCGACCTGGAGCACTACCCCTTGGCCGACGCCTACGATGAGCTGGAACTGCTCGGGTTCCCGCTGTGCGATCCGTTCACGCTGGTCGAGGAGCAGTGCCCGCGCACGGAGCGGACGCGCGACAGTGCCGGCACGCAAGGCCAGCGCACGACAGTGCCCGCGCACCGGCCAGCACGCGACAGTGCCCACGCGCAAACGCCCGGTGCGGCAGCACTGTCCACTGCGCGCGAAGGAATGAGCGGAGGCCCTGTTGCGCGAGAGCCCCGCGCGGTGGCACTGTCCACTGCGTGCGAGGAAGTGAGCGAGGGCACTGTCCGCATTCCAGCGCGAGGGATGAGCGCGTACGTGGGCAGAACGGTGGAGATGCTCGGCTACATGATCCACGTGAAGGCCACCACCACACAGACGGGCAAC
>JAEUSW010000179.1 GCA_016788285.1 Flavobacteriales bacterium
GAAGCTCATCTTCTCGATGTCCTCGGTCACCTTCTTCAGCGTGGCGTGGAGGACCTTCAGCTCGGCTTTGGTGGGGGCGTCATCGGAGACCGCGAACGCATCACCAGCGCCGTGAAAGAGATTCCAGAACTTCCGCAGGAAGCGGAAGGTGCCCTCGATGCCGTTGGTGTCCCACGGCTTGCTCTGCTCCAGGGGGCCGAGGAACATCTCGTACAGCCGCAGCGTGTCCGCACCGTAGCGCTCGATGATGTCGTCGGGGTTCACCACGTTGAACTTCGACTTGGACATCTTCTCGACAACCGCCTCACAGATATAGGGTGCGTTGCCCCAGATTATCAAATCCTCAAAGTCCTTGTTGGATTCTTTAAGCCCTTCGATGCTCAAAGTTCCATTATTATCGACGAGCTTGATGTCAACGTTTCGGGAGTAGGTCATCGCTCCTCGCTCTCCGACTTCACTGTAAAGGCGCCCTCTATGGCCAGGATACTTGGAACGCACTAGATCCGTCACCGCCCTTTCGATTTCACTAAGCGTAATGAGCTCTTCATCTGTCAAGGACGAATGAATCGCGCGATTCCGTACGTCCTTAGGGATTAAAACAACCGGAGCAGCTCGAAGGGGAATGGTCGGTGAGTTGTCGTCTCCGAATGTTGTCGAGACCATGCCAAAACCAAGACAGTGGACGACTTGCGACACCCCCTGGATCATCCCCTGGTTCACCAGCTTCTTCGCGGGCTCGTCGAAGGGGAGCCAGCCTCGGTCGTGGAGGAACTTGGTCCAGAAGCGGACGTAGAGCAGGTGGCCGGTGGCGTGCTCGCTGCCGCCCACGTACAGGTCCACCTGCTGCCAGTACTGGATGGCTTCCGGTGAAGCGAAGCGCTCGGTGTTACCGGGATCCATGTAGCGCAGGAAGTACCAGCTGCTGCCGGCCCAGCCCGGCATCGTCGTCGTCTCCAGCGGATGGCCGTTGTAGCTCCAGTTCGCCGCACGCGCCAGCGGTGGTTCGCCGGTCTCCGTGGGCAGGAACTTGTCCACTTCGGGCAGCTTCAGCGGCAGCTCGCTTTCGGGCAACGCGTACGGCACGCCGTCCTTGTAGTGGATGGGGATCGGCTCGCCCCAGTAGCGCTGGCGGCCGAAGGCGGCGTCGCGCAGGCGGTAGTTGATGCGGCGTTCGCCGGCACCGCGCTTCACGAGCTCATCGATGGCGCGCGTGATCGCCTCGGGCACGGGCAGGCCGTTCAGGAAGCCTTCACTGCAGATGATGGCGTCCTTGCGCTCGTCCGCCTCCTTGCCGATGTCGGCACCCTCGGTGACGGCGATGATCGGCAGGCCGAAGTGCGTGGCGAAGTTCCAGTCGCGCTGATCGCCTCCGGGCACGGCCATCACCGCGCCGGTGCCGTAACCGCCGAGCACGTAGTCGCCCACCCACACGGGCACCTCCTGCCCGGTGAAGGGGTGGAGGCAATACGCGCCGGTGAACACACCGCTCACACGCTTCACATCGGCCTGACGTTCGCGCTCGCTGCGGTTCTTCGCGGTGGTCACGTAGGCCATCACCTCCGCGCGGCGCTCGGCGGGGGTGATCAGCTCCACCAGCTCGTGCTCCGGTGCCAGCGTTACGAACGTGACACCGAAGAGCGTGTCCGGCCGCGTGGTGAAGACCTCGATGTCGCCAGCGGATTCCTTGAGCTTGAAGCGCACGAGCGCCCCTTCGCTGCGGCCGATCCAGTTGCGCTGGGCCTCCTTGATGCTCTCGCTCCACTCGAGCGTGTCCAGCCCGTCGAGCAGGCGCTGGGCGTAGGCGGTGATGCGCAGGCTCCACTGGGGCATGCGCTTGCGCTCCACGGGATGGCCGCCACGCTCGCTCACGCCGTCCTTCACCTCGTCGTTGGCGAGCACCGTGCCCAGCGCGGGGCACCAGTTCACCCAGGCCTCGCTGAGGTAGGCCAGGCGGAAGTGCTGCAGGATGCGCTGCTGCGTGCGCTCATCGAAGGCCTGCCATTCGGCCGCGGTGAAGGCGCCGAGCTCCTCCTCCACGTCGCCGGTGAGGGCGCAGGCATCGGTGTGGTGCCAGCCCTGGGCGGCGAATCGGGCGAGCAGCTCGCTGATGGGCCTGGCCTTCCGCGCCTGGTGGTCGTACCAGCTGTCGAAGAGCTGCAGGAAGATCCACTGCGTCCACCGGTAGAAGGCGGGGTCGCTGGTGCGCACCTCACGGTCCCAGTCGAAGCTGAAGCCGATGTGGTCCAGCTGCTCGCGGTAGCGCGCGATGTTCACCTCCGTGGTCCTGGCCGGGTGCTGGCCGGTCTGGATGGCGTACTGCTCGGCGGGCAGGCCGAAGCTGTCGTAGCCCATGGGGTGCAGCACGTTGAAGCCGCAATGCCGCTTGTAGCGCGCCACGATGTCGCTGGCGATGTAGCCGAGCGGGTGCCCCACGTGCAGGCCGGCGCCGCTGGGGTAGGGGAACATGTCGAGCACGTAGTACTTCGGCCGGGACGCGTCATTGCTCACCCGGTAGGTGCCCCGCCGGCGCCATTCGTCCTGCCACTTCTTCTCGATGTCCGTGTGCTCGTAGGCCATGTCCGTTCGATCGCCCCGCGAAAGTAGGGGCGTGGGATCCCACGCCCCTACCTTCGCGGCCATGTCGATGGAGCGACCCTACCGGCGCCGCACACGCACGGCCACGGTGGGCACCGTGGTGGGCATCGCCCTGGTGCTGTTCATGCTGGGGGTGCTGGGCTTCCTGGTGCTGAACGCCCGTGCGCTGGACCGCTACTTCAAGGAGCATGTGCGGGTGGACGTGTTCCTCAAGCGCGGGCTGAAGGAGACCGACGTGATGCAGTACCGCAAGGCGCTGGACACCGAGCCGTGGGTGCTGGAGACGCGCTACGTGACCGCGGACGAAGCGGCCGAGCAGCTGAAGCAGGACCTGGGCGAGGACTTCCTGGGCGTGCTGGGCAGCAACCCGCTGCTGGCGAGCATCGAACTGCGGCTGGCCGCCACGCACGCGCATCCGGACAGCGTGCAGTGGATCGTGGAGCGGCTGCAGCACGACCCCCGGACGCACGAGGTGGCCTACAACGCGGCGGTGGTGCGCAACATCCAGGCGAACATGAACAAGCTGGGCCTGGCGGTGCTGGGCTTCTCCGTGCTGCTGCTCATCATCGCCGTGGCGCTGATCAACAACACCATCCGCCTGGCGGTGTACAGCCAGCGGTTCCTGATCCGCACCATGCACCTGGTGGGCGCCACGCGGTGGTTCATCCAGCGGCCCTTCCTGGGGCAAAGCCTCTGGCAGGGCGTGCTCAGCGCCGTGCTGGCCATCGGCCTGCTGGTGCTCACCCTGCGCCTGGTGCTGCGCACGGTGCCCGACCTGCTGGCCTTCACGGACGCCGCCACCCTGGCGCTGCTCTTCGCCGCCGTGCTGCTGCTGGGCCTGCTGATCTCCCTGGCCAGCACCTGGTTCGCCGTGCGGCGCTACCTTCGCATGTCCGCCGAGGACATCCACTGGAGCTGAATCCCCCGACCCGCATGGCCGCGCACAACGACAACGAGATGCCCTTCACCCGCGTGAACTACCGCCTGCTGGTGATCGGCCTGGGCATCGTGGTGCTGGGCTTCATCCTGATGGCCGGCGGCGGCACGGGCGACCCCAACGCCTTCGACCCCGAGGCCATCTTCAGCCCCCGCCGCATCACCGTGGCCCCGCTGGTGGCGCTGGCCGGCTACCTCTTCATCTTCTACGCCATCCTGAAGCGCCCGGCGCGGTAGTCGGCAGGCATGGGCATCCTGGAGGCCATCGTCCTGGCCATCATCGAGGGCCTCACGGAGTTCCTGCCCGTGAGCAGCACCGGCCATATGATCATCGGCTCCACGCTGATGGGCATCGCGCAGGACGACTTCGTGAAGCTCTTCACCGTGGCCATCCAGTTCGGCGCCATCCTCAGCGTGGTGGTGCTCTACTGGAAGCGCTTCTTCCAGAGCTTCGACCTCTACCTGAAGCTGCTGGCCGGTTTCATCCCCGCCGTGGTGATGGGCCTGCTGTTCAAGGACCACATCGATGCGCTGCTGGAGAACGTGACGGTGGTGGCCCTGGCGCTGCTGGCCGGCGGGGTGGTGTTCCTGTTCATCGAACGCTGGGCCCCCGGGGGCACGGGCACCGGCCCGCAGATGGTGAGCTACCGCCAGGCCGTGATCATCGGTTGCTTCCAGTGCCTGGCCATGGTGCCCGGCGTCTCCCGCTCGGCGGCCACCCTCATCGGCGGCATGGCCCAGGGCCTCACCCGCAAGCACGCCGCGGAGTTCAGCTTCCTGCTGGCCGTGCCCACCATGTTCGCCGCCACCGCCAAGAGCCTGTACGACTACCTGGACGAGGGCGGCGCCTTCACCGGCGAGCACCTGCGCCTGTTCGCCATCGGCAACGCGGTGGCCTTCGTGGTGGCCGTGCTGGCCATCAAGGGCTTCATCGCCTACCTGCAGCAGCGCGGCCTGGCGGCCTTCGGCTGGTACCGCATCGCCGTGGGCGGCGTGCTCCTGCTGTTGATGGCCTTGGGCATCCCCCTGCACCTGGTGTGACGCCATGGCCAACACGGACCCCATCGACCTGGAGGGCGGCGGCCTGCTGCTGGTGGACAAACCCGTGGGCTGGACCAGCTTCGACGTGGTGGGCAAGCTGCGCGGAGCCCTCAACTCCCTGGCCGGCCGCCGCGTGAAGGTGGGCCACGCCGGCACCCTGGACCCGCTCGCCAGCGGCCTGCTGGTGCTGGCCTACGGACGCCGCACCAAGGAGCTGCCCAACCTCACCGGGCTGGACAAGACCTACGTGGGCACCCTGACCCTCGGGGAGGTGACCCCCTCCCAGGACGGGGAGACCGCGGTGAGCGGTGCGCTGCCCTGGGAGCATCTCGACCGGGCCGCCGTGGAAGCGGTGCTGCCGCGCTTCACCGGCGACCTGCTGCAGCGTCCACCGATGTACAGCGCCAAGCATCACAAGGGCGAGCGGGCCTATTTCCTGGCCCGCGACGGCCGCCCCGTGGAGATGGAACCCGTGCGGGTGACCGTGCATGAGCTGGCGCTGCTGGGCATGGAAGGTCCGCAGGTGCACTTCATCACCACCGTGAGCAAGGGCACCTACATCCGCACCCTGGCGCACGACATCGGGCAGGCCCTGGGCTGCGGAGCCTGGCTCAGCGCGCTGCGCCGCACCCGCATCGCCGAGCTCGACGTGACCGACGCCCTGCCGCCGGTGGAATTGGCGCAGCGCATCGCACCGCGCTGAGGCCCGAAGGCGGTTATCAACAGCCTAATACCCTGATGTTCAGGGGCTTTGACGATTCCTTAACAATCACATTATCTTCGCCGCCCCTTCCCCCAACGACGGGCCCGTAAGCCACGCCAACACCATGAAGCTCACCGCGTTCAAGTTCAACCTGCCGAAGGAGCAGATCGCCCTCTATCCCACCAAGGACCGCGACGGCAGCAAGCTGATGGTCCTGCACCGCAAGGACGGCAAGATCGAGCACAAGAAGTTCAAGGACATCATCAACTACTTCGACGAGGGCGACACCTTCATCCTGAACGACACCAAGGTGTTCCCCGCGCGCATGTGGGGCAACAAGGAGAAGACCGGTGCCAAGATCGAGGTGTTCATGCTGCGCGAGCTCAACCGCGACAGCCTGCTGTGGGACGTGATCGTGGACCCGGCGCGCAAGATCCGCATCGGCAACAAGCTGTACTTCGGCAAGGACGACGAGCTGGTGGCGGAGGTGATCGACAACACCACGAGCCGCGGCCGCACGCTGCGCTTCCTCTTCGACGGCACCTACGAGGAGTTCAAGCAGGCCATCACCGAGATGGGCGAGACGCCGCTGCCGCGCTACATCAAGCGGGACACCGAGCCCAGCGACGCGGAACGCTACCAGACCATCTTCGCCCGGCACGAGGGCGCCGTGGCCGCCCCCACCGCCGGCCTGCACTTCAGCCGCGAACTGATGAAGCGCATGGAGCTCAAGGGCATCCACTTCGCGCACGTCACCCTGCACGTGGGCCTGGGCACCTTCCGCCCCGTGGAGGTGGAGGACCTCACCAAGCACAAGATGGACAGCGAGCAGGCCATCATCACCAAGGAGGCCTGCGACATCGTGAACCGCGCCAAGGACACCCGCAAGAAGGTGTGCTGCGTGGGCACCACCACCATGCGCGCCATCGAGAGCAGCGTCAGCACCCAGAACCACCTGAAGCCCTTCAACGGCTGGACCAACAAGTTCATCTTCCCGCCCTACGACTTCAGCATCGCCGACCGGATGATCACCAACTTCCACATGCCCGAGAGCACCCTGCTGATGCAGGTGGCCGCCTTCGGGGGCTATGACCATGTGTGGAACGCCTACAAGGTGGCACTGAAGGAGAAGTACCGCTTCCTGAGCTACGGGGATGCGATGCTGATCATCTGATCGCTTCACCGCAGAGACGCAAAGACGCAGAGGGCCGCAGAGGATGCGGCCCTCTGTTCTGAGCGCCTCTGCGTTCCTTTGCGCCTCCGCGGCATTGCGGTGAGGACCCATGCACCGCTCCACCATCATCGTCGCCGGCGGCAGCGGCAAGCGCCTGGGCGGCCCCGTGCCCAAGCAGTTCCAGACCGTGAAGGGACGACCGCTGCTGATGTGGACCATCGAGGCCTTCCACCGCTACGATCCCGCCATGCGGCTCATCGTGGTGCTGCCGCGG
>JAEUSW010000188.1 GCA_016788285.1 Flavobacteriales bacterium
CGGCACACCCAGGCAGTCGATCAGCTGACCCACGCAGGTGCAGTTGGCGCTCCAGGTGTCGTTGCCCGTGTTGGCGTTGCCGTCATTGCAGGCGGTGCCCGGCAGGGCGCCGCCGCCCGGCACACCCAGGCAGTCGATCAGTTGACCGACGCAGTTACAGTTGGCATCGTAGGTGTCATTGCCCGTGTTGGCGTTGCCGTCGTTGCAAGCCGTGCCCGGCAGAGCGCTGCCGCCCGGTACGCCCAGGCAGTCGATCAGTTGCCCTACACATACGCAGCTCGCGTTCCACGTGTCGTTGCCCGTGTTGGCGTTGCCATCATTGCAGGCGGTGCCCGGAAGGGCCGGTCCACCGATCACGCCGAGACAGTCGGGCGTACAGCTGCCGATGTTGAAGGCCGTGCTGTAGATGACATCCGTGCGGTCAAGACCGTTCAAGGAGATGAAGTAGTCCTTGTTGTTGGCCTGGGTGTACCCATCGTTCACGATGTTGAACGTGGCACAACCGGTGTTGTTGATCACCGGGATCGTCATGATCACCCGCTCGGTGTTGGCGCTCCATGCTTGACCGGAACAGGCCGCGCTCAATTGAGCAAAACCGAACGCGTTGAACGTGTAGTAGCGGAACCCACCATCCACGATCTCACCATCGCCGGATGGACTGATGAAGAAGCCCCCTGGGCAGAACTGGGTGATGGCGTTCACATCGAGGCTCGCTCCGGACGCGTTGTTCCACCGGATGGTGAACGTGAGCGAGGACACCACCTGGTTGAAGGAGGCGTCAGGTCGGACCCTAACCTCCAGCGTGTTCGGGCTGGCGTTCGGGAAGAGGCCGATGTCCACGAGCGGCTGCGCCGTGGCGCCGGTCCCCATGGACAAGGCGAGGAGCGCCCCCCACAAGGAACGGCTCCTGGTTCTGGATTTAGAGAACATCATCAGGGTTTGGTTTTGGTCACAGGGTAGGGTCAACAACCGGGGCGGAAGGTAAGAAGATCCCCGATCGGTCAAGGCAGTTGTTCGACACGCGTCGCCGTAGGCACTGTGCCGCCGATGTTCACCAGGATCGGATCCCGGTCATTGGCGGCGCCCGCGTATTTGACCAGTCCGTCCAAGGTCACGTCCATGGTGTGGTAGCCAGGCAGCACGCCCGTGGGAAGGGTACCGCCGATGGCTTGCAGGATCTCGTCCCGGTCGTTGCTGGTGCCGGTGTACTTCAGCACGTTGTCCCGGCGGGCATTGCCCGTCCACAGCACCATGGTCCCGCCCACGTTCTTGCGGGCGTCGGTGCCCCACGTTCCGGTGGCGCCAGCGGTCATGTCGACGAAGGTGGGGCTTCCGCCCAAGGTCACCGCAGCAGCGGTCATGGCGCCCATGTGGTTCCTATGACGCACGGCCACGCGATAGTTGCCTGCCGGCACACCGAACTGAGGCACTCCGCCGTCAACCCCGATCACCTGACCGTTCCGTCGGACCAATGCGCTCCGGGTGGCCAACACCTGGGTCGGGTCCGTGGAGGACCGCAACTCCAGCAGCACCCAGTCCACCACCGCATTGGCGCCGGTGGTCGTCAGCAGGCCGGGCGCAATGCTCTCCCCTCCGCCTCCCACATGGGTGAAGCCCAGTGCACTGAACGGTTCGGTCGCGGGGATGAGCCCGTTGGAGCGCAGATCGTCCTTCATGAGACCGGACCCACCATCGTAAGGCCCCTCCAGGAAGACCCGGACATCCAGCTGGATGGCGTTGGTGACGTTCGCCACCACCTCGGTGCGGGGGCCCACAGCGACCACGTCAGCCGTGCGGACCTTCCAGTCATACAGATAGTAGTAGAACTGGCTTCCGCCCGTGCTGCCGGTGATGGAGCCGAGGGTGCCGATGGGATACGGATAGGATACCCCTCCGTCATTCCGCCAGAGCTGACGATACACGTCCGCATTGTCGTCGTAGGCCGTGATGCGATGTTGCGTGCCGGCAGGAACGTTCCAGTTCACCGTGACGGTGCTCATCCCGTTCGGGATCTCGATGTACTTCTCCGCGATGAGGTTCCCCACGCGGTCGAACAACACGAATTGCCGTTTGCCCACGGAGTTCGCATAGACCTTGAAGGACTCCAGGACGAAGGGTTCGTAGGCGTCGAACAGCAGGTACTGCTTGGTATCGCTGAACGCACCGCTGCCCGAATTATCCGGCTTGCCCACGTTCAGGTTGGCACCGGCGGACACATTGCGGTCCTCCACCCAATAGGACGTGGTCTGGTTCAGGACCGGGGTGGTGAAGCTCGCACCGGAACCGACTTCGTTCCCCCCGGTCGGGGCGTCGTACCAGCGCAGGTTGGTGCCCGCGGCCGTGAGCTGGGCCGTATTGCCGGCAGCGACCGTGGCGCCCGTACCGATCGGGGCGTTCGGAGCGGCCAGCTGGGTGACCGTCATGCTCGGGGTGGCCAGCGCTCCGCAGGGGGCGGTCACCGTGCAAGAGTACGTGCCCGGTGCGCTCACCGTGATGCTGCGGGTCGTCGCCCCCGTGTTCCACAGGTAGCTGTAGCCCGGGGTGGCGGACAGCGTGACGCTTCCGCCCGGGGCCAGCACCAGCCGGCCTGATGCGTTCATGAAGGCGCTGCCACCGCTGTTCGCCGCGGACTGCTGGGTCAGGTTGAAAGGGATGGCGGTCCAGTTGTTGTCCTCGTTCTCCTCCCGCCAGCTGTTCTGCGGGTCCACTTCGGCCACGATCCAGTAATTGCCGTTGCACAGACCGGGCAGCAGGTTGATCCACATGCCGTCCAGGCTCTCACTGTAGATGTCGTTCTTCCCGACGGAAATGCCCTGAAAATTCTCTCCGCAGCCATAACCCACGCCCAGGCCGCTGTTGGGGAATTGCGTGGTGGTGAGGCTCGTACCCTGGTTGTACAGGTGCGATGTCCGGCAGTGTCCGGCACTGTTGGTGCAGGTGCTGAGGTCCATCAGACAGAAACCCAACTTCCCGCCACTGGCGACCACCGGCCAGTTGCGCGGGTCGGGCACACCGGGTTGCTCCAACCGCAGGGTCATCGTGGTCCAATCGTCCACGTGGTAGTGATTGTGGGTGGGGTGATAGGTCATGGTGCCGGCCAACTGGTCCACATAGGTCATGGCGTTGCCGTTCTTGGAGTAGACCCGTTGGTACAACCGCTGTTTGGCCGCGTAACCGTTCGAGCAGGTGTAGCCATTGTTGTCCGTGGGCAGGTACACCGTATTGGTGTCCGGACCGCAGATGAAGGTGCGGTAGCCCTGGGCGTTCACCCCGCGCGCCTCCAGCGGGCCTCGGCCCTGGTTGGGCGTGGAACCGCTGATGCGAAGGCGGCCGGCATTGCCCGAGGCGGTCTGGCTGTACTC
>JAEUSW010000202.1 GCA_016788285.1 Flavobacteriales bacterium
CTGGCGTGCACGATGCGCCGGTCGCTGAGCACGACGCCCACATGGATGATGCGCCCTTCGTCGTTGTCGAAGAAGGCCAGGTCCCCAGGCTCCGCCAGTTCCACGAACTCCACGGGGTCGCCCTCCTCCGCCTGCTGGTAGGCATCCCGCGGCAGGTAGATGCCCATGAACATGAAAAGCGCCTGGGTGAGGCCGCTGCAGTCCACGCCCCATGGCGTACGACCGCCCCAGAGGTAGGGCGCGCCCAGGAAGGGATGCATATAGGTCTCCATCAGTTCACCGCGGTCCCCATTGCCATCGAGGGTGTTGGTCACCGCGTTCACCGGTACGCGCCGGCCTTGGAACAGGATGCTCGCCTCCTTGAAGAAGGGAAGGACGGCTCCGTACGGTAGCATCACCTGCCGCTCGCCCAGATCGACGATGGACGTGTTGTCGATCACGCGCAGGTCGGGCTCGGTGTTGGGCGTGTCGCAGGGGAGGAGCTGCTTGTTGTCCACCCAGCCTTCGTACCCGTCGTGGTCGAAGCACAGGCGGCTCCACTTCTCCGTGCGTTCCAGCACCTCGGCCGTTTCACCAAAGAGCCATTGGGTCACCATCTCGGTGCGGTCGCTCGGGTCCTTGCGCACCGGAACGATGGAGAGGGGGCAGATGACGGAGGCCATGGGCGTTGCGTGTTGGGATGTTGGCGCGTTGCGTGTTGCCGGGTCCGAACTCGCAACACGCAACGCGCCAACACGTAACGCAGGCGAGCTGTGGGGAGGTCAGAGCGCCTCGATCACCATCGCGCTGGCACCGCCGCCACCGTTGCAGATGCCGGCGCCGCCGACCTTCGCACCGTTCTGGCGCAGCACGTTCACCAGCGTCACGATGATGCGGGCGCCGCTGCAGCCGAGCGGGTGGCCCAGGCTCACCGCGCCGCCGTTCACGTTCACCTTGGCAGGGTCGAGCCCCATGAGCTTGGTGTTGGCGATGCCCACCACGCTGAAGGCCTCGTTCAGTTCCACGAACTGGAGGTCGCTCATCTTCAGGCCGGCCTTCTCCACCGCGCGGGGCAGGGCCTTGGCGGGGGTGGTGGTGAACCACTCGGGGGCCTGTTCGGCATCGGCGTAGCTGAGGATGCGCGCCAGGGGCTTCAGGCCGAGGGCCTTGGCCTTGTCCGCGCTCATGAGCACCAGGGCGGCCGCGCCGTCGTTGATGGTGCTGGCGTTGGCGGCCGTCACCGTGCCGTCCTTCTGGAACACGGGCTTCAGACCGGGGATCTTGTCGAAGCTCACGTTCTTGTACTCCTCGTCCTCGCTCACCACCACATCGCCCTTGCGGCCCTTCACGGTCACCGGCACCACTTCATCCTTGAACTTGCCGGCGGCCCAGGCGGCGGCGCTGCGCTTGTAGCTCTCGATGGCGAAGGCGTCCTGCTCCTCGCGGCTGATGCCGTGCTCCTTGGCGCACAGCTCGGCGCTGACGCCCATGGCGGTCTGGTGGTACACGTCGGTGAGGCCGTCCTTCACGATGCCATCGACGAGCTGGCCATGGCCGTAGCGGTGACCGTAGCGGCCCTTCTCCACATAGTAGGGGGTCTGGCTCATGCTCTCCATGCCACCGGCCACCACCACGTCGGCGTCGCCGAGCAGGATGTCCTGGGCGGCCATCATGATGGCCTTCATGCCGCTGGCGCACACCTTGTTCACGGTGGTGCAGGCCACCTCGTTGGGCAGGCCGGCGAAGCGGGCGGCCTGGCGGGCGGGGGCCTGGCCCAGGTTGGCCTGGAGCACGCTGCCCATGATCACCTCGTTCACGTCGTCGGGCTTGATCCCGGCCTTTTCCACCGCGGCCTTCACGGCGGTGGCGCCGAGCTGGGTGGCGGGCACATCGGCCAGGGCGCCGCCGAAGCTGCCGATGGGGGTGCGTACTGCGGAAACGATGACGACATCGCGGGCCATGGATGGGATTCGTTTGGGGCGTCAAAGGTAACCGGGGGCGTGGTGGATCGGGATGGGCTTCTATCTTTGCCGCCCCGGCGCCGGCCGGTGAACGTTCCGGTCCACCTGGAGAGGTGGGTGAGTGGCTTAAACCAGCAGTTTGCTAAACTGCCGTACTGGGTTTACTGGTACCGGGGGTTCGAATCCCCCCCTCTCCGCCAAGCCGCCCCGCGTCAGCGGGGCGTGTTCGTTCCGGGCAGCGCGGCGGGCTGGCCCGGCCGAGCGGACCGGAACGAAGACCAGCCCGCGCAGCGGGCGTGGCTTGAAGCCTCCCCCCATCGGGATGGCCCGCTTCGGGCAATCCCCCCCTCTCCGCCAAGCCGCCCCGCATCAGCGGGGCGTGTTCGTTCCGGGCAGCGCGGCGGGCTGGCCCGGCCGAGCGGACCGGACCGAGGGCCAGCCCGCGCAGCGGGCGTGGCTTGGATCCTGCCCCTATCGGGATGGCCCGCATCGGGCGATCGCCCGCTCCACCCGGCTGTCGCGCGTGGGCAGAGCTGGTCGACGGCACCCTTGCCCCTGCCGGCTTCGCCGCTGGCGCCGTTGCTTTTTCGCTCCATACAGGACCCGGAGCACCCGGGCGGCTACCTTTGGCGCCCTTCGGGGTGTAGCGCAGCCCGGTTAGCGCACCTGGTTTGGGACCAGGGGGTCGTGTGTTCGAATCACACCACCCCGACAAGGGACGATCCCGCCGTGAGGCGGGATCTCTCGTTGCGGCCGGGCGCGAGCTCGCTCGCAAGCCCGGGCGGAACGAACGATCCGTGGCGCTCAGCGCCACCGGGATCATCCCTTGTAACGCCCCCCTCCGTGATGGCCCGCGCAGCGGGCAATTCACCACCCCGACAAGGGATGATCCCGCCGAAAGACGGGATCGTTCTTTGGCGCAGGTCGCGCGTGGGCGCCACAGGGGCCTGGAGATGAACGGTGCGGAGCTCCGCAGGAGCGGCCCCTGCATGACCCACCACTGGAGGAATACGACCTTTGCGGAGTTCGGTCCCGTAGCTCAGTTGGATAGAGCACCTGCCTTCTAAGCTGGTGGTCGTTGGTTCGAATCCAACCGGGATCGCTGCAGTCCCGGCCCGTCGGTCCGGTCGTGCGTCGCCGACCGATGACCCATGCGGATCGCGTCCGCATTGGGGAAGGGATCGGCCGATCGGGCCTCCCCGGCCCGGAGGATGGTCGATGCACGGGCCCGCTGGGCAGGGCTCATCCCTCGTCGGTCGGGTGCCAGGGGTGACTGGTCGAATTGTTAGATCCTGAGGGACTTCCGCGAGCGTAGGCAAGCCGGATGGTGGGCAATTTCGCGCCACTTTAAACCCGCCGGGAACCCATGCGCATCTCCCTCACCTCCATCGCCACGGCGATCGCCATCGTCCTCTCCGCGGAAGCATGGGCCGTCACCTACTACGTATCGCCGACCGGCAATGACGCCAGTGCGGGAACATCGACCACCGCGCCCTGGCGGACGATCGACCGGGTGAACCAATTGGGAAATGGCCTGAACCCGGGCGACCAGGTGCTCTTCCAGCGGGGCGGCGTGTACCGGGGCAAGCTCACCATCTCCGATAGCGGGGTGTCCGGGAACCCGATGGTCGTGGGCGCCTACGGGACCGGGGCCGATCCGGTGATCACGGGCAGCGTGGCGGTGACCGGGTGGACGGTGTACAGCGGCAACATCTGGCAGGCCACGGTGAGCCAGGACGTGAAGTACGTGTACTTCAATGGCGCGCTGCAGAACCTGGCCCGCTTTCCGAACACGGGCTGGC
The DNA here is from genome assembly GCA_016788285.1 of Flavobacteriales bacterium. Lineage (GTDB taxonomy): Bacteria > Bacteroidota > Bacteroidia > Flavobacteriales_F > PHOS-HE28 > PHOS-HE28. The sequence goes on from JAEUSW010000202.1 coordinate 3,743, forward strand.
TGCGTACCGACAATGCGGCGAGCACCAGCACGGTGGATGCCGCCCTCACGCAGGGAAGCGGCTACTTCACCGGAGCCACGATGGTGCTGCGGACCACGAACTGGAGCTATGACACCGCACGGGTGACCGCGCATACGGGCACGACGCTGACGCACACCAGCACGGGCAACACCATGGGTGCCCAGCAGTGGGGCTACTTCCTGCGGAACAAGCTCAGCCTGTTGGATGCCGCCGGCGAGTGGTTCTACGACCAGGCGAGCGACAAGCTCTACATCTGGTGCCCGTCCAACGCCAACCCCAACAGCAATCTGGTGGAGGCGGCCGTGCTGGACAACGGCATCTACATGGGATGGCAGCGCAACAACTGGCGGATCCAGAACATCCAGTTCCGCCATCACACCGATGCGTCGTTGCGCATGAGCGGCACCTACAACGTCGAAGTGGCCAACTGCTCGTTCAGCGATACCTACCAGACCATCCGCAGCACGGGTTCGCAGCAGAACTTCCACCACCTGACCATCACGCGCACGTACGGCACCGCCGTGATGCTGCTGGACAACAACAGCACCTTCACCAATTCGACCATCACGGACGTGGCGCTGCAGCCCGGCCTGGGGGAGAGCAACTGGGGCTACTTCGGCATCCGCTCCACGGGGACCGGCATGGTCTTCTCGGACAACGTCGTCTCCAACGTCGGCTACATCGGGATGGTGATCGAGCAGAACGCCCTGATCGAGCGCAACGTGGTCACCCAGCCGCTGGCCATCCTGAACGATGGAGGTGGCATCGCGATCGACAATGCGGATGGCCTCATCATGCGGAACAACCTGGTGATGAACATGGTGGGCAACACCGAGAGCGTGGCCCCGGAGCACACCAGTTTCTTCCCGATCTGCCACGGCATCTATTTCGGCAACATCAGCATCAAGAACACCCTCATCGAGAAGAACACCGTGGCCAACTGCGCCAGCAGCGGCATCCATGTGGACCATACCATGGTGAGCACGGGCAACCAGATCAAGGACAACGTGCTGTACAACAACGGGGTGCAGCTCTCCATCTCGGATTACAGCAACTACAACGGCCCCGGAGCGACCGCTCCGTACCACGTGCCCGCCTTCAACACCGTGTACTCCGGCAACACGATGTACTGCCTCACCAAGGACCAGCTGTGCATGAGCCAGCTGCACGTGTACAACGCCAACAGCTGGGTCGACTACGGGGCGTTCAGCAACAACTACTACTACAACCCGTTCAATGAACTGAGCATCGAACAGTTCAACACCAGCGGCGGCGTCCGGAAGTTCTACACCCTGGAGCGCTGGCAGACCGAACGGGCGGAGGATGCGACCTCGCTCCGAAGCCCGCTCCGCCAGAACGCCTGGAGCACCACCGCCGAGCTGACGGGCAACCTGGTGGTGAACGGCACCTTCACCAGCAACGTGACGGGCTGGGGCGGCTGGCCCACGAACGCCACGGCCACCCACGACCTCACCCGGCTCGACAACGGCTGCCTGAAGGCCTTCATCCCCAACAACAGCGTCTACTGGGAGTACAGCATCCAGAACCCGGACCAGTTCGCCATGACCAACGGACAGTGGTACCGGATGCGCTTCAGCCTGCAGAGCACCGCCCACGGGGAGGTGTACGCCGGGGTGAAGGGCATGTCGCAGATGACCAGCTCCAACCAGATCTTCGGACGTGACTTCCCCTTCAGCCCGGAACGGCGGGAGGTGGAGTTCTACTTCCAGAGCAACCTCACCGACCAGGCGCTGGTGCGCTTCGTGAACCACTATACGGAGCCGCTGTACTACCTGGACAATGTGCAGCTGCACCGCGTGAACGTGGCGGCCGTGGACCCGACGGTGGAGCACAAGCTGCTCTATAACGACCAGCCCACGGCCCAGGCCTTCCCGCTCAGCGGCACGTGGAAGGACGTCACCGGCACCGTGCAGGCCTCGACCGTCACGCTGCAGCCGTACACCTCCAAGGTGGTGTACCGCACCAGCACCACGGGTGGCACGACCGGAACGGTCGGCGCCAAGGTCTTTCTCGACGGACCGATGAACTACACCGCCGGTACGATGGCCACCACGCTGCGCACCCAGGGGGTGCTGCCCCAGACCGAGCCCTATACCGCCTTGGGGATCACGGTGGCCAATCCGGGTGCGACCGCTGCTTCCAGCGTGTGGAACGCCACGGGCAGCACGGCCGTGGTGGACTGGGTGGTGCTCGAACTGCGCAACTCCGATGCCTCCTACTCGGTGGCCGAGCGCCGTGCGGCCTTGCTTCGGGCCGATGGCAATGTCGTTGATGCGAGCGGTGGCACCCAGGTGACCTTCAGCACCACCACGGTGGGCAAGCGCCTGGTCATCCGGCACCGCAACCACTTGTCCGCCATGGCCAGCAGCACCATCTCCACGAGCGGGCAGGTCATCGACTTCACGCTCACCAGCGTGGGCCTGTACGGCACCAACGGCATGCGCGTGAACGGCAGCGTGCGGGCCCTGTGGGCGGGCGACGTATCGCGCAACGGCACGGTGAGCTACACGGGCTCGTCCAACGATCGCGATCCGGTGCTGGTGGCGGTGGGCAGCACGGTGCCGACGGCCACGGTGAGCGGTTACCGCATCGAGGACGTCAACTTGGACGGCATCGTCAAATACGTGGGGAGCAGCAATGACCGCGACCACATCCTGACGACCGTGGGCGGCACGGTGCCCACGGCGGTGCGCGTGGCGCAGGTGCCGTAAGGCGGATCAGATGGCCTGCAGCGCGGCGGCGGGCATCCAGCCCACGTTGCCGTTGGCGAGCGTCACCTCCACCCAGCCGGAACGCTCGGTGCCCAGGCTCACCTTGGTGCCCGAATGCAGCATGAACAGGGTGGTGGCCGCTTCGCGGGGCTCACTGCGGACATCCACCCGGGGCTGCATCACGATGCCGGCCGCCGGGTGTTCCACGGCGCGAAGCCTCCGCGCGGCGAGGCCTACGGCCACCAGGGAGAAGACCGCGCTCCCGGCGGCGAGGGCCAGTCCCGCGGTCCTGAGCCCCCCGCGCAGAAGGAGGGCGAGCGCGGCGATGATGAAGGCCAGGCTCCAAACCCAGAGGGCGCGTCGGGCCCACTGGTCCACGTCGCGGCCACCGATCCAGCGCTCCCAGGTGCCGCCCAGCCGGAAGGCCGGCAGCTCGTTCACCCGGTCCATGGTGCGTTGCCGGGCCAGTTCAAGGTTCGCCTTCACGTCCTCCGCTCCCGGTTCGAGCAGCAAGGCACGCTCATAGTACACGATGGCCTCGGGCACGTGGTCCAGCTTGAAGTGGCAGTTGCCGATGGCATAGGCCAGGCCGGCGCTGCGCCAGTGCTGATGGACCGAGTCGAACAGGGCGAGCGCACCGGCGTGGTCTCCCTGTGTGTAGGCCACCGTGGCTCGGCCGATGAGGGTGTCGGCCGTGGTGCGGTCCATGGCGGGAGCGACGCCGGGGAACAGGCAGAGGGCGAGGGCGATGGTGCGCATGGTCAAGGGCGTTCGAGGCGTTGCACCAGGGTGATGGCCTCCTCGTACATGGCCTGCCGGGACTTCACCTCCAGCGGGGCGTAGCGCGCCATGTCGCAGGCGGCGATGAGGTCCGTGGCCTGGCGGGCGAGCGCGGCGGCATCGGGCCGCTCACCGAGGGCGCGCTCCAGCGCGGCCGCGTTCAGCTCGGCGGCACCCAGTCCGTAGCGGTCGGCGAAGTACCCGTGGAGCGCTTTGTTCATCGCCGTGTAGAAGGGTTCGCGCGCATCGCGCTGCAAGGCGTCGTGCGCATCCTTGAAGCGTCGCCGCGCCACCTTGTCCGCCTCGCGGCGACGTCGGCCCGCCGGGTCGGCCGCCAACCGGTCCTCGCGCCGGCGCCACATCGCGAAGAGCACGAAGGCCAGCACCGGGGCCGTCATGCCCGACCACCAGGCCCAGGAGCCGAGCAGGTGATGGCCGGCCGGTCGCAGGTCCAGGTCGCCGGTGCGCAGGAAGCGGATGTCGGTGTCCAGCACCTCCACGTCGGCCTTGCTGGGCCGCGACAGCTGGGCCTGCCCACCGCCGTTGCCCGGTGCAACTTGCACGGTGAACGGACCGGCCTGCACGGTGCGGTACGCATCGGCCTCCGCATCGAAGTAGGAGAGTTCGAAGGGGCCCAGCACCAGCTCACCGGCATGGCGGGGGATCAGCAGGTAGGTGAAGCTGCGGCTGCCGCTCATGCCGCTCCCGCTGATGCCGATCCGGTCGTTGATCTTCGGGTCGTAGCGCTCCACGTCCGGAGGCAGGTCCAGCGCGGGCGCCTCGATCAGCTTCAGGTTGCCGCTGCCGTTCACCGTGAGGATGAGCTCCAGCGCTTCGTCGGCGCGCAATTGGTCGCGGTCCAGGGCGCCGGAGAAGGTGAAGGTGCCCACGGCGCCCTGCATGCCCGCGGGGGCGTTGGGCGGCAGGGGAAGCACCTGGAGCTCGGTGGCGTTGCTCATGGCCTCCACCTGGCTGCCTCGGTTGAAGAAGGAGCGGTTGACGACGCAGGTGATGCGCAGCGGTTCGATCTTCAGGGTGCCGGCGCGCTGCGGGAAGAGGAGCTGCTTCTTCAGGACGGCCACGCGGTACTGCAGGCCGTTCACCGTGCGCAACTGGTCCTCCCAGGTGGTCTCGCCCTGGTCGATCTCCTCGGCCCAGAAGCCGTTCAGCGCGGGAAGGTCGTACTTGCTGAGCTCCAGGTTGGGGTAACGCGAGAAGAGGGTGTAGGTGGCCACCACCTGTTCGCCCACATGCACCTTGGACTTGCTGAGGCTGATGGTGACGAAGAGGTCCCGGTCGCGTTGCTGGCCTTCGTTGAGCAGGCGGTCGCTGGTGGCACCGGTGCCCTTCTCCACCTTCACGGTGATCGGCTGGGTCTGCAGGGTGCCGCCGCCCACACGGGCGGAGGCCGGACCGATGGTGTAGCTGCCCGGACGCGTGGCGGTGATCACGTAGGTGCGGCTCACCGTGCTGCTCATCCGCCCGTGCACGTAGTTGAAGCTGCTGCTCTCGAAGGGCCCCTGCACCACCGTGAGCCCGCCGAGGTCGGGGTTGGAGAAGCTGCCCTGGGCGTTGGTCAGTGTGATGGTGAGGCGGATCGAGGAGCCCACCTCGAAGGTGTTGCGGTCCACGCGGGCATCGAAGGTGATCTCCTGGGCGGCCACGAGCAGCGGCCACGCCAGGATGGACAGCAGAACGGAAAGGGCACGTCGCATCATCACCAGTCCTTTTCGATGGGTACACGCACCGGTACGCGCAGTTTCTGCCGCACCTTGTCCTGCACGTCACGTTCCTGCCGGTCCAGGGCGTCCAGCAGGCGTTCGGCCTCCTCGCGGCTCATGCGCTGCGGTTGTTGGGCCTGCTGCTGCGGATCCTGCCGGCCCTCCTCACCGGGCTTCTGCTGCTGCTCCTGCTGTTGCTGGTCCTGCTCCTTCTTGTCCTCGCCCTGCTGCTGCTGGTCCTGCTCCTTCTTCTCCTGGTCGTCCTGCTTCTGCTGCTCCTTGTTCTGCTGCTGTTGCTGCTGCTTCAGCATGCGTTGTGCGTAGGCCAGGTTGTATCGGGTGTCCTCGTCGCTCGGGTCGCGGCGCAGCGCTTCGCGGTAGGCGGCGATGGCCTGCTGGGGCCGCTGTTGGGCCAGGTGGGTGTTGCCCAGGTTGTGGTAGGCGCGGGCCTGGTCGGCCGGATCGCGGGCCTCCTGTGCGCTGCGTTCGAACTGCTGCTGGGCGGCGGCGGGGTCGCCCTGGCGGTAGAGCGCATCGCCCAGGTTGAAGGTGGGCCGCAGGTCGGCGGGGGCCAGGGTGCCGGCGCGCTGGTAGGCGGCGGCCGCTCCGGCATGGTCGCCTTGCCGGTAGAGCGCGTTGCCTTCGATCAGGGCGGCATCGGCCTTGCGCTCCTGGGCGCAGACCCCGGTCGCCGCGACGGTCACCAGTAGGACGAGGGTGCGCGGGTTCATGGGCGTGGTTCGTGGAGGGGGTTCCGCACGCGTCGGCGCTCGGGCCACAGCATGCCGATCACCAACAGCAGACAACCGCCCGCCAAGGGCAGCTGGAAGCGGTCCTCGTGACCGGCGAAGCGGTAGGTGCCGATGTCGCGCTGGTCCATGGTGCGAAGTTCGTCGACCAGTTCGGTGATGCCCGCCGAAGCACTGGTGGCGCGCACATAGGCGCCCTTGCCTTCCGCTGCGATGGCCTTCAGCATGGGCTCGTTCAGCCGGCTCACCACCGTGGACCCGTCCTTGTCCTTGCGGAAGCCCGTCAGCTGACCGCGCCGGCGGATCGGCAGCGGACCGCCCTGCGGGGTGCCCATGCCGATGGTGTGCACCGTGATGCCCGCCTCGGCGGCCGCGCGCGCCGCGCCTTCGGCGTCGTCCTCGTGGTTCTCACCGTCGGTGATGACGATGATGGTGCGGCTGCCGCCCTCCTCCTCACCGAAGCCCTGGCGGGCCAGTTCGATCGCCGCGCCGATGGCGGTGCCCTGCGTGGGCACCAGGTCGGGGCCGAGGCTGGCCAGGAAGAGCTTGGCGGCGCTCTTGTCCGAGGTGAGGGGCAGCTGCACGAAGGCCTCACCGGCGAAGACCACGATGCCGAGGCGGTCGCCACGCAGGCGGTCCACCAGCTGGCTCAGCGCGCGTCGCGCGGCCTCCATGCGGTCCGGGCGCAGGTCCTCGCACAGCATGCTGTTGCTCACATCGAGGGCCACCATCACGTCCACGCCCTTGGCACGCACTTCCTCCAGCCGGGTGCCGAACTGGGGGGCGGTGAGGGCCAGGGCCACCAGGCCAAGGCCGTGGCGGAAGGCCAGGAAGCGCACCGTGGCGTGGCCGAAGCTGACGGCGGGCGCCATGCGGTGCAGCGTGGGCGCCTGAGCGAAGCGCCGCAGGGCGCGCCGACGCCGCCAAAGGTCGATGGCGAAGAGCAGCACCAGCACCGGCCCCACCGCCAGCCCCCACAGCATCTGCGGACGACCGAAGCGGAACGCGGGCTCGCCCCGCAGCACGGTGAACCACAGGGCGGCCAGCACGCCACCGACCAGCAGCTCCAGCAGGAGCACGGTCAGCAGGGCGGGCCACAGGCGATGGCGGTTCATGGCGTGGTGCGCAGCAGGTGGCGGTCGGTGATGAAGGCGAAGAGCAGCAGGCAGGCGCCGGCCAGCGCGTAGGGGAAGTACTCCTCGTTGCGGCGGTTGTGCTCGGTCACCTTGATGCGGGTCTTCTCCAGCGTGTCGATCTCGGCATAGATGCGGGCGAGCGACTTCTCGTCGGTGGCCCTGAAATAGCGGCCTCCGGTGAGGGTGGCGACGCGCTCCAGCATGGTCTCATCGATCTCCACGTCCACCAGGTCGTACTTGTACTGGCCGTTGGGGTAGATGGCCACGGGGCTCAGCGCCTTGCCGCGGGTGCCCACGCCGATGGTGTACACCCGCACCCCCAGCTCGGCGGCGATCTGCGCGGCGTCCTCGGGCTGCACGGTGCCGGCGTTGTTCACCCCGTCGGTGAGGAGGATCACCACGCGGCTGCGGGCGTCGCTCTCGCGGAGGCGGTTCACCGCGGTGGCCAGGCCCATGCCCACGGCGGTGCCGCCATCGATCAGGCCGGAGCGCGCCTGCTTGAAGAGGTCCTTCAGCACGTCATGGTCGCTGGTGAGCGGGCATTGGGTGAAGGCCTCGCCCTCGTACACCACGAGCCCGATGCGGTCGTTGGGCCGCGCATCGATGAAGTCGGCGGCCACGCGTTTGGCGGCCTCCAGGCGGTCGGGCTTCAGGTCGCGCGCCAGCATGCTCGCCGAGATGTCCACCGCCATCACGATGTCGATGCCCTCGGTCTCCACGTCCTGCCACGCGTCGCTGCTCTGCGGGCGGGTGAGGGCGGTGAGCAGCAGGCCCAGGCCGAGCAGCGAGGCGGCGAAGGGGAGGTGCCGCAGGGGCACGGTCCGGCCCGTGGGCAGCCTGCGGAACGCGTGCGCGGTGCTGAGGGTGAGGCTGGCGCGCTGGGCGTTGCGGCGCCACAGGTGCACCGCGGCGATCACCGGCAGCAGCAGCAGCAGCCAGCGCAGCTCGGGCCGCGCGGGCTGGAAGCGTTGCAGCATGGTGTACACCACCGCTGCCGTGCCGGCCATCGCCAGCAGGCTCCACGCCAGGCCGCTGTTCAGGTCACCGGGTCTGCGCATGGGCGGGCTCGGGGGTGGGGGACAGGGACGCGGTGCTGTCCAGGATGAAGCGTCGGGCGGCGGGCACGGCGGCCTCGTTCTCGGCGGGCGCCGGGGCCAGTTTGGCGAACTTCACCAGGTCGGCCAGCTGCAGGATGTTCGCCAGTTGTTCGCGCTGGGCCGGGGGCAGCGCCGTCACCCGCAGGGCCCGCACCAGGTCGTCGGTGGTGCGCTCCATCGCGGGCACGTTGAGGCGGGCCTCCACATAGCTGCGGAGGATGTCGGTGAGGGCGATGTAGTACGCCTTCACCTGGCCCTGCTGCCAGAGCCGCTGCTGTTCGAGCGCATCGAGCCGCGCCAGCATGGCCTCGTGCAGCGGCAGGGGCGGCGGCGCGATGTCATCCTTCGTGCGCTTGCGGCGCAGGCGTTGCACCAGGGCGGCGCCACCGCCGATGAGGCCGAAGGCGGCCCACAGGCCCACGAGCCACGGCCAGTGCTCCTCCAGCCAGGCCAGCAGGGAGGGCTGTGCCTCGTAGATGTCCTTGATGTCGCGGAAGGCCTGGGTGGTGTCCACGGCCACCGTGCGCACCTCCAGCAGCAGCGGCGCGGTCTCCAGCGTGTCCCCGCCGATGCGCAGCCGGAAGGGGGGGATGGCCCAGAAGCCGCTGTCCCAGGCCGTGACGGTGATGTGCCGGCGCTGCACCAGCAGCGTGGGGTCGGCCTCGTCGGCGCGGGCGGTGTCCACGCCGCTGTCCCACACCACCTCCACCTGGCGGGTGAGCGTGTCGCCGATCGCGGGCCACAGCACCTCCGGAGCCCCGTCGCGCTGGGTGCGGTAGAAGGCCTCGATGTCGATCACCACCTGCTCGCCGATGCGGATCACCGCGCTGTCCAGCGTGGCCCGCACCGCGGGGGCCTGGGCGGTGGCGCCGTGGAGCGCCGCCAGCAGCAGGGTGGTGGTCGCCAGGGCCCTCATGCACGTTCGCGTTGGCGGAAGAGGTCCATCAGGGGGCGCACGTAGCCCTCGCGGGTGCCGATCACGGCGTGGTCGATGCCCGAACGGCGCAGCAGGTCGCGCGTGCGGGCGGCGTGCTTGAGGGCCTCGGTGCGGTAGGCCTTGCGCACGCGGGCGCTGCCGGTGTCCACCCAGTGGCGTTCGCCGGTCTCGGGGTCCTGCACCAGCACCAGGCCCAGGTCGGGCAGTTCGCCCTCGCGGGGGTCGGCCGTGCGCAGCACCACCAGGTCGTGGCGCCGGTCGGCGATCTTCAGCGCATCCTCATAGCCGGTGCCCATCAGGTCGCTGATCAGGAAGGCGATGCTGCGCTTCTTGATCACGCTGTTCAGGAAGCGCAGGGCCCCGGCGATGTCGGTGCCGCGCTGCTGCGGGGTGAACTCGATCAGCTCGCGCACCAGGCGCAGGATGTGGCTGCGGCCCTTCTTGGGCGGGATGTAGCGCTCCACCGTGCCGCTGAACAGGATGAGCCCCACCTTGTCGTTGTTCTTGATGGCGCTGAAGGCCAGCGTGGCGCACACCTCGGTGATCAGCTCGCGCTTGGTGCGCTCGGTGGTGCCGAAATCGGCCGATCCGCTCACGTCCGCCACCAGCATCACGGTCAGTTCCCGCTCCTCCTCGAACACCTTCACGAAGGGGTGGTCCAGCCGCGCCGTCACGTTCCAGTCGATGGTGCGCACCTCGTCGCCCGGCATGTACTCACGCACCTCGCTGAACGCCATGCCCCGGCCCTTGAAGGCGCTGTGGTACTCCCCGCTGAAGATGTGGTCGGTGAGACCGCGCGTCTTCAGCTCGATCAGCCGCACCTTCTTGAGGAGCTCCTTGGTGTGTTGGGCCGTGTTCATGTGCCGGTGTGCTCATGTGTTCATGTGCCCATGGGTGACCGTGCCGTGCATGGGCACATGGTCACATGGACCGATGCGCACATGGTCAGGGTACCTCCACCGTGTTCAGCACGCGGTCGATGAGCTCGCCGACGGTGATGTTCTCGGCCTCGGCCTCGTAGGTGAGGCCCACGCGGTGGCGCAGCACATCGGGGCACACGGCGCGCACGTCCTCGGGGATCACGTAGCCGCGGCGCTTGGTGAAGGCCAGGGCCTTGGCGGCGAGGGCCATGTAGATGCTGGCGCGTGGGCTGGCGCCGAAGCCGATCAGGCTCACCAGGTCGCTCAGCTTGTGCTGGTCGGGCTTGCGCGTGGCGTGCACGATGTCCACGATGTAGTGCTCGATCTTCTCGTCCATGTACACCTCGCGCACCAGCTGGCGCGCGGTGAGGATCTCGTCGGGCCGCACCACCTTGTGCAGTTCCGGCTGCGCGCCGGGCCGCACGTTCTGGCGGATGATCAGCTTCTCCTCCTCCTTGTGCGGGTAGTCCAGCACCACCTTCAGCATGAAGCGGTCGGTCTGCGCCTCGGGCAGCGGGTAGGTGCCTTCCTGCTCGATGGGGTTCATGGTGGCCAGCACCAGGAAGGGCTCGGGCAGGGTGAAGGTCTGCTGGCCGATGGTGACCTGGCGTTCCTGCATGGCCTCGAGCAGGGCGCTCTGCACCTTGGCCGGCGCGCGGTTGATCTCGTCGGCCAGGATGAAGTTGCTGAAGATGGGGCCCTTCTTCACGCTGAACTCCTCGTTCTTCTGGCTGTAGATCAGCGTGCCGATGAGGTCGGCCGGCAGCAGGTCGGGCGTGAACTGGATGCGGCTGAAGCCCACGTCGATGGTGCGCGCCAGGGATTTGATCGCCAGCGTCTTCGCCAGGCCGGGAACGCCTTCCAGCAGGATGTGGCCATCGGCCAGCAGCGCCACCAGCAGTTTCTGCACCATGTCCTTCTGGCCCACGATCACCTTCTCCATCTCGCGCTCCACCAGGTCCACGAAGGCGCTGGCGTGCTGGATGCGGTCGTTCAGCTGGCGGATGCTCTCGGCCGTCACCGGCGCGGGGGAAGTGCTCAGGATGTCCATGGGAGGGGAGTGGGCCGCAAAGGTGTGCCGCAAAATTGACCGGACCCCTTGGCGGTCAGGGACGACCCGCAGTTAAAGAGTGTTAACCGTTGGGCCCGGGATCGGTGCCGGAGGCCCATGCTTCCGGAGCGCCCCTGCGGTCGGCCTGAGGTGGTCTTCGCGCAGGCATGCTCTGGTGGCGTGGACGAAGGGGTTCCTGCGCTCCACCGCGCGTCGCCTCTACCTTCGGCCGCATGAGCGACCGTTCCGGATCCCTGACCCTGGCCGAGGCCGTCGGCCATGTGCGCGCCTTCCACGACGCCTTCGGCATTCCCAACGCCACAGCGCCCGTCGCCTCCATCGGCGACCGCGATGCGCTGCTGCGGTACAAGCTGATCCGCGAGGAGAACGAGGAGTATTTGGAGGCGGCCCTGCGCGGCGACCTGGTGGAGGTGGCCGATGCGCTGGGCGACATCCTCTACATCCTGTGCGGCACCTTGCTCAAGCACGGGCTGGAGCACAAGATCGACGAGGTGTTCCGCGAGATCCAGCGGAGCAACATGAGCAAGCTCGGCGCCGACGGCCGGCCCATCCGACGCGACGATGGCAAGGTGATGAAGGGACCGGCCTATTTCCCTCCGGATATCGCGGGCATTCTGGAACCCCGGGAAGGAGGAGGGAACAAGGAGGCGTGAAGGAGGAAAAAAGGACGACCTGGATCAACGAACCCCTGCGCACCATGCATCTGCCCACCCTGCTCCAGAAGGCCCGCACCTCGTCGTTCACGCGCTGGAAGCTGAACGCCCTGCTGCCGTGGATGATCCCCTTCAACCGGCCGCACGGCTTCAAGGTGGTGCCGTTGAAGGAGGGCGGCATCAGCGTGCGTATCCCGTACTGGCGCATCAACCGCAACCACATCAAGGGCATCCACGCGTGCTGCCTGGCCACCGCGGCCGAGATGTGCAGCGGGCTGTCGGTGCTGGAGCAGCTCGATCCGCGGCAGTACCGCCTGATCATGCGCAGCCTGCACATGGAGTACCGCTACCAGGCCCGGCAGGCCGCCGTGGCCACCTGCGCACCGGCCGCCGCGCACATCGCCGACACCGTGGTGCGGCCCCTGGCCACGCAGGAAGCGGTGGACCACACCAGCACCGTGGAACTGCACGACCGCAGTGGCAACCACCTGGCCACCGGCACCATCACCTGGCAGGTGAAGAAGTGGGACAAGGTGCGGACCCGGGTGTGAGCGCCGTTCACCGGCGCATCGCCCGCTTGGCCGCGCTCCACAGCACCATCGCCAGCACGGCCCCGCTGAAGGCCAGCGCCATGTCCTTCTGCGCATCCCAGATGTCGCCCTGCGAACCCAGGTAGGCATGGCCCTGCGCCGGGAAGAACACATCGGCCACGGCCCATTCGATCAGTTCATACGCGGCGCTGAAGCTCATGGTGATCTCCACCGGCAGCACCCAGCACACCCAGTTCGGCCACTGGAAGTGGTTCTTGAAGTGGTCGCGCATGGGGTAGGCCAGCAGGAAGCCGAAGCTGAAGTGCACGATCCGGTCGTAGTGGTTGCGTTCGCTGTGGAAGAGGTCCTGCAGCCAGTAGCCCAGCGGGTTCTCGGCATAGGTGTACATCGCGCCGTAGACGTGCAGCAGGATGTACACGAACATCAGCGAATAGCTGAGGTCGCTGAAGCGGAAGCGGCGGTGGGTGAGCGCGAGGCCGCCCACGAAGAGGATGGTCAACGCGTTCTCGGTGATCCAGTTGGCGCGGTCCGTGGTGCCGATGAAGGTCCAGGCCCAGATGACGGCAAAGGCTCCGGCAAAGGCCTTGAGCAGGGCGTTGTCCGTGAAGGGGACGCGTGTGGGGGAGGAGGCGGTGGTGAAGGGCATCGGTGCAAGGGTTCCGGAAGATCGCCGCGGGTCACTTGCGCTTGCCGCCGTCCTTCTCGTAGTAGTCATCCTCGGTGGGTTCCTCCTCCTCCGGTTCCTCGGCCTCGGGCTTGGGGCGGAAGCGGAAGGTGGCGTGCAGGCCGATCACCAGGTTCTGTCGGCGCACCACCGTGTCGAAGGGCGTGATGCTGTTGGTGCCGCGCACCTCCAGCTCGAAGGGTCCTTTCTCGAAGCCCAGGCCCAGGCAGATGCTGAACTGCGTCCGCCGGATGTTCTCCGTGTCGATGCCCCGGTCGATCAGCTCCTGCCCGTCCTGGGTCACCTGCTCGCGCCCGCTCAGCAGATAGCCCGGCACCAGGCCGCCGCCCAGGAAGAGGCCCTGCGGGTTCTTGTTCACCGACACCTTCAGCACGAAGGGCAGCTCCACATAGTGCAGGGTGGTGCGCGTGGTCTGCCGGAACTGGGCCGCCTGCACCAGGCTGCCCTTGGCCACGTACATCGGCTCCACCATCAGGCTCACCTGCCCGTTCATCTTGAAGTCGAAGCTGTAGCCGCCGATGGGGCCGAACTTGGGCAGGCCGGTCCACGCGAGGAACTGCCCGGCGTTCACCGTGGCCATGCCGATGCCCAGCCGCGGGCCATGCCAGGTCTGGGCCTGCAGCACGCCCGCCCACAGGGCGGCCAGCACGAACAACGGAACACGGGTCATGGCCGCGAAGATGCGAAGCGGATGATCGGTGTTCGTCGAACAGCGGACTTGTTCGTCGATGAAAATCAGGTATTCGTCTTGACAAAAGTTGACCTGGTCGGTCATCTTTGCCCCCGCATGGTCGCCGCTCCAGCCGTGCAGGCAACGGACCGCCGGGCGCTTGGACACCCCCTCAAATCCCGTTCGCCGAACATGTGGCCCGTACAGACCCTGACGCTGTTGCTCTGCCTCACCGACGAAGAGCAGCTCTTCGCGATGCGCCTTCCGGAACCGGCCCCCGTCGTGGTCGAGCAGGAGGCGCCGGCCGCCACGGAGGAACCGGTGTGCGCCCCGTTCGAGCCGGTGGAGGAGGCCGCCTGAACCGCGCAGCTACCTTCGGGCGCCTTCGCCGGCGGCCGTTGCGCCGACGTGCACGGGTGCCCATGACCTCCATCCTCCGATCGCCCCTCCGACCCGCGCTCGCAGCGCTGTGCGTCCTGGGCTGCGGCTTCGCCCACGCGCAGGCCTGGACCTTCACCGGTGATGCCACGCCCACCTGGGAGCAGGTGATCGACCGCTACCGTGCGCTGGCCGAAGGGCGGCGCTCCGCCCGCTTGATGGAGATCGGACGGGACGATGGCGGCCAGCCCATCCACCTGTTCGTGATCAGTGACGGGGGACCCTTCGCACCCGACAGCATCCGTGCGCGGGGCCGCAGTGTGCTCTTCATCATCAACGGCATCCATCCGGGCGAGCCGGACGGCATCGATGCCAGCCTGCTGCTGGCCCGGGCGCTGCTCGACAGCGACCAGCTGATGGGCCTCACGGCCACCACGGCGGTGTGCATCGTACCGATCTACAACGTGAGCGGCGCGCAGCAGCGCGACACGATCTTCCGCGTGGACCAGAACGGCCCGGCCGTGCACGGTCAGCGGGCCAACGCGCGCAACCTCGACCTGAACCGCGACCTGGTGAAGGCCGACGCGCGCAACACCCAGGCGCTGGTGCAGGCGCTGCACCGCTGGGATCCGGATGTGCTCATCGATACGCACGTGAGCGACGGCGCCGACCACCGCTACGTGATGGAGCTGCTCACCACCCGGCGTGAGAAGCTGGACCCGGCCGTGGCAGGCTTCATGGACGAGGTCCTCGTGCCCGGCCTGCAGCGGTGGATGGACCGGAAGGACATCGCCATGTGCCCCTACTTCGAGACGATGGCGCAGGTGCCGGACAGCGGGTTGATGGCCTTCTTCGACGGACCGCGCTACACCTCCGGGTATGCGGCGCTCTTCAACACCGTGGCCCTGCTGGCCGAGAGCCACATGCTGAAGCCTTACGCCGACCGGGTGAACGCCACCTTCCAGCTGCTGCTGGGCGTGCTGTCGGTGCTGGATGAGCATGGCGCGGAACTGCGCAGGGCCCGGGCGGAGGCCGCCCGCCACACGGCCGAGGCCACCGGCTTTCCGCTGCACTGGCGGCTGGACAGCACCCGGGTGGAGCGCCTGCCGTGGAAGGGCTATGCCGCCGTGCGGGAGCCCAGCAAGGTGTCCGGCCTGCCGCGGCTGCGCTACGACCGTTCGCGTCCGGTGGACACCACGGTGCCGTGGTACGACACCTACGTTCCCGGCCCGTTGCGCACCAAACCCGCGGCCTACCTGGTGCCGCAGGCCTGGCGCGAGGTGGGGCAGCGGCTGGCCATGGCGGGCGTGCGCTTCGAGCGGATCATGCGCGACACGGTGCTTCGGACCGAGGTGCACCGGATCGTCGACCTGCGCACGGCGCGCGAGCCCTACGAGGGGCACCATCTGCACCGCGACATCCGGACCAGCATCGCCGTGGAGGAGGTGACGGCCCGGGCCGGCGACCTGCTCGTTCCTCTGGGCACGCGCCATGACCGGTTCCTCCTGGAGGTGTTGGAACCCGACGCCCCGGACAGCTACTTCGCCTGGGGGTTCTTCGACGCCATCCTGCAGCAGAAGGAGTGGTTCACGGACTACGTGTTCGAGGACGTGGCGGCGGACCTGCTGGCGCGCGACCCGGCGCTGCGGGCGGCCTTGGAGGAGCGCCGTGCGGCGGACCCGGCCTTCGCGGACGATGCCTGGGCGCAGCTGGTCTTCGTGTTCCAGCGTTCGCCGTACATGGAGCCGGCGTACCGGCGCTATCCGGTGGTGCGCGTGCTGCGCTGAGCGGTGGCCGACGATCTTCGCACCATGGCGTTCCGCACCAAGGCACAGCGCACCGAGGATCCGGGCATCGGTTCCTCCTTCGACCGCACCCTCGACCGGTTGATGAGCAGCGATGGCAGCTTTCGCGTGCGGCGCACCGGCCAGGCCGGAGGGCTGCGCGAAGCCTTCGTGCATCTGGTGAGCATCAGCGTGGGCCGCCTGGTGCTGACGCTGCTGGCGGGCTACCTCGGCCTCAATCTCGTGTTCGGCGCCCTGTACATGCTCGTGGGCGTGGAACAGTTGGGCAACGCCGACCTCAGCAGCCCGCTCACCCGGTGGATGTCCGCCGTGGGCATGAGCATCCAGACGCTCACCACCGTGGGCTACGGCAGCATCTACCCCACCACGCCGGCCACCTGGCTCATCGCCGCCGTGGAGGGGGTGTTCGGGATCCTGGGGTTCTCCCTCATCAGCGCCATCATCTATGCCCGGTTCGCTCGGCCCACGGCGCGGCTGGCCTGGGGCGATGCCGCGCTCATCGCGCCGTTCCGTTCCGGGTGGAGCCTGCAGGTGCGCCTGGCCAACCGCCGCAGCTCCCTGCTCACCGAGGTGGAGGCCCGCCTCATGCTGGTGATGGCCGATGTGGACGACCAGGGTGAACGGCTGAACTACTTCAACCTGAAGCTCCAGCTGGACCGCGTGAGCTTCCTGCCCTTGAGCTGGACCCTGGTGCACCCGATCACCGAGGACAGCCCGCTGGCCGGCCTGTCGCATCAGGACCTGCAGGACCGGCGGGCGGAGGTCATCGTGATCATCAAGGGCGTGGACGAGGCCTACATGCAGCAGGTGATGACGCGCCGGTCCTACACCCATGGCGAGTGGCGATGGGGGGCACGGTTCCAACGGGCGTTCAGCGCGCGGGATGGCGTGATGCACCTCGACCTGGACCGATTGAGCAGCGTTCAGGCGGTGGAGGCTCCGGCGGTCCTGCCTCCGGCCGGGTGAGCCGACCGAGGTCAGTTCAGCGGTCCGTGCTCCGCCCTTACTTTGCCCGCACACCGGGACCATGGACCGAAGGAACATCAAGCAACAGGTGATCGACGGCGCCCGCCGCCGGTTGCAGGAGGCCATTGCCGAGCACCGCGAACGGCTGGAGGACCTCCGGTCGGTGACCATGGAGACCGACCTGGCCGAGACCGCCAGCCAGAGCGAGGGCCGCCGCGAGGCCGACGTGGAGCTGATGAACGGGCTCGGCGATCAGCTGGAGCACCTGGAGCGCGACATGGCGTTGCTCGGCCAGGTGGATGCCGGCGCCCTCCACGAGGTCGTCTCCTTCGGTTCGGTGGTGCATACCGACCGGCGCGACCTGCTGATCGCCACCAGCGTGGAGGAGTTCGAGGCCGCCGGCCGGACCTACCTCGGGCTGTCGGTGCGTGCCCCGCTCTACCAGGCCCTCAGCGGCAAACGGGTGGGCGAACAGGCCACCGTGAACGGCGTTACCTACATCATCCGCGACATCCTGTGAGCATGGAACTGCATGACATCAGCATCGGGGCCCGCGTGAAGCACCCCACCCTGGGCGTGGGCGTGGTGTACGACATCGATCCGCGCACCGTCCATGTCTTCTTCCGCGAGCACGGCGAACAGCCCATCAGCCGAAGCTTCGAAGGCCTCGTCACCATCGCCCCGGGCGTGGAGATCGGCCAGGAGCCGCTGGACCTGGAGCACGTGATGGACGCCCTGCGCGAGGTGCTGGAGGAACTGCAGATGCCCCAGCGGCCGGTGAGCATGGCCCGCCGCTACGAGGGCGGGGTGATGGAGCTGCGCCCGAAGGACCCCACGCTGAAGAGCAAGGAGGTGCCCATCGACGACTTCTTCCACAAGATCGTCATGATCCGCGACCGCTTCCGCGTGCTGGAGCAGAAGATCAACGCCCACGCGGCGCTGAGCGAGGCGGACAAGGTGGAGCTGCAGCAGTACATCACGCGCTGCTATGGCAGCCTCACCACCTTCAACATCCTCTTCGAGGACAAGGAGGACCACTTCGTGGGGCAGAAGGGGGAGTAGGACCATGGGGCCATGCGACCATCCCGAAGGGGCGGGACAGGTCGTGCGCATGGGCTCATGTGACCATGGGCCCTCGAGGCGGATGCTGCGGTCCCGGGCGATGGCCGGTCCGATGGCGACGGGCAGGGGAGGGGATGATTTTTCAACCGGTGGTTGCAGTAGGCCTCCTGTGCGCCATACATTCGTATCGCAGACGCGTTCTTTCTCAGCCGTGCGCTGATCAACGACCAGCCCACACAGGCCTATAGTCTCAGAACCAACATTATTTGCTCAGGGACGGAAGATCCAAAGGGCAAAGGCGGGCCGCGCATCGCCTCCGGGCGATGATGCCTCCGGGCACACCGCGGATTACTGACCCCTTTCTGTCCGACCCGCTCATGTGATCCATGGGTTCTTTGAACTTCGGTCCTGTGTGGGCTTTTTTTGTCCTGCCGTGAACGCCCTTCCCTCCACCCACGCGGATCCCGCCGTGGCCGCGACCTACCCGGTGATGGAGCTCTTCCACACGGTGCAGGGCGAGGGCCTGTTCAGCGGACAGGCGGCCTGCTTCATCCGGCTCGCCGGTTGCGACGTGGGCTGTGCGTGGTGCGATGTGAAGGAGAGCTGGGACGCGTCCGCGCACCCCCGGCGGTCGGCGGCGGACCTGGCGGCCGAGGCGGCCTCGCAGCCGGCCCGCATCGTGGTGGTCACTGGCGGTGAGCCCCTGATGCACGATCTGCGGCCCCTGACCGACGCCCTGCGTGCCCGCGGCCTGCGCACCCACCTGGAGACCTCGGGCACCCATCCCCTCACCGGCGATTGGCACCATGTGTGCTTCAGCCCCAAGAAGTTCAAACCACCCGTGCCCGGGTTCCACCAACATGCTGATGAACTGAAGGTGATCGTCGTCAACCGCCACGACCTGGGCTGGGCGGACACCCACGCGGCGCTGGTGCGGCCCGGGTGCACGTGCTTCCTTCAGCCCGAATGGGACCGCCGCGAGGCCGTGATGCCCTTGATCGTCGAACGCGTGAAGGCCGATCCCCGCTGGCGCATCTCCCTGCAGATCCACAAAACCCTGAACATCCCTTGAAGCTTCCCGCAATGCCTGCGCTCGAGTGGCGAGTGGTGAGCGCCTGCGCACGCTGCCTTCCCACCGAGTGGCGAGTGTGGTGCCTGCGCCTCGCAGTGCTCACACTCGCCACTCAATACTCGCCGCTCGCCACTCTTGCCCAACCCCCCGGCGGCTACACCACCAAGGAGAGCAAGGCCATCAAGCTGTATCAGGACGGCCTGGACGCCATGCACGCGCGCAAGTGGGACGCGGCGGAGGGGAGCTTGAAGAAGGCGGCCGCCTTCGACGAGCGGTTCGTGGAGCCGCGCTTCGCGCTGGCCGAGCTGTACGACATGAAGGGCAACGACCCGGAGGCCATGAAGTGGTACCGCGAGGCCATCGGCATCGCCCCGCGCTTCTTCCCCAACGCCTACCTGCACCTGGCCGACATCGAGTTCCGCAACCAGGACTTCGCTGCGGCGGAGGGCCACTACAAGAGCTACCTGGAGCTGGAGGACGAGCCGGTGCGCCGGCAGCGCGCCAAGCTCGGGGTGGACAACTGCACCTTCGCCGCACAGGCGATCCGCCAGCCGGTGCCCTTCGATCCGGTGAACCTGGGCCCGGCGGTGAACTCACCGAACGCGGACTACTACCCCTGCGTCACCGCCGACGACCGCACGCTGCTGTTCACGCGCGACCTGCCCGACGAGGCCTCGCCGTGGGGCCACCAGGAGGACTTCTACGTCAGCACCCGCGACGAGAACGGTGCTTGGACCCCGGCCCGCCCGGTGGCCGGCGTGGTCACCCCTGCGAACGAAGGCGCCGGCACCCTGTCGCCGGACGGTCGCTTCATCATCTTCACCGCCTGCGCGGGCATCGATGGCGACTACGGCGCGGGGCGCAAGGGGTTGGGCAGCTGCGACCTCTTCATCAGCCGGCGCATCGGCAACCGCTGGAGCCCGCCGGACAACCTGGGCACTCCCGTCAACTCGCGCAACTGGGAGAGCCAGCCCAGCCTGGGCAGCGACGGCCGCACGCTCTATTTCGTCCGCGGCATGCAGGCGCGCGACGGCATCCAGAACATGGACATCTTCGTCACGCGGCTGCAGGAGGACGGCACCTTCACCACGCCCGAGAAGCTCGGCCCGCAGATCAACACGCCCTTCCAGGAGGAGAGCGTGCAGATCCACCCCGACGGGCGCACGCTCTACTTCAGCAGCAACGGGCATCCGGCCTTCGGCGGGCTGGACATCTACGTGAGCCGCATGGGTGACGATGGCGTGTGGGGGCCGGCGCTGAACCTGGGCTGGCCCATCAACAGCGGGGGCGACGAGAACAGCCTGCTGGTGAGCGCCGACGGCCGCATCGCCTACTTCGCCAGCGACCGCGCCGGAGGCCAGGGCGAGCTGGACCTGTACAGCTTCGAACTGTATCCCGAGGCGCGTCCCGAGGCCGTGTCCTACATCCGGGGCGTGGTGAGCGACATCACCAACGGCAAACCGGTGGAGGCGGACGTGGAGCTGTACGACCTCAGCACCGGCAAGCTCGCCACGGCGGCCTACAGCGATCCGAGCACGGGCGAGTTCCTGGTGTGCCTGCCCTCCGGGCGCGACTATGCGCTGAACGCGACGGCCGAGGGCTACCTCTTCTTCAGCGCCAACTACAGCGTGGCCGCAGCGAAGGACGGCGTGCCGCCGGCGCTGGAGGCGAAGCTGAGCCCGCTCACCAGCGGCAGCAGTATCACCCTGCGCAACATCTTCTTCAACACGGCCAGCGCCGACCTGCTGCCCGCCAGCAACACCGAGCTGGACAAGCTGCTGCGGCTGATGAAGGCCAACCCGGCGATGCGCATCGAGGTGGCGGGCCACACGGACAACGTGGGGGCCGATGCGGACAACCAGCGGCTGAGCGAACAGCGCGCGGCGGCGGTGGCCAGGTTCCTCACCAGCTACGGCATCGATGCGGCGCGGGTGACGAGCACGGGCCACGGCGAGAGCCGGCCGGTGGCCACCAACGACACGGAGGAGGGGCGCGCGCTCAACCGGCGGACGGAGGTG
>JAEUSW010000203.1 GCA_016788285.1 Flavobacteriales bacterium
CATCACCATCGAGATCTGCACCGGCCTGGCGGACGCGAGCGCCACCGCCGTGCGCCTGGGCCCCGTGCCCGCCCTCGCCGGCCAGGAGCTCGCGCTCACCGGGGTCTCGGCCGGCCGCCTGCTGCGCCTCACCACCGTGGAGGGCCGGTCGGCGATGGCACCCGTCACCGCCACCGGCGACCGCCTGGTGCTGCCCACCGCAGGGCTCGCCCCGGGCACCTACCTGCTGCTCGGCGCCACGGACCAGGCGCTGCGGGTGGTGCTGCAGTAGGGCCTCCCGCGCGAACACCGCCGATCGCTCCTCCGCAGGGAGACGGTCCGGCGTTGGCGCGAGCGACCTTGCTTTCCTTGTGTTCCTCAGCACGCAGGGACCGGCCGCTCCCCGCGGCCGCGCCGGCGGTCGCCCACCGGTCTGCGCCCCTACCGGAGCACCCGCGTGATGCGGCCGCTGAAGGTGCCTCCCGGGCCGGTGGCGATGATGTACCAGCAGCCTGCGGGGAGGCCGGAAAGCGGCAGGGCATGCGTGCCGCCCGCGACGGGCGATACCGCCCGGCTGAGGATGGTGCGGCCGAGGGCGTCGACCACGTCGACGTGATCGATGGCCCTGGTGCCGGAGCAATAGAGCAGCCCGAGCAGCTCGTCGTACCACACCTCCAGTGGCGGTGGTCCGGCTGAGGCGTGCGTGGAGATGTCGCAGAGCTGATCGGTGCGGAGCGCCCACAGGTCGCTGCGCGGCTGGCTGAAAAAGTCATAGCCGCCGTACAGGTAGACCAGGCTGTCACCGGCGGGGATGGCGACGGCGCCCATGCGGGCGCCCGGTGTGTTCTGCGGCGAAGGCACGCCGAGCGTCCCATACACGGTGGGTGCGTCCACCATCCCGCTGCCCCACACCCAGGTCCATTCCGCGGTGAGGGGATCGTAGCGCCAGATGTCCTCGCGGGTGAAGGTGCCGTTGGACCCGTTGCGGTAGCCGCCGCCTTGGAAGTAGAAGCGGCCCGCCTGATCGCGCCACACCGCGGCCGCTTCGAAGAGCGCGGGCGGGATGTTCGTGCTGGACGGCACACAGGGGCTGCCGTACTGGCCAAGATCGGCGTCCAGGGTGGTGCCGCCCTTCCACGTCCACTGCGCGCTGTCGGGGTCGAAGACCCAGAGGTCGTTGCGCGGGTAGTTCGCGCCGTGCACCATGCCGCCGAAAAGCCAGAACCGGCCGTCATCGTCGGTCCAACGCGTCCACACCCCGCGGCGGCCGGGTGAGTTGGTGGGTGAGGGCACGTTCAGCGTACCATAGGACGTGGTCCCGCTGGTGCCCGCCGCCCCATGCATCCAGGTCCACATCCCTGTGGTGGGATCGTAGCGCCACATGTCGTTGTAGGCCTGGAAGAAGGGCATCGTCTCACCGCCGTATTGCCACAGGCTTCCGTCGTGGGCGCGCCAGGTGGCCGTGATCTCGTAGCGCCGCCCGGGGGTGTTGGCGGGATCGGCGATGCCCAGGGTGCCGTAGACGCCCGTTGCACCCAGGGTGCTGTCCCCGTGCATCCAGGTCCAGAGCCCGTCGCTGGGCCGGTACCGCCACAGGTCGTTCATCTCCTGGCCGGCGCCGCCGCCACCGAAGAGCCAGATGTCGCCCTGCGCATCGCACCACATGGCGGGCCCATAGCCTCGCGCTTTGGGCAGGTTGGTGGGTGACGGCACACCCCGGATGCCGTAGCTGCCCGCCGGGTCCGTGCCCTGGCTCCCGCTCATCCACGCCCACTCGGCGAGGGCCGGGTCGAAGCACCACAGGTCGTTGCTGCCTTGGCCGAGCTTGCCGTTGAACAACCAGAGCCGGCCCAGGCTGTCCAGGCATTGCCCGGGAGCGTAGACCCCACCGGGTGTGTGGTCCGGCCCGAACACACCGGACGGACCGTAGACCGGCGGTGCGTTGACCGCATCCGATCCACCCACCCAGGTCCATTGGCCCGAGGCGCACTCCGGCGCCAACAGCGCGATCACAGCAAGGATGAACACCCGGAGATGGCCCTGTTCGCTCATGTTCATCAGACGAAGGTGCGCACCGACCGTTGCCCCCGCTCACCCGGGTCGCGGCGCTGAGCGTCACGACCGGCGGCACCGCCACCGCTCGACCGCCCAGGGCGGCCGTACCCCGGCACACCCACCGGCCCGGACCGCCCTCACCAGGCCCGCGCCATGGCCACGGCCATGAGGACCATGAGCAGCAGCACCGGCACCTGGGCGAAGGAGAGCACGGCCAGCCGCGGCGCGCGGTCCAGCGGCGGACGTTGCCCGCGCTGAAGGGCCACGCGCCAGCGGATCAGCGTCACCATCGGGGCGATCTCCAACGCGAGCACCAGCACGAACAGGCCCATCTTGCCGATGAACCAGTGGCTCTCCAGGTAGTACGCGCTGCCTTTCTCCACCCCGCCGAAGGCGCGCCACAGCCCGGTGGCGATCCAGAGCACCGCGGCCACGCCGTACCCGTTGTCCGCGTGGAGGACGTTCGGCAGGTCCTGCTGCCCGGTCACTCGGCGCAGCGCACGCCCGCGGGCGTACACGGCCGCGATGCCGATGGCGAGCGCCACGAGGTGCAGGGTGGCGAGCGCGATGCGGAGTCCCATGGACCAAAGATGATCATGGCCTGTGCTCACCGCACCCGCCGCAGCCGGTACTCGTGCCGCAACGCGAAGGGCGCTCCGGGCGTGGCGGCCGGGCACACCTCCTTGCGCAGGGTGCAGGTGGCGGCGCCGATCGTCCACGCGCGGCGGATGCGCGCCGGCGCATGGTCGTCCTCACCGTCCTCCTCCAGCACCACGCGCAGGCTGTCCGTCGCCGGCCGCTCCACCGCCTGCACCGCCGACGTGCCGAAGCGGTCGCCGTCGTCGCTCAGCGCCACCGTGTCGCG
>JAEUSW010000226.1 GCA_016788285.1 Flavobacteriales bacterium
CGATGGGGGAGATGGGCAGGGCCGTGTTCGTGCGCGATGGCCGGCAGTGGAGCCGTCTGCCGGTGAGCGAGGTGCTCTACCTGGAAGCGGATGACAACTGCACCACCCTGCACACCGAGGCCCGGGTGTTCGTGGTACCGCGCATGCTGAAGGATGTGCTGGACACCCTGGCCGATGAGCGCATCCAGCGCATCCACCGCTGCCATGCCGTGAACCTGGAGCGCGTGCAGGCGGTCAGCGATAACGGCCTGCAACTGGGCCAGCGCTGGCTGCCGGTGGGCCGGAGCTTCCGGGCCGAGGTGTACCGTCGTTTGCGGCTGCTCTGACGTTCACCCGTCCACAGGCGACGTTCACCCGATCGGGCTGGACGCCGGGACCGGCATCGGGGAACCTTGCGCCCTCTTCCTCAGGCCATGCGTTCCTCCCTTCGCTCCCGCGTGCTTGTCCCGGTGCTGCTGGCTTGTGCTCCCCTGTTCGGTCAGCCGTTGAACGGCACGTACACCATCGGTACGGCAGGCAACTACCCGACCTTCACCGCAGCGGTCACCGCCCTCACGACCAATGGCATCAGCGGGCCGGTCACCTTCAACGTGTTCAGTGGCACCTACACCGAGCAGGTGATCATCGGTCCGGTGACCGGCACCTCGGCCGTGAACACCATCACCTTCCAGAGCTTGGCCTTGGACAGCACCGCCGTAACACTCGTGCATCCATCCCAACCGGGGAACTTGAACGACTTCGCCCTGCGCTTGAACGGTGTGGACCACATCACCGTGCGGAAGATCACCCTGCAACGCAGTGGCGCGCTGACCTACGGGACCGCGATCGACGTGATGGGAACATCCACCGATTGGCACGTCCGCAATTGCCGCCTCTTGCCTTCCACCAGCACGGCGGCCTACAATTATGGCGTAAGCGTGCTCACCTCCACCAACCTCGGTGTCTCATCCGTTCGCGATTGCCGCGTGAACAACGGATCGGGCCTTGGGGTCGGCATCGTTTCTGGCGGATCGCTCGAGTTCAGTGGGAACCGCCTCAACAACGTGCTAGTGGGGGTGAACGTGGCCGGGGCCTCCACCACCCTCTCCCTTGAACGCAATACGATCAATACGTTGACCGGTGGTGGAACACGGGGGATGATGCTCAACAACATCACCAGCGGCCTATCCGTACTTCGGAACACCATCACCGGCAACTCGACCACGTTCTACGGCATCATGCTCTCCGGCGTGAGCGGTACCGCATCGCTTCCGGCGCGTTTCGAGAACAACGTGATCATCGGGCAGAACAGCGCACAGGCGGCCATCAACGTCATGGCCGGCACCTGCAGCTACCTGGACATCCTTCACAACAGCATCAGCTTCACCGGCGGCACCACCGGGCAGGGCATCACCATGGTCCTGGGCTCCGGCACCGGCACCCGCATCAGCAACAATGCGGTGCGTACGCCAAGTTCACCCTTGCGCGTGGAACCAGCCTCCCGTGTTTCGGCCTCCGATGGCAATGTGCTTTGGGGAACGAACATCAACGCGGTCTGGTGGGGCACGGCCTGGCACTACGACATGCCATCGCTGGTCGCCGCTTCGGGCATGAACGGCAATTCGTTGATGGTGGATCCCTCCTTCGTGAACACTACATCGGATCTGCATCCTCAAGCGGGCAGTGCGTGTGCAGGCAGAGGGGTCAACATACCCACCATTACCATCGATAATGAGGGGCAGACGCGCCCGCAACCCGCTGCCACGGCACCGGATGCCGGCGCCTACGAGACCACCGAGGATTGCTCCCCGCTCAGTGGTACGTATACGATCGGTCCTGCCGTAGGGAACAACTTCCCCACGTTCACCGCAGCGGTGCAGAAGATGAACTGGTGCGGCATCGGCGGTGCGGTGACCTTCCTCGTGCAGAGCGGCACCTACACCGAGCAGATCGAACTGGGTTCGATATCCGGCAACAACGCCACCAACACCATCACCTTCCGGAGCCAGGCGAACGACAGCGCTGCGGTGGTCCTCACCTGGCCCTCGCAGGGAGGCGCTGCCAACAACTGGACCGTGCGCATGAACGGGGCGGACTACGTCACGTGGGACCGCATCACGCTGGCGCGCAGTGGCACCAGTGCATACGCGCAGGTGCTGGTGTTCAACAGCACTGCGGGTAACGCAGGAAGCCAGTCGACACGTGTCACCCGTTGCCGGTTGATCGGCACCACGGCCGGAGGAACCGCCGAACTGCTCTTCGCCACGAACAATGGCCACGAGGACAGTTTGCGTGTGGAGCGTACGCGGTTCGAGAATGGCACCTACGGCATCCGTTGGTCGGCTGTTGCCGACAACGACCTACTCCTCATCCAGGACAACGTGTTCGTTGGGCAGGGCATAGCATGTGTTTCCATGAGCATCCGTGACCGTGCGTTCACGGTGCGCCGCAATACGATGACCGCTGCAGCAGGGCAAGGCTTGATCATCCCCCAGTCGCAGTACGGGTTCGAGGTGCATGCGAACCGCATCACCGCGCCGGGCACGGGCGTCTCCTTCACTGGCGTGTATGATCTCGGCACGGCCGACCCGCGGTTCTACAACAACACGATCGCCGCAGGCGGTGTGGGGGTGCTCGTCACATCGCCGGTGAGCGCGTTGCACATGGACAACAACTCCATCCATGCAGGGAGCTACGGCGTGCACTTCGCGGGCGGCACCAGTTCGTTGGCGAGTTTCCGCAACAACGCCATCGTCAGCGGCAACTACACCGTGTACCGCCAGACGACGACCACCATTCCGCTCACCACCAACAATGCCTTACGGCGCAGTACGGTGGGCCCATTGGCCTTCTGGACCAGCGCACAGAACACGCTGTCCGCACTGCAGGCCGCCTCGGGCGGATTCGCATCGAGTGTCGCAGCCGATGCCCTGTACTACAACGCCCCGGCTGGCGACCTGCACGCCTACGCCATGGAGTTGGATGGGGCAGGTACCGTCATTTCTCACATCCCCACGGATATCGACGGGCAATCACGAAGCACCTCGACTCCCGACATCGGAGCTGACGAGTTCACGCCGCAACTCTGGGCCCAAGCCTTCAGCACCTGCAGCGTGGCGGATCCGATCACCAGCACCGGAACGGGCACGGATCAGTGGATCTACAAGGACCGTAGGGTGCTTGCCCGATTCAATGACAACGGGCAGAACCTAGGCACGGTACAACTGAGCGTGTTCCTGAACAATGGAGCCGTTCGCACCAGCGACCTGGGGCAGCACTACCTGGACCGCAACTGGCACCTCGCCACCCAGAACCCGATCACCTCCTCCGCTTCCGTGCGCCTGTTCCTGAGCGGGGCGGAATTCGCCGCCTTTGCTGCTGCTGATCCTTTGGTGACAACGGGAGCCGATGCCGGCATCACGCACTACATCGGGGTGAACGAGAATTGCCTGGAGACCGACAACCCCGCAGCGCAGACATGGCTGTCCTACTTCCCCGTATCACAGGGCACGGAACCCCGGGTCCAAGCCACGGGCGGAGCGTATTGGGCCACAGCCACCGTTTCGGATGACGGCGAGCTGTACCTGAGCGGGCAGGGCCAGGTGCTGCCCGTGGAGCTGCTCTCCTTCACCGGCGAACGCGTGAGCGCGCGCGACGTGGACCTGGCCTGGAGCACGGCCACCGAGCACGACAACGCCGGCTTCGAAGTGTGGCGCATGATCGAAGGTGAAGCGGACTTCACGGAAGTGGGGTGGGTGGATGGTGCGGGCGATGCGCAACAGCGCACGGACTACGCCTTCACCGATGCGAACGATGCGGAACGCACGAGCTTCTACAAGCTGAAGCAGGTGGACCACGACGGGCAGCACACCTGGACCCCGGTGATCGCCGTGGCCGGGGCGCCCGCGATGCCGGACCTCGTGCTCCATCCGAACCCGGCCACGGACCTGGTGCAGGTGAACGGGGCGCCCGAAGGAACACGGTTCGCGCTGCTCGACGCCGCCGGCCGCATGGTCCGGGATTGGTCCTTCTCGCCGAGGATCGACCAGCTGGGCGGCCTGGACCGGGGGTGCTATACCGTGGTGGTGGCCCGGGCCGACGGCGAGCGGAGCGTCGTGCGCGTCGTGCTGCAGTAAAGGCCGCCGTCCCATCGGCCTTGGCGCCGGTCGTCCAGGCCCATGCGCGGCCCGTTCCTCCGATCGCTCCGCGGGTCAGTGGCCCTCACGGATCGGTCGTTCGCCCCGATCGGCTTGGAGCGAGCGGAGGGTCTGCCTACGTTCGGGTCGTTCAGTCCCCCCTCCATGCACCTGCGCAACCTGCTTTTCGTGACGGGCCTTGTGTTCACCGCCCAGGCCCATGGCCAGGCCCCGATGTGGGCCCATTCCATCGGTTCCACCCAGCCCGACTTCGCCTACGATGTGGCCACCGGCCTCAACGGCATGGTGATCACCGTGGGCTACTACACCCTGACGGTGGACCTCGACCCCGGCCCTGGCACCTTCAACGTCACCAGCAACGGAAGCAACGACGTGTTCGTGCAGGCCCTCGATAGTGCCGGCGGTTTCCTCTGGGGGGGCTCCATCGGAGCGGGTGGCGCCGACTGGGCCTTCGGTGTGGCCACCACTGCTCAGGGCGAGGTGTACGTCACCGGCCGCGCCAGCGGGACGGTGGACCTGGACCCCGGCCCCGGTGTGGACCTGCGCACCAGCGCCAACACCTCGTTCGACGTGTTCGTCGTGAAGCTCGACCCGCAGGGCGCCTACCTCTGGGGCCACCTCATCGGGGGCAATGGCAACGATGTGGGCCATGACATCGGCGTGGATGCCAGCGGCCGGGTGCTTGTCTGCGGTGTGCTGGGCTCGTCCGGGGACCTGGACCCGGGGCCCGGTGTGGCCACCGCCGGCGGCAACGGCCAGCAGGACGCCTTCGTGCTGAAGCTCGATCCGGCCGGCCTGTTCGTCTGGGGCTTCGCCGTGGGCGGCACCGGCCACGATCAGGCGTTCGGGGTGGCCGCCGATGCCGGGGATGATGTGTTCGTGTGCGGCGAGTTCCGCAACACCGTCGACTTCGATCCCGGCCCGGGCAACCTGTCGCGCACCAGCGCCGGCATCGAGGATGCCTTCGTGATGAAGGTCTCCTCCGGCGGCACCGTGCTCTGGGCCGGCAGCTACAGCGGTACGGGCAGCGAACGTGCACAGGCCGTGGATGTGGGCCCGGACGGCGGTCCCGTGCTCACCGGCCGCATCAGCAGCAGCACCGACTTCGACCCCGGGGCGGGCAGCTTCCCCCTCGCCGGCGACTTCAGCGAGCCCGCCTTCGTGGCCAAGCTGAACGGCGACGGCACCTTCGCCTGGGCCTTCATGCTCAAGAGCTTCCTCAACGAAGGCTTCGACGTGGACGTGGACGCGCAGGGGGCCGCCCATGTCACCGGCACCTTCGGCAACACCATCGGGAACCCGCTGGACCTGGACCCCGGTCCGGGGGTGACCACCATCGCCTCCAACGGGGCCGGCGACGTGTTCGTGGCCAGTTATTCCGCCGCAGGGAACTTCCTGCAAGGGTTCAACGTGGGCGGCGCCCAGAATGACGTGGGCCGCGGCGTGGCCGTCGGCACCGATGGCCGCATCCACGTCACCGGGGCCTTCCTGGGCACCTTCGACGCGGATCCGGGGGCCAACACCCTGCTGCTCGTTTCGGCGGGGTCCACCGATGCGTTCACCGTCCAGTTCGAGAAGCCCGATTGTGCCGGTGTCTTCGTGCGCCTGAAGGCCATCCTTGGTGCGGTGCATACCCCGGCCGACTTCCTGCCCATGTCCGACCAGCTCCGCGTGCTGGGCCTCCTCCCGTTGAGCGAACCGTACACGGCCATGGGCTTCACCCTCGAGCAGCCCGCCGTCACCACTCCGCTGGTGCTGGGCTGGACCCTCTCCAGCGCCATCGTGGACTGGGTGCTGGTGGAGCTGCGCGATGCGGTGGACCCCACGCAGGTGCTCGCCAGCCGGGCGGCGTTGCTGCAACGCGATGGCGATGTGGTGGGCGTGGACGGCGTGGCTCCCGTCGGCTTCTGTCGCTTCCCGGGCCAATACCACGTGTCGCTCCGCCACCGCAACCACCTGGGCGTGATGACCGCCGCACCCGTGACCCTGGGCCCCACACCGCTCCCCATCGACCTCACGCTGCCGGGCACCGCCGTGTTCGGCACCGATGCCCGCAAGGACGTGAACGGCACCCTGGTGCTCTGGCCCAACAACACCCGGTCCGACAATACGGTGAAGTACACCGGCGGGGCCAATGACCGCGATGCCATCCTCGTGCGCATCGGCGGCATCGTGCCCACCGCCACCGTCAGCGGATACTGGCCCGAGGACGGCACCATGGACGGCGTGGTGAAGTACACCGGAGCGGGCAACGACCGCGACCCGATCCTGACGACCATCGGGCCACCGCTCCCCAACGGCACCCGGACCGAACAGCTGCCCTAGATGCCCAGGCCGCCCGCGACGCTGCGGGCCATCCGCAGAGGAGGACGCCTCCGTTCCCTGTTGATCGCCCTGGTGCTGGCCACCGCGCTTCCGGCGCAGGTGGACAGCCTGGAGCGTGTGCTGGCCGGCCTTCCGCAGGACAGTTCGCGGCTGCCCGTTCTGCGTGCGCTCTTCCACGCCGAGGTGTTCCGCACGCCCGCCAGGGCCTCCGCGTACGCCGAGGCGTTCGCCGCGCTTGCCGGAACCGTGGGCACCGCTCGCCAGCGCGCGCAGGCGCAGGCCATGCTCGGCCAGGCGCTCTATGTGCGCGGCCACGGCCTGCAGGCGCTGCCGCACTTCCAGCGCGCCCTGGCCGCTTACCGCGCCGAAGGCCTTGTCGGAGAGGCCGGCATGGTGCGGTCCAACATCGGTGGCATCCTGGCGGATGCGCGACACTGGAGCGAGGCGCGTTCCGCGTTCGAACGCGCCCTGGCGGAGCTGGAACAGGGGGGCGAACGGGAATGGGCCGCCGGGGTGGAGGGGGAGCTGGCCCAGGTCCTTCAGGTGATGGGTCGGCACGACAGCGCCGCGCTCTACTATCAGCGATCGGCCGCGGCCCTGGAGCGCTACGGCATGGCCCAGCATGCCCGCGAGGTCAGGCTCGACGAGGCCGGTGCGCTCCTCCGGTCCGGCCGCACCGAACAGGCCGTGGACCTGTTCCGGTCCTTGGACACCGCGTCCGTCCGTTCCACGGCCCCCCTGATCCTCATCCGCCTGCTGCTGCGCTCGGGCCGATGGTCGCTCGCCCACGAGCAGCACGCCGAGGCCGACAGCCTGCTCCGTCGAGCCCTGTCGCTGGCCACGTCCGGTGGCTTTGTGCTGGAGCGCGCCAAGGTGCATGAGGCCCTGGCCGACGTGGAGGCCGCCCACGGGCGGCCGGACAGCGCGCTGGCCCAGCTCCGTCAGTACATCCAGTGGAAGGACACGTTGGACGAGCGGTCCGATGCCGCCGCCATCCTGGCCCTCGAACGGCGCGCCAGCGAGGCGCTCTCCCGGGCCGAGCTCGAGCACCGCGCAGCGGTGATCGCCCGGCAACGGGCCCAGCTCATCCTCATCGGCGCCGCCGTGCTGCTGCTGGCCGCCATCGTCCTGGCCCTGTGGTCCGTCCTGCGCCGCGAACGCCGTCACCGCCTCGCCCTGGCCGACCGCACCCGCATCGTGGAGGAGGCCCTGCACGCCAAGGGCCTCCTGGTGCGCGAGATCCACCACCGGGTGAAGAACAACCTGCAGATCGTGAGCGGACTGCTGCGCGTGCAGCTCCGCACCATCAAGGACCCCGCCGCCCGCACGGCCGTGCGCGACGGCCTCGACCGCATCCGCAGCATGAGCCTCATCCACCAGGACCTTTACCCGCACGACGGGGTGCAGGGCATCGAGATGGCGCCTTACGTGGAACGCCTCGCGCAGGGCCTGCGGCGCAGCCACGCGGTGGAGGAGCACCGCGTGACGCTCCACCTGGACGTACAGCCCCTGTGGCTCGATGTGGACACGGCCATCCCGCTCGGCCTCGTCATCAACGAGCTCATCACCAATGCGCTCAAGCATGCCTTCCCCGACGGGCGCCCCGGCCGCATCACCGTGAGCCTGAAGGAGGAGCAGGGCGCCCTGGTCCTCTCCGTGGCCGACGATGGCGTGGGCCTGCCCGAGCCCCTGCCCGCGGGCGGTGATGGCTCGGGTCTGGTCCTGGTGCGCACCTTCGCCGAGAAGCTGAAGGCCGAACAACAGGTGCGCACCGGGCCGGGCACCACCGTCCAGCTCCGCCTTCACCTGCCGCCCCGAAGCCGATAGCCCATGCTGCGCGTGCTGATCGTGGAGGACGAGCCCTTCATCGCGGAGGACCTGGCCAGCATGCTCGGCGAGCTGGGGCATGCCGTCACCGGGCGGGCCCGCGATGCGGCCGAGGCCCTGCGCATGGTGCACGCGGATGCGCCCGACCTGGTGATGCTGGACATCCGCCTGGGCGAAGGCCCCGACGGGTTCGCGGTGGCCGAACGCCTGCAGCATCTGGGCATCCCCTTCCTCTATGTCACCTCACACACCGACGCGGAGACCCTCGCCCACATGGGCCGGACGCGACCGGCGGGCTTCATCCGCAAGCCGTTCGATGAGGAGGATGTCCGCGCCCAACTGGCCGTGGCCCTGACCCGGAACATCCGGACGGGCGCCGCGGACCTCTTCGTTCGCGACAAGGGCCGCCTGCTCCGGCTGCCCGTCGGCGAGGTGCTCTTCGCCGAAGCCGACGACAACTACGTGATCCTGCACACCGCCGAGCGCCGGCATGTGCTCGTGGCCACCCTGGCCCACATGCTCGAGCGCCTGGGGTCGCAGACCTTCGCCCGCGTGCACCGCTCCTACCTGGTGAACATCGATCGCGTGTCCGCCCTGCACGACGGACATGTGCTGGTGGGGCCCCACCGCGTGCCCGTGGGGCGCACGCACCGCGAGGCGTTGAAGGCCCGTCTGCGCATCGGTGACCCGGGCGAAGGCTGACCGCGCCCCGCTCAGGGCAGCTGTGCCGTGCGCAC
>JAEUSW010000287.1 GCA_016788285.1 Flavobacteriales bacterium
ACGCCGAGATCATGGAGGTGCAGCGCCCCAGCACCACGGATGTGCACCGCCGCAACAACCCGCTATGCCACGACCCGCTGGTGGTGCTGCGCAACGCCGGCGCCCAGGACCTCACGAGCGTCACCTTCACCTACGGCGTGGTGGGCGGCACGCCCATGACCTGGACGTGGAACGGTCTGCTGAAGCACATGGAGCGCACCGAGGTGGTGCTGCCCGTGGATGGCGCGGGCTTCTGGGTGGGCACCACCCCGTCCGTGTTCCAGGTGAGCGTGAGCGCGCCCAACGGCGGTGCCGACGGCAACCCCGTGAACGACAGCTACCGCACCGCCTTCGAGCTGCCCGCCGTGTATCCGGAGACCATCGTGGTGAACTACAAGACCAACAACTTCCCCGGGGAGAACAGCCTCAGCTTCCGCGACGTGTACGGCAGCGTCATCTTCGAGCGCAGCAACCACGCGGCGAACACCATCTACAACGACACGCTGACGCTCTTCGCCGGCTGCTACACGGTGGAGTTCCTGGACACCGGCAATGACGGCCTCAGCTACTGGGCCGATCCCGGCGCCGGCAGCGGCTACTTCCGCCTGCGCCGCACCACGGGCAGCATCCTCAAGAGCTTCGACCCCGAGTTCGGCCGCAGCATCACCTGGTCGTTCACCAGCGGCGCGCTCGTGGGCGTGGAGGAGCTGGTGCCCGCTGCGGAGCTGGAGGCCTGGCCCAACCCCACGAACGGCGAGGTGACCATCGCCGTGCAGGGCATCCTGGGCGATGCGCTGATCGAGGTGCTGGACATGCGCGGGACGCTGGTGCAGCGCCAGCAGCGGGCACTTCACGGCGGCGACCGCTTCACCCTGGACCTGGCCGGTGCCGCCGACGGGCTCTATGAGGTGCGCATCACCGGTGCCGACCGGCAGGCGCAGCTGCGGGTGGTGAAGCAGTGAGGCCGGGCCTCAGCACTTGCCTGGGCCTCGCGGGGCCATGTGCACGTCGAGGAACTCGCCACCGGTGATGCCCGCCTGGCCCAACAGCCGCCGCAGGTAGGTGATCACGTCGGCGCGTTCCGTCAGCGACGCGTCCTCCAGGTGGAACACCAGCACGCCCGCCCACAGGCAGGTGTACTCGATGCCCACGCCCTTCTCGCGGCCCACGAGGGTGACCAGCCGCGCCGCCGCATCGGCCTGCAGGCCCTCCACCTTCACCACGGCCAGAACGTCCACGCCGTCCGCTCCGGGGTCGGCCTTCGCGGGCGGGGCGATCATGCACAGCAGAGCGACGAGGGGGATCAGGAAGAGGCGCGGCATGGTTCGGCTTTTTCACCAATTTCGGCACGTGCAGCGCCCGGCACCATGACCGTGGACAGCAGCGCTGCGCGACCGAACGAACCCCCTCTGCCATGCCCATCCGGATGACCCCCGACGACCCGCAGCCGCGGCGCAGCTCCCCCACTCCTCCCCGTCGCGGTGGCGGCGGTGGTGGCATGGGATCGCTGCTGCCGATGTTGATCGGCCTGCTGATGAAGAACCCCAAGCTGATGCTGGTGGTGCTCGTGGGCTTCGGCCTGTTCTACTTTCTGGGCGGCATGAAGGGCTGTTCGAGCGGCGGAGGCGGCGACATGATCAGCCAGCTCGCGTCCTTCGCGACGGGCGCCAACTTCGATCCCAAGCTCTACGACCAGGCCGAGGTGTACGAACCCCTGGCCGACAACGTGAAGAACCCGCTGCCCGAACGGGTGACGCTGGAGAAGTTCTGTCCGCCCCGCCTCAACCAGGGCCAGCAAGGTAGCTGCGTGGCCTGGGCCAGCGCCTACGCCGCGCGCACCATCGTGCAGGCCAAGGCCAAGGATGCCACGCCCAGCTCCGCTGACGCCTTCAGCCCCAGCTACCTCTACAACCAGATCAAGATCGAGAACAGCGACTGCCAGGGCAGCTATATCTACCGCGCGATGGAGAACATGCTGGACGGCGGCGTGCTGCCCTACAGCCGGTTCGCCTACACCGACCAGAGCTGCAGCAAGCAGCCCAACGACCAGGAGCGGCAGCAGGCGCGGC
>JAEUSW010000307.1 GCA_016788285.1 Flavobacteriales bacterium
ACGGTGGTGCCGGTGGTCCATTCGTAGCTGAAGTTGCCATCACCACCGGCGACGTTCAGCACGCTCAGGTCCGCATCGCCCAGGCAGGGGATCGCGGTGTCCGGGGTCAGCGTCAACACCATCGGGGCGTACACCGGTACATCCACGGTGATGTCCACGGTGGCCGGCACGATGCTGCATGTGTCGCTCACGGTGAAGGTGTAGGTGGTCGTCACCCCGGGCGAAACGGAGATCGTCGGGGTGGTCTCGCCGGTGCTCCAGCTGTACTGGTAGTTGCCGGACCCGCCCGTCACCACGGGCGCCAGCAGTTCGGTGAGGTTGCAGTCGCTCTGGATGTTGCTCGCCTGCACGGCCAACGGCGGTGGCGAATCGATGTAGAAGTGGAACTCGGTCTGGATCTGGATCCCGGCGCACTGGATCAGCTGCTGGATCTGGATGATGATGGATTCGAGGCCGTCGGCGTCCTGCGGGATGGTGAGCAGGAAGGTGATGGCCGTGTCGCCGGGGTAGAAGATCAGCTGGTTGGGGAAGGGCGGGCTGTAGTCCACGCCCGGCGTGGCGGTGCCCAGGATGGCGAGGTTCACCGTGTCCGTGGCGGAACTGTCGCCCATGCGATAGAACGTGAAGTCGACCAGCCCGCAGCCCTCCAGCATGGTGCTGTCGTTCACCAGCACCCCGCTCACCAGGTCGGGCACCACCTGCCCGGTGCTCACGAAACTGCCCGCCTCCAGGAACACCCCGCTGTCGAAGGCGGTGTCGCCTCCGTCCGCGATCGCGATCTTGATGTGGTAGGTCTGGCCGCAGACGACCTCGGCACGGGCGGTCAGCACCACGGTCATGCCGTCGTACTGCACCGTGGTGCCGTTGGCGTTGGAGCTGTAGTAGATGTTGTTGTTCATCCAGTTCGGGTCCAGCGCGGCGCAGTTGGAGGCCGTGCCGTTGGTGCCCACGGTCCCGTTGTTCACGGTATTGATCGACACCGGCACCTGGGTGCCCGGCACCAGGGCGATGTTGATGGCGTTGTTGGTGAACGGACCGGTGATCCCGGGGCCGCTGAGGAAGAAGCCGAACACGTCGTTCACCGTGCCGCAGACATACTCATCGTATTCCTCGGAGCCGAACACGTAGTTGAACTTGAGCGAATCGCCGGTGGGGATGAAGTCGAACTCCAGGATGGCGGCATCGTGGGTCGCCACCCCGCTCAGCTGGTCCAGGTCGGGGTCGTTGAAGCCCCAGTTGCCGCCGCCCGCCGAGCCGCTCCCGACGTTGTTGGGGCCGATGGCGAAGGTGACATCGCCTGAGCCCATGATCATGCCGGCGGCCAGGCCCACGTTGGAGGATGTGCCATCGAACTCTCCCGCCTGCGGGTTGATGGTGTTGGCCGGCAGGCCATTGAAGGTGAAGTTGCTGGCCGTCACTCCACCGCCCAGGAGCACGTTCTGGACCAGCTGGGCCGGGGTCTGCGTATTGGTGACCACCAGCTGGGCGGCGGTACCCAAGGGAAGCAGGGCGCACAGAGCGAGAAGGGAGCGGTTCATCGGGGCCATGGCGGGTGGAAAAAGCCTTGAAAATTAAGCCTTGACGACCACATGACTACCCTGGACCCCGATCCGTTGCCCGAAGGCCCCCTGGAAGGGGGCGAGGACTCACTCCGAAGCGATGTCCTGGCCCAGCAGGGTCACCGACCCGATGCCCTTGGTGGCCGGGAAGCGCTGGCCCTTGGCCTGGTACTGGTACACGTAAACCCCTGTGGGACAAGGCTGTCCGTTGGCGAAGCGACCGTCCCAGGTGCGCCCCAGCTCCTCGGTGGTGAACACCACGGCCCCCCAGCGGTCGAAGATGGTATAGGTCACCTCGGTGAGCGCGTAGCCCACGGGGCCCCAGGCATCATTGATGCCGTCGCCGTCCGGGGTGAAGGCATTGGGGAAGAAGAGCTGCGCGGAGGGCTGCATGAACACCGAATCCACATCCGTGCACCCGGCGGGCGTGGTGGCGGTCACCGTGGCCCAGTACTGGTCACCATCGGCGAAGGTGTTCTCCACGGTGGCGCCGAAGGCCTGGGCACCGGTGCTGAAGGTCCAGTGGAAGGACTCGGCACCGGGCAGGCACTGGGCCGTGAAGCGGAACTCATCCCCGCCCAGCTCGCTCACGGTGATGTCCACCACGGGGATCTCCACCACCACGGTCACGGCCCCCGAGGCGCTGGCCCCGCAGGCATCGGTCACCGTCACCGTCAGCGTGGTGTCGGCCTGGGGGAACACGGTTACCGCGGCCGTGGTGTCGCCCGAAGGCTGCCACAGGAAGGTGTAGGCCCCTCCTCCACCTGCTCCACCGGCGGTCACCGTGGCGCTGCCGCCCTCGCAGGCCACGGCCGTGGGGGGCAACAGCAGTTCCAGAGGCGCCGGGGCGTCCACCACCAGGGTGGCGCTCGTCTGCTGGCCGCAGTTGTCGGCCACCTCCAGGGTGTAGGTCACATCCCCGGTCACCGGCACGGTGAGGCTCGGCCCGGAACCGAGGCTGGTGCCGGCATCATCGGTCCAGGTGTAGGTGTATTGACCATCGCCTCCGGTCACCCCGGGGGTCAGGGTCGCCGCATCGCCCAGGCAGGGGACCGTGTAGGGGCCGCCGGGGGTGATCGTCAGCGTGGGCATGTTGGGCGGGCTTACTTGGACGGTGGCCGAGCCCGAGCCGCCGCAGGCATCCTGCACGCTGACCACATACGCCCCCGGCGATCCGGCCGGTACGTTCAGGGTGGTCCCGTTGCCCTGGTTGGTGCCGTTCAGCGTCCAGGCGTAGGTGTACGGACCCACCCCACCGGCCACGTTCAGCACCTCCAGCAGCACGCTGCCCTGGCAGGGCAGCTCCACATCCGGCGATGCGGTGACGGCCAGCACGGCCGGGGGGAGCACCGATACGGTGATGGTGCCCTGCTGCACACCGGCGCAGTTGTCGTTCACGGTCACCGTGTAGGTGCCCGGGGCGGTGGCGTCCACCGGAATGGTGGTGCCCGTGCCCACCGGGTTGCCGTTCAGCGTCCAGCTGTAGGTGAAGGGAGGCGTGCCACCGGCGACGTTCAGCACGCTGAGGTCGGCGGTGCCCTGGCAATCGAGGGTCACGTCCGGGCTCAAGGTCAGGGTCATGGCCGGGCTCACGGGTGCGCCCACCACCACCGTCCCCTGCACGGTACCACCGCAATTGTCATCCACCGTCAGCACGTAGGTGCCAGGGGCCGTGTTGGGCACGGTGATGGACGGGCCGTTGCCCGCCGGAGCACCGTTCAGCGTCCACGTGTAGGTGAAGGGTGCGGTGCCCCCGGTCAGGCTCAGCACCTCCAGGTCCACCGAGCCGCTGCAGGGCAGGTTGAGGTCCGGGGTCACCGTCAGGTTCATGGCCGGGCTGATCGGGGCGCCCACCACGACGCTCTCCTGCACGCTGCCGCCACAATTGTCATCCACCGTCAGCACGTAGGTGCCGGGGGCCGTGTTGGGCACGGTGATGGACGGGCCGTTGCCCGCCGGAGCACCGTTCAGCGTCCAGGTGTAGGTGAAGGGTGCGGTGCCCCCGGTCAGGCTCAGCACCTCCAGGTCCACCGAGCCGCTGCAGGGCAGGTTGAGGTCCGGGGTCACCGTCAGGTTCATGGCCGGGCTGATGGGGGCGCCCACCACCACCGGCTCCTGCACCACCGCGCCACAGCCGTCGGTCACCGTGGCCACGTAGGTGCCCTGCTGGCCCGGGCCCACGGTGATGGTCTGGTTGGTGCTCACCAGGCTGCCGTTCAGGAACCACTCGTAGGTGTAGGGCGGCGTGCCTCCGTTGACGTTCAGGATGCTGATGTCCACCGAGCCGCTGCACGGCAGGTTCACATCGGGCGAGGCGTTCACCACCGGTTGGGCGCTGGCGAAGCTGCCGCCCTCCAGGAACACGGCCGAGTCGTACGCGTCGTCACCACCGTCGCCGATGGCCAACTTGATGTGGTAGGTCTGGCCGCACTGCACCTGGGCGCTGGCGGTCAGCACGGAGGTCATCCCATCATAGGTGATGGTGTTGCCGAAGAAATTGTCCACGTAGTACGCGCTGTTGGCCACCCAGTTGGGGTCTGCGGCGGCGCAGTTGAGCGGGTCGCATCCGTTCAAGGGGTCCCCTGCCGCGCCTGCATTGAGGGTGTTGATCGTCACCGGCACGCTCGTCCCTGGGATCTGGGCCAGGTTGACCGCGTTGTTCGAGTAGGGGCCGTTGATGCCCGGGCCGCTGAGGAAGAAGCCGAAGGCGTCGTTCACCAGCGCGCACACATACTCCGGATACTCTTCCGAGGCGAACACGAAGCGGAACTCGATGGCGTTGCCGGTGGGCACGAAGTCGAACTCCAGCACGGTGGCATCGCTGATGAGGACACCGGAGAGCAGGGCCAGATCGGGGTCGGTGCCCGTGAACAGGCCGGCGCTGGCGAAGGTCATGTCGCCCATGCCGGGGGCGTCGTTCACGTTTCCTGTGGCCAGGATGATGCCGGAGGCCAGCCCCAGGTTGGTGCCGTTGGACGTGAAGGCCCCGCAGCCGGGTTGTCCGCCGGGAGCCCCGACCAGGCCATTGTATTGCACGTTGCTGGCCACCACGCCTCCGCCGAGCAGATTGCTCTGCACCAGGTTCTGGGGCGTGGGGGTGTTGTTGATCAGCAGCTGGGCGCCGGCGGGCAGGGTGGCCAGGCCGATCAGGACGGAGAGGAGGGCGCGGGTCATGGCGGGGGGGTCGTTCGTGGGGCGAAACAAGCGCCTGCCTGGGGGCGAGGGCAGCGGGGCCGAGCAAGTGGTGGTGATGATCGCGCAGCCGGCGCGCGGCTATCTTGCGGGCCCTTTCCCACCGCGAAGGTCCGCCAGGTCTCAACGCGGGTAAATACCGAAATGTCGTGAAGGACCTCCTCGCCTACGTCGATGCCAACCAGGACCGCTACCTGGCCGAGCTCATGGACCTGCTGCGCATCCCCAGCGTCAGCGCCGACCCCAAGTACAAGGCCGATGTGCAGCGCTGCGCCGAGGCCGTGAAGCAACGGCTGGTGGAGGCCGGGGTGGACCGCGTGGAGGTTTGCCCCACGGCCGGTCACCCCATCGTCTACGGCGAGAAGATCGTGGACCCCGCCAGGCCCACCGTGCTGGTGTACGGTCATTACGATGTGCAGCCACCCGACCCGCTGGACCTGTGGACCTCCCCGCCCTTCGAACCGGTCATCAAGGACGGGGTCATCTACGCGCGGGGCAGCGCCGACGACAAGGGCCAGTTCTACATGCACGTGAAGGCGGTGGAGGCCATGCTGCACAACGGCGGGCTTCCGTGCAACGTGAAGTTCATGATCGAGGGCGAGGAGGAGGTGGGCAGCGACAACCTCGGGGTGTTCGTGAAGGCCAACAAGGAGCGGCTGAAGGCCGATGTGGTGCTGATCAGCGACACGGCCATGATCGCCAACGACGTGCCCAGCATCAACACCGGCCTGCGCGGGCTGAGCTACCTGGAGGTGGAGGTCACCGGGCCGAACCGTGACCTGCACAGCGGGGTGTACGGCGGGGCGGTGGCCAACCCGATCAACGCGCTGTGCGAGATGATCGCCGGCCTGCACGACGCCGACCGGCGCATCACGATCCCGGGCTTCTACGACGCGGTGCGTGAGCTGAGCGCCGCCGAGCGCAAGGCCCTGGCCGAGGCGCCCTTCGACGAGGAGGCCTACAAGAAGGACCTGGCCATCGATGCGGTGCGCGGCGAGAAGGGCTACAGCACCGAGGAGCGCAGCAGCATCCGCCCCACGCTCGACGTCAACGGCATCTGGGGCGGCTACATCGGCGAGGGGGCCAAGACGGTGCTGCCGTCCAAGGCCTTCGCCAAGATCAGCATGCGCCTGGTGCCCGACCAGAAGAGCGAAGCGATCACCCGCCTGTTCCAGGAGCACTTCACGCGCATCGCGCCGCCGGGCGTGAAGGTGGTGGTGCGCCCGCACCATGGTGGTGAGGCGGTGGTGACGCCCATCGACTCGGTGGCCTATCGCGCCGCCAGCAAGGCCATGGAGGAGGCGTTCGGCAAGACCCCGATCCCCACGCGCGGCGGCGGC
The DNA here is from genome assembly GCA_016788285.1 of Flavobacteriales bacterium. Classification (GTDB taxonomy): domain Bacteria; phylum Bacteroidota; class Bacteroidia; order Flavobacteriales_F; family PHOS-HE28; genus PHOS-HE28. The sequence continues at coordinate 6,092 of JAEUSW010000307.1, forward strand.
AGCATCCCCATCGTGGCGCTGTTCGAGGCCGAACTGGGCCTGAAGACCGTGCTGTTCGGCTTCGGGCTCGACTCGGACAACATCCACAGCCCGGACGAGCACTATGGCGTGTTCAACTACATGATGGGCATCCGCACCATCCCACGCTTCTTCCACCACTACGCCGCCCTGATGAACGGCCGGGCGTGAGCCCGGCACGGTCGTTGTCGCGACGGGGCATGTTCCGCTGGGGCGCTGCGGCCTTATGGGTGATGGGCATGGCCTCGATGGCCGGCTGCACCGCGTACCGGGAGGTGACGGTGGAGGGCGTGGAGGACGTTCAGCTCATGGGGATGGATCCGGATGGCCTGGCCCTTCGGGTGGATGTGCGGGTCAACAACCCCAACGGCTATCGCATCCGCGTGCACGAACCCGAGCTCGACCTGTACCTGAACGGGACACGCATCGGCACGGCCGTGCTGGACACGCCCCTGACCGTTCCCGCGCGAAGCACCTCCACGGTGCGCATCCCCTTGCATGCACGGGTAGACGGCGGTCCGCTGCTGGTGATGGGGCTGGGCATGCTGCTGGGCGACCGGCCGGTGCTGCGGGCGGAGGGCACCGTGGGCGCCCGGGCCGGGCTGGTGCGGAAGCGCTTCCCGATCAGGCTGGAGGCCCCGCTCCAACGATGACGCACCGCTCCGCACGGCCGGCTGTTGACGAGGTGCGCGGCAAGCGGCGCACGGACGCCCCTGCACCGGCCTTTCTTTGAACCCATGACCCATCGCCTGATCATCCCCGGCTGCGCGGCCGTCCTCCTGTCCGCCGGGGGGTGCGGGAGCGGTGGCACCGACGACCCCGGATCCATGAACGACAGCACCGCGCACCGCCACACCAACCGCCTGATCCACGAGTCGAGCCCCTACCTGCTGCAGCACGCGCACAACCCGGTCGACTGGTACCCCTGGGGGCAGGAGGCCTTCGATTCGGCGCGGGCGCAGAACAAGCTCGTGCTGATCAGCGTGGGCTACAGCAGTTGCCACTGGTGCCATGTGATGGAGCGCGAGAGCTTCGAGAACGACAGCATCGCCGAGCTGATGAACGAGCGGTTCATCTGCATCAAGGTGGACCGCGAGGAGCGCCCCGACGTGGACCAGGTGTACATGGGCGCCGTGCAGTTGATGACCGGGCGGGGCGGCTGGCCGCTGAACTGCTTCGCGCTGCCCGACGGGCGACCGGTGTACGGGGGCACCTACTTCGCCCCGACGCAGTGGCGCCAACTGCTGCAGGACCTGGGCACCACCTGGGCCCAGGAGCCCGAACGGGTGCGCAGCTACGCCGACCGCCTGCAGCAGGGCATCGCCGAACTGGACCTCGTGGTGCTCAACGAGGACCCGGCACCGTTCACCCGCAAGGAGCTCGACCGCTTCGTGGAGGTGTGGGAGAAGCAGTTCGACCACGAGCATGGCGGGACCGACCGCGCGCCGAAGTTCCCCATGCCGAACAACCACCTCTTCCTGCTGCAGCAGGCCTGGCTGACGGACGACCCCGCGCTGAAGGCGCACGTGAAGCTCACGCTGGACCGCATGGCGCGGGGCGGCCTGTTCGATCAGGTGGGCGGTGGCTTCGCACGCTACAGCACCGACGTGCTCTGGAAGGTGCCGCACTTCGAGAAGATGCTCTACGACAACGCCCAGCTGGTGAGCCTCTACAGCCAGGCGTGGAAGGCCTACGGCGATCCGGAGCACCGGCGCGTGGTGGAGCGCACGCTCGCCTTCCTGGAACGCGAGATGCGTTCATCGGAGGGGGCCTTCTTCAGCGCGCTCGACGCCGACAGCGAGGGCGAGGAGGGCCGCTTCTACGTGTGGACCGAAGAGGAGCTGCGCACCGCCCTCGGCGCCGACCACGAACTGGCCGTGAAGCTCTACGCCGTGGGCGGGGACGGGCTCTGGGAGCACGGGCGCAACATCCTGCTTCGCCCGGTGGACGACAGCACCTTCGCGCAGCGCCACGGCATGGATCCCGCCGCGCTGCGCACCCGCATCGATGCGATCAACGCACGGCTGCTCGAGGCGCGGGCACGCCGCGAGCGGCCCGGGCTCGACGACAAGGCGCTGGTGAGCTGGAACGCGCTCACCGTGCAGGCCTATGCCGACGCCTACGAAGCGCTCGGTACCCCGGCCTACCTGGAGCAGGCGAAGCGCACCATGGCCCTGCTGCTCGGCCAATGCCGCCGCCCCGACGGCGGCCTCTGGCACAGCTACAAGAACGGCAAGGCCACGATCAACGGCTACCTGGAGGACTACTGCTTCACCATCGAGGCCCTGCTGGCGCTGTACGGCGTCACCTTCGACGAGGCGCATGTCCGCGAGGCGGAGAAGCTCGCGGAGTACGCCATCGCCCATTTCCACGACAGCACCAGCGCCATGTTCCACTTCACCAGCGACCTGGACCCGCCGCTGGTCGCGCGCCGCAAGGAGGTGAACGACAACGTGATCCCCGCCTCCAACAGCAGCATGGCCAAGGGGCTCTTCCTGCTCGGCCACCTGCTCGACCGTCCGCGCTACCTCGCCCTCAGCGAACAGATGCTGCAGAACGTGAAGGGACAGATGGACAGCTACCCGGGCGGATACAGCAACTGGGCCCTGCTGATGCAGGCGCACGTGTTCCCGTTCCACGAGATCGCCATCACCGGTCCCGAGGCCGGTGCCCTGCGGCTCGGCTTCGGCCGGCACTACGTGCCGAACGCGGTGTTCCTGGGCACCACGGGCGCATCGGCCCTGCCACTGCTGGAGGGCAAGCTGCTTCCCGGGACGTCGACGATCTACGTATGCCAGAACAAGACCTGCCGGATGCCGGTGGGCACGGTGGAGGAGGCCCTGCGGCAGCTGCGATGAGGGCGGTGCTGCTTCCCCTGCTCCTGCTGCCGGTGCCGGCCGCCGCCCAGATGCTCCGCGTGGTCCCTTCGGAACGCGAGGCCGAGCATCCCTCCTGGGACCCGGCCTTCATCCAACGCAATGGCATCACGGCCATAACCGGGGTGCCTTCGGTGAAACCGGACGGGCGGCCCATGCGCGAACTGCCCGAACGACTGCTCCACCGCTTCGACGGGGAAGGCCGCCTGGTGTACAGCAACAGCACGCACGGCCGCCCCGGCACCGGGCTGGACACCACCTCGGTGGCCTGGACCTACGATGCCGCCGGTCGCGCAGTGGCCCAGTTGCGCACCGACCTGGCCGGGCACTACCTGCTGGAGACCACGCTGGACAGCCTCGGGCGACCGGTGAACGAGACGTACGTGCGCGTGGCCAACACCGGTCCGGACCGATACCGGTTCCAGCCGGGGGAGCGCACGGTGATCAGCGATGAGCGGTACGCCTACCGCACGGAGAGCGATACCGCATGGGTGCGGGAATACCGCAACAACCTCGGCCTGCCCTACCGCGAGCAGCGCCACGCGTCCGACCAGTGGGGCTACCTGCGTAGCATCGAGGACCGCTACCTCGTGAGCGGTCGTCGTTCGCGCGTGAGCTTCCGGTACGATGAGAAGGGTCGGCTGGCCGAGCGCATCGTGCGGCCGGACCTGCGCGAGGCACGGAGCACCACGGAGACCTTCCGCTACGATGCCGCGGGGAACCTCACCACCCTCGAGGTATACCACGACGACCGTCATGTGCGCCACGAGGAGTTCCTGTACGAGGAGCACACGATGTTCCTGAAGGCACGGCTCACGAAGGACATGGCCACGGGACAGATCCACGTGGTGCGCTACCACACCGAACGCCGATGACCCGCCTCCACCTCGCCTTTTCGCTGGCCCTGCTCGCCATCAGCGCACCCGGGGAGGGGCGGGCCCAGCAGGCGCTCATCCGATGGGCCTACGGCCCCACGGCCCGGCCCGGCGATGCGGCCTTCCTGGTCGAAGGCGGGGCCATCCACACGGCCAGCGGGCCCTTCGGCACGCGCGGGCCTTGCGTGTACCTGATCGAGGGCGACCGGGTGTTCCGCAGCGCCGATGGGAACTGGGCCCGGGGCGAGTGCGCCTACATCCTCGACGGCCCGGGGCTGGTGCACGCCGGTGGACCGATGTGCTCGCGCGGCACCTGCGCGCTGGTGGTCGATGGGCCCGCGGTGTTCCGCAGCGACGGGGCCTTCTGCAGCAAGGCCGAGGCGGCCTTCCGGATCGAGGGCAACGTGGTCCATCTCGCCGAGGGTGCCTTCGCACGCAAGGGCGACGCGCTGCTGGTGATCGAAGGCGAGCTGAGCCCCGTCGCGCTGTTGGTGATCCTGGCCGGGCTGTGAGCCCTCAGGCCCGCGGGCGCGTCACGCCCGCCTCCTTGCCGTAGAGCGGGACCAGGTAGGCCCGATCGTCCACCGCACCGGCGCGCAGACGCTGCAGGGCCAGGCCGAGCAGTGCCCTCGCCCAGGGCCGCACCCCGGGCACATGCACCACACCTGTCGTCGCGGCCCAAAGCGCCGTTGCCTTGTCCGCGCCGTCGCCGAAGACCACGGTCCCGGAGGCCAGGCCCGCCACCCATCCGGCTTCCAGCACGCGGGGCTCCGGTGCACCCAGGGGCCGGCCGTCCGCGGTGAAGGGCGCGGTGAAGACCTCCATCCGCCGCGCATCGATCATGGGGTGACGTACCGCTCCGGTCGCACGGTCGGGGGCCGTGGTGGACAACGCGGCGGCCAACACCTCCAAGGTGCCCACACCGATGAGGGGGCGGCCCAGGGCGTGGGCGTAGCCCTTGGCGGCGCTCAGGCCGATGCGGAGGCCGGTGTAGCTGCCCGGTCCGATGCCCACGGCCACGGCATCCAACGCGGCGAAGCCCTCGCCCGCTTCCCGCATCGCCTCCGCTGCAAGCACATGAAGGCGCTCGGCATGGACGAAGCCCTCGCCCTCCTCGTTGCGTTCGGCCAGCAGGGCACCGTCACGGCCCACGGCCACCGAGCACAGCCGGGTGGAGGTCTCGATGGCGAGCACCAGGGCCATGGCTCAGAGCGTGAGGGGCAGGCCCTGCAGGATGTCCAGGAGCTTCACGGCGAGCACGTAGGAGTACTTGGCGGTGATGCGGTCGGCGGTGGCGCGCTGCAGGTCGTTGCGGGCGGTGTTCAGTTCGAGCGCGTTGGTGGCGCCCTGCTCATAGCGCGCCTCGGCGAAGCGCAGGTTCTCCTCGGCGGCCTCCACGCTGCGCTGGGCGGCCTGGTACTGGGTGTAGGCCGCACGCTGTGCCAGGATCGCGTCCTGCACGTCACGGCGCCGGCGGTCGCGCACGTTCACCACCTCCAGCTCCGCCCGCTCCTTCTGGATGCGCGCCTGGCTGACGGCCAGCTCGGTGCGGCGGTTGTTGAAGATGGGGAGCGACAGCGTGAGCCCGAGCGATTCGTTCAGGTTGTCGTCCAACTGCTTGCCGAAGGGCCGCACCTGGGTCTCGAAGTCCACGTTGGGGACGAACACGGCCTCGTTGCTCTCGGTGAACCCGATCTGCTCCGGCGGCCCGATGATGGGATCGCCGATGGCCTCGAAGTTCCGGCCGGAATAGCCCGTCCCGGCCGAGGCATTGAACGAGACCACCGGGTAGCTGCCGGCGCGGGCGATGGCCACGCCGCGTTCCGCGCTGGAGGCGCGCAGCTCCGCCTGGCGGAAGAGCGGGTCCTGGGCCAGGACCGCGGCGAGCACGGTCTCCACATCGGCGGTGGGCTCGGCCACGTTCATCGCGGAGAGGGCCGGGCTGGTCACGGAGAAGCCGCGCAGTTCGTCCGAGGTGAGCTGCAGGGTCTGCGCCAGCTGGAGGAGCGCCTGTTCGCGGCGGTTGCGCAGGTCCACGAGCGTGAACTCCTGCTGGGCCTGCTGCGACCGGAGGTTGATCAGTTCGGACCGCGCGTTCCGCCCGGCGTCCACCAGGGCCTGCATGCGCTCGGTCTGCTGGGTGGTGCTGGCCAGCTGGGCCTCGGCCGCCCGGATCCGCTCCTCGGCGCTCAGCACCTCGATGAACTGCTGCGCCACGGTGGTGCGCACATCGTTGCGGACGGCATCGCCCGCCTCCTGCGCCGCCTCCAGGTCGAGCCCGGCACGGCGCCGCTCGTTGTGCAGGCGAAGGCCGTTGAACACCGTGAGGTCGCTGCTCAGGAAGAAGTTGTTGGTGCGCACCCGGTCGGTGGCGAAGGTGTTGGTGAAGCGGTCGATCACCCGGCCGTAGTTGTAGCCGTGGGTGGCCCCGCCGTTCAGGTCGGGAAAGAAGCTCCAGAACGACTGCTGGCGGGTGCGGTCGGCCAGCTCGGTGTCCAGCAGGGCACCGCGCAGCGAGAGGTTCCGCTCCTCGGCGCGCGCGACGCATTGTTCGAGGGTCCAGGCGGATTGGCCGTGCGCCATGGGCACGACCAGCAGGAGCAACGGGGCGATGGATCGCATGTCCGCCGCCCGACTGCATCGGAACAGCGGGCGGTACGGGCAAAAATACCCGGGGGTGACGGGCGGTGAGGGACGAACGGATGAACGGTGATGGACGGGGGCGAGCGGTGGGGCTCAGTTGCTCACCACCTTCACCTCCACGCGGCGGTTGGCCTCGCTCTCCTCCTTGGTCTTCGGTTCGGGGAAGAGCATGCGCGAGTTCCCCAGGCCGACATAGGTCACACGCTCGGGCTCCACGTCGTTCACCATCAGGAAGTCGTAGACCGACCGGGCGCGTGCCGCACTGAGGTCGATGAACTCCTTCTTGTTCTTGAAGGTGGGGCCGTTCACGTGGCCCTCCACCTCGATGCGCACCCGCGGGTTCTCCTGCAGGAAGCGCAGCAGCAGCAGCAGGGAGGCCTCGGACGAGCGCAGCACCTTGTCCTCGTTGCCCACGAAGCGGATGTCCTCCAGCACCACATGCTCGCCCGGGGCGATCGGCGTCAACTTCAGGTCCACGGTGAGCGTGGGCTCCATGCTGCCCTTCACCTTCACCGAGGTGAACATGTAGCCCTCGCGCACGCAGCCGATCTTCAGGTTGCGGTACATGTCCATCTCATAGCTGTACGTGCTGCGGCCCTTGGCCTCCACCACCTTGTCGAACACCATGCCGTCGATGGTGAGGTTCGCATCCACGGGCTTGCCGCTCCGCGCGTCGGTGACGTTGATGACCAGTTGCTGCTTCTGCGTGGTCGGCTCCTCCTCCACCGGCTTCGGGGGCGGATCGTAATGGAAATGGATGGTGTAGCCGGCCAGCGGACGGTCCTGATAGTCGACCACCAGATAGAAGAGGTCACCCTCCTTCACCTCGATGGCCCGGCTGTAGCTGGCGCCCACCCCGGAGCGGACGAAGTCGTCGACCGCATCCTTGCTGAGGCCGCAGCGGCTGCCGAGCGCAGGGTCGTTGCGGCTGATGTTGGACCGAACGGGCTGCACCACCCGGCTCGGGATCTTGTCGCAGATGCCCGGGATGGCGCCCTCGAAGAGCAGGAAATCGATGTCGTCCGCGGGGTTGTCCGGGATGATGTCGAAGGTGAGCGTGGTGGTCACCGGGCTCCGGAACTTGTACCACGTGCTGTGGTGCTCGCGCTCGAGCCACTGCAGGTGGTCCACCGGGTTCTCCTTGATCTCCAGCTTGTTGCCGAAGCCGCGCACGGCGTCGGGCTGATGGTACACCGAATCGGCGATGGGGATGGCCCCGGTGCAGTCCCCGTTCTCCTGCGTCAGACGCCAGGCTTCCTGGCCCTGCAGCGCGATCGCGGCGAGGCCCCAGGACAACAGGAACAGGATGCGGATGGGTCGCACGGGACCTGCATACGCAGGGTGCCCCCCGAAGGTTCAATAGGCCAGGTTGCTCCCCAGCCACTTCTCCATCCACTCCACGCTCTCCCCCTTGCGCCGCGCCAGGTCCTCCACCTGGTCCCGGGCCACGCGCCCCACGCCGAAGTACTTGGCCTGTGGGTGCGCGAAGTACCAGCCGCTCACCGCCGCCGCCGGGCTCATGGCCAGGCTCTCGGTGAGGGTGATGCCGGTGTGCTTGGTGGCGTCGAGCAGGCGGAAGAGCTCGGGCTTCTCGGTGTGGTCGGGGCACGCGGGGTAGCCCGGCGCCGGTCGGATGCCCTGGTACTCTTCCTTGATGAGCTGCTCGTTGGTGAGGCGGACGGTCTCGTAGCCCCAAAGCTCCTGGCGCACCACCTCGTGCAGCTTCTCGGCGAAGGCCTCGGCGAGGCGGTCGGCCAGGGCCTTGAGCAGGATGGCGCTGTAGTCGTCGTGCGCGGCCTCGAAGCGCTTCACGCGTTCGTCCACGCCGTGGCCCGCGCTCACGGCGAAGCCGCCGAGGAAGTCGGGCGTTCCGGCCGGGGCGATGAAGTCGGCCAGGGCGAGGTAGGGCACGCCGGGGGCTTTCTTCGATTGCTGACGGAGGGTGTGGAAGCGGCCGATGACCTTGGTGCGGACCGGATCGCCGTAGAGCGCGATGTCGTCGTGGTCGGTCGTGTTCGCCGTCCAGATGGCGGCCACCCCGTGCGCCTGGATCCACTGCTCCTTCACGATGCGGTCGAGCATCTGCTGCGCATCGGCATAGAGCTGTGTGGCCTGCCTGCCCACCACCTCGTCCTCGAGGATGCGCGGGAACTTGCCGGCCAGCTCCCAGGCCATGAAGAAGGGCGTCCAATCGATGTAGGGCACCAGCTCGGAGAGCGGGTAGTTGCGGTAGGTGAAGATGCCGGTGCTCTTCGGCGCCACGGGCGGCTCGGCGGCGAAGTCGATGGTGAACTTCTTGGCGCGGGCCTCCTCCAGCGGCACGTACTCCTTCTCGCGCTGGTGGCCTTCGTACTGGCTGCGCACCTTGGCGTACTCCTCCAGCACCTCGGCGGCG
>JAEUSW010000353.1 GCA_016788285.1 Flavobacteriales bacterium
AGCTCCATGTAGCCCTTCAGCGCCTCCAGATCGTCCTCCAAGGGCACCTCGCTGTGCCGGCTGTTCTCCAGCACGGCGCGCATCACGCGGGCGAAGCGGCTCAGGAAGCCCGTGGCCTTGTCCGGGTCGTTGCCCTGCACGAACGCGTTGATGCTGTTCAGGGCATTGAAGATGAAGTGCGGGTTCATCTGGCTGCGCAGGGCCTGCGTCTCCAGGTGGGCCGCCTCCTTCTCGAAGCGTTCGCGCCGTCTTCGCCGGTCGGTCCAGCTCCACGCCGCCAGGCCGCCCAGCAACAGCAGGCCCGCGCCCGCGGCCATCCACGCCCGGTTGCGGTTGCGCTCGGCGCGCAGCTCGGCGATCGTGCGCCGGTCCTCGGCCTGCGCCAGCTCCGCAGCGAAGGCCAGGCTGTCCGCAAGTGCGCGCTTCTCGTACCCGAAGCGCAGCAGTTCCTTGCGGCCGTCCTCGCTGCGCAGGCTGTCCTGCAGGGCCAGCTGGTGTTCCAGCATCTCCAAGGCCTCGGCGGACCGCCCCTGCTTCTTGTACGCGCTGTGGAGCAGACCGCGCACATCGGATTCCTGCTTGGTGAAGCCGGCGGAGCGGGCCAGCGCCAGGGCGTCGCGCCCGTAGCGCTCGGCCAGCGGAAGGTCGCCCGTGCGCAAGTGATGGCTGCCGAGGTTGCCGAGCGCCATGGCCTCCAGGTCCTGGTGGCCGCCCGACCGCGCCAGTTCAAGGCACTGGTGATGCAGGCGCAGGGCCTCGGAGCCATCGCCCTGGGCGCTGCGGATGATCCCCAGGTCGGACGCGGCGATGGCCTGGTCCCGCGTGTTCGGGTATCCGGCCGAGAGCGCCAGGCAGTGCTCGTAGTGGGCCACCGCGGTGCCGGTGTCGCCGCGCGCCAGCTCCAGCGTGCCGATGTTGATCAGCGCCGCACAGATGCTGCCCGTGTCGGGGATCGCCTGCGCCAGCGCCAAGCTCTGCCGGTACAGGTCGAGCGCCCTCTCGGTGTCGCCCAGCTCCTGCAGCAGCACGCCCATGTTGCTCACGCTCTTGGCCTGGGCCACGGGCTCGTCCGCTTCGCCGAAGGCTTGCTGCGCCTGCGTGAAGCGTTCCAGCGCACGGGCATAGTCGCCCTTCATCATGTGGTACTCGCCCAGCGTGGTGGTGGCGATGCCCTGGTAGCGCGCGTTGCCATGCCGCACCGCCAGGTCGTACTGCATCCCCGCCAGCACGGCCGCGCTGTCGGGGTCGCTGTAGAGGAAGCCGTCGATGCTGATGTAGCTCATCGCCCGAAGGCGATCGACAGGCGCCCGGGTGCTGTCCTGCCACACGCCCCACAACGAGTCGAGGTCGATCTGCGCCCGGGAGGGTGCGATGCCGAGAAGGGCGGCGCAAAGGACGACGGGGGGCCTCATGGGAGGCACCGAAAGTAGAGCGGACGAACGGCGGCCGGGTCGCAGGAGGGATCAAGGACCGCCCCGGCCGGAGCAACGGCCTTCAACCCATCCCCGACCCCAGCGCCACCAGACCGCACACCACGCCCAGCACGCGGCACAGGATGGTGAGGCCGGGCATCAGCAGGGTCCAGCGGTCGGGCAGGGGAGTAGCGGTGATCGGAGCGTTGGCGGAGCGCATGGCGTGTTCGCTTAATGGGGCGAAACAAGCCGTGGTCCTCCTCGGGCGCGAGCCCGATCGCGCATCCGGTGGCGCGGGCCATGTAATCGGCGGGCCGTGCCGGTCAGCGGCGGACGAACACGTAGCGGTATCCGAGCTGCAGCCCCACCAGCGTGATGCCCCAGAGGCCGGTGTCGTACGGCATGGGGCCGGCGTTCATCTGCACCTCCAGGAAGGGCGACCCCCAGCGCGTGCCGTATTGCGCGCCCACCGCGGCATGGCCCGTCAGGCGGTCCACCGTCCAGCGGCGCTCGCGCACCAGGATGGACTCGGCGCCCACTTCCTCCTGCACGGCATAGCCGGCCTGTCGCACCCAGGCGTGCTCCCAACCGGCGCCGGCCATCACGTAGGCACCGCGGTGGTAGCCCCCCTCGCAGGGCACCGTCAGGAAGGGCCAGCGCATGGACAGCTGCACGCCGCCCCGGCCGATCAGTTCGTGCATCACGGCCTCCACGCCCACGGTCCCGTCATCGGCCACCACGGTCTCCTTGTACACCCGCTCCACCGGGGTGAAGGCCAGGCCGGTGAGGCGGAGCACGAACGAGCTGCTGTCGCCCATCCGGCGCTCCGCCAGGGCCCCCATCCAGCTTGTCCGCCCCTGCCAGCCATGGTCCTGGCCCAGGCCACCGAGCAGGCCCACGGCCCATTGGGCACTGGCGGCGCCGGGCGCGAACACCGCGGCGGACAGGAAGAGGGGAAGGAGGATGCGCATGTCGTGAACAACGAAGATCGCACGCCGATCCGTACGCGTGGCACGCGGCTTGCCCGGCGGGTCGACCGGCGACCGTTATCTTGCCCACCCATCGACCATGACCATGCGTTTCCGACCCTTCCTGCTCCCGCTCGCCGTGTTCCTTGCCGCGCCGCTCGTCGCCCAGGACGATGAGAACCCCGTGGAGGACAGCCTCAACATGGTGCCCAACGGCGGCTTCGAAGAGATCGAAGGCAAGCTCAAGCGCCTGGGCAGCATCGAGATGGCCAAGGGATGGAAGAGCCCCACCGCCGTGCCGGCCGACCTGTTCAGTGATCAGGTGGTGAACAGCAGCCCCGCCTCTGCACCGCGGAACCAGTTCGGCGACCAGGGCGCCCTCACCGGCAGCAATTACGCCGGCCTCATGTGGTGGAGCTACATGAACAAGGAGCCGCGCAGCTACCTCCAGGTCAAGTTCAAGAAGATGCTCACGAAGGGCCAGAAGTACTGCATCAGCTACTACGTGAGCCTGGCCGACCTCAGCAAGTACAGCGCCAACGAACTGGGCGCCTACGTCAGCAAGGTCATGGTGAAGAAGGACGACGAGGCGGCCCTCACCTACGAGATGCAGGTGCCCAACCTGCGCACGAAGATCTACGACGACCTCTACTCCTGGCAGGGGGTGTGCGGTGTCTACGAGGCGAAAGGCGATGAGCAGTACCTGATCCTCGGCAACACGGTGGCCAACGACAAGGTGGTCACCGGCAAGGTGAAGCGCCCCAAAGGGGAGACGCGCCCCCAGGTGTTCAAGGCCTACTACTACATCGATGACGTGAGCGTGAAGCCCATCAAGCTGATGAGCGAGTGCACCTGCGAACAGCTGGACAAGGCCGAGAGCGAGTTCATCTACAGCAAGCGCTCCACGGTGAACAAGAGCCTGAAACCGGCCCAGCAGGCCGATGCCACGGTGATCTACTTCAAGCGCTTCCAGCAGAGCATCGACGGCGCCATGGACCAGCCGCTCACCGATGTGATCGAGGCGCTGAAGGCCGACCCCGCCGTGAAGGTGCGCCTGGTGGGCCACATGGACGTGGTGGAGGACGACCGCACGCGCATGCGCCCCGACCTGTTGGAACTGGGCAAGATGCGCGCCGACGCCGTGAAGGCCGTGCTTGTGGAGGGCGGCATCGCCGCCGACCGCATCACCACCGTGGGTCAGAAGGCCGACAGCCCCGCCGACCCCGGAGAGGATGAGGTGGCCCTGAGCAAGAACCGGCGCGTGGAGTTCGAGTTGGAGTGAACAGGCCCGTGTCGCGCGGGAACGGCCTGGATCCGATCCAGGCCGTTCTCGTTATGGCCATAGGGGTTCGCACATTTCGAGGATCCGTGTTGTACATTCGATCGACCAACCTCCAATGGCCATGCGCATCTGGATGCTTCTTTTGACGGTCCTGGTCCTGGTCAAGGTCAATGCACAGGACACGATCCCTGATCGATGGGAGGAAGGCTATCGGGCATCCATCTCCTATTGGCCGAGCACCGGACAATACACCGATATGCAAGGCGCGCAGATCCAAGGGCTGCGGTTCGTATCGGACGGGAGCTATCCCGCCCTGCTGCTGCATCGAGCATCCCTGGTCTCGATGGTGATGGATGCGCCGGACACGGTGCCCGGCTTTGCCCGCAAGACCCGCGTGGACTTCAAGCCCGTGGGAGAGCGTGCAGCCGAAGTGGAGCCCGTGGGCCGCGTGATGCGGGAGAACTTCCGGAACTACTACCTGCCGCATACCATGCCGAACGGCGTGGAGGAGGTGTACGGCTACAGCGAGGTACTGTACGCGGACATCTTTCCGGGGATCGACATGCGGTTCTACGGCACGGGCCTGGGGCAGAAGCTCTCGTTCATCTGTTGGCCGGAGAGCAACCCCGAGGAGCTCATGCTGCAGTTCCTCGGCCTGGACAGCCTGGGGTTGACGGTGGACAGCCTGCTGAGGCTGTACATTGGAGAGGAGTTCGTGGACTTGCCGGAAGCGGTGGCCTACCAGGTGGATGCGACCAACGAGATCGTGCCCATCAACTGGCGGCCGAACTGGAAGGTGGTGAGCACGGACATCGTGGGCTTCGAGTTCGAGGCCCGGGACCCGGACCTTCCGATCATCCTGCAGATCGGCCCGGGGCCCAAGCATGCGCAGGAGGTGAGCGACACCCCGCCCTGCTGGGGCACCTTGTTCGGCGGCACGGAAGACGACCGTGTGCATGCGAGCGCCACCGATGCGGATGGCAACTACTACATCACCGGCACCACCAGCTGGAACACCCAGTTCCCCAACGGACCGATCACCGTATCCTATGCCACGGGCAGCGACCTTATCTACGTGTGCCGATTCGACCCCCAGCACTACCTCTTCTGGACGATCTACTACGGCGGCTTCGGCGCCCAGTTCCCCGCTGCCCTGGCCGTGAGGGACGGGCCCCTGGCCGAGATCTACCTTGGTGGGGTGACGTATGCGGTCGATCTTTATCCAGAAGAGCTACCCGGTGCCTACTACGACGACACCGGCACAGGTGGAGGTTTGGCGAACGGCTTCTTGGCCAAGTTCAACATCAACGCTGTATTGCTACATTCCACTTATTTCGGGAACCTAGGGACCCAGATCACTGACATTACTTTGGATGACCAAGGCCGGTTGTTCGTCGCCGGGCTCACCGAGGGCGATGTGCCTACACCGGCCAACCAACCCAACGGATCCTACGTACGCTCCTACACGGACAATGTGGACGGCTTCATCGTGGGCTTGGACACCGGTGATGACCTGCGATGGGCCACCTTCGTAGGGGATTCTGCCTTCGACGATGTGCGGGGGATCCGATGTGTGGGTGACCGGCTCTTCGCTGTGGGGGGCACATACAGCCGAGGCTATCAGCCCATCCTGGATGGCGGTCCCATGGCGTATGACCAGGACAGTGTGCTCGGCACAAGTGACGTGACGATCGCGGAGTTCGATCTGAACGGAGCCTTGCAGTGGGGCACGACCATCGGTGGACCCAACGGTGATCTGCTCGAAGCGAACGAGCCCCTCGCCGTGAACGATGCTGGGGACCTGTACGTGATCGGAACCACCAACACGATGGACTTCCCGGTGGTGGCCGACAGCGGCTGGGTGTCGCTGGAACCCTCCCGTGCCTGGTTGCTGTCCATCGCCCATGAGGACCGGTCGTTGCAGTGGAGCACCCCCATCGCTGGGCATAGTTTCTTCCAGTCGAGTTCCATTGTTACCGATGGCATTGGCAACGTGTTCGTGGCGGGCGGCATTCAGGGGAATACAGCGGTGAACCTGGAACTGCCCGGTTTCTACTTTCAGGAGGAACCCAACACGGGCACGGGCATTCCTTCGGCCGCTGCGGACGGCTACATCATGGCCTTCACGCCCGGTCATTGGCCCATCCTGTCCACCTACGTGGGCGGTGATGACTACAGTTTCGGTGCCAACGAGCAGATCGCCAGCCTGGCCTGTACGGAAGACCTGCTGTACGCTGCCGGATTCACCCCCATGCTGTTCGTGCCCGACACGAGCTACTTCCCGGTCTTCAACCCTGGGGCACCGGCGTACTTCGAGGAGATTTACACAGGCGGGGTGGCCGATGTCTTCCTGCTCGGTTTCTGTACGGATCTGTTCACCGCTGTGCCCGAAGATCCTTCGGGTCAAGGCTTCGGTACGCCGATCGGTGTGCTGTCGACAGGCCCCGGTCAGTGGCAGTTGACCGGCCTGCCGGACGGCCGGCACCTCCTGCATCTGTTCGATGCCTCGGGCCGTGTGGTGCGGCGCATGCTGCTGGCCTCGGACCAAGCGCGTTCCGAGCCTTTTGGCCTTGGAAACCTTGCGCCCGGCCTGTACATCGGAGCCCTTGACCGAATGGCGTCCCGTTCCTTCCGGATCCTCCATCAGCCTTGAGCCATGCGCGGGGTCCTCGCTCTTCTGTTCTCAGCCGCGGTCGGCGTAAGCCACGCGCAAAGTGACTGGCAGGCATCGGGCATGCCGTATGTGACCACCGGCATCCTAAGGTTCCACCACGATACAGTACAGGATGTGTTCTATTGTATCGGCAGGGTTCGACCCGCTGGTGCCAACGGATGGAGCGAGAAGAGCCTTGTGCGCTATGATCATGGACAATGGGAGACTTTGGGCAGCTTCAGCTATTCGCTGTTCGATGCGGTGGTGTACCACGACACGCTGATCGTGGTGGGCTATTTCACCACGGCGGATGGAAACCCCATCGCGAACATCGCTCGTTACGTGAACGGCACGTGGCAGGGCATGGGGGACTTTAGTGCACACGTGAACCGCCTTCGCGTACTGGACGGGGTGCTGTACGCGGCCGGCCCGTTCCAGACGGTGGACGGGCAGCCGGCGAACGGCCTGGTGCGCTGGGTGGGCGGGCAGTGGCAGCCGGTGGGTCTGCCGCCCATGACCAACCCGAGCGCCTTCATGCCCTACGATGTGGCGCTCTACCAGGGCAAGATCTACCTGGGCGGCACCTTCAGCTTCAGCGGCACCTACCAGGACATCATGGTGTGGGACGGGGTGAGCTGGGAACCGGTGGGCGGCAGCCTGCTGGGGGGCATGAACTGGGTGAGCGCCATGGAGGTGTACCAGGACAAGCTGATCGTGGGCGGGGTGTTCGACAACGCGGCGGGCAACGCGGGCAATGCCATCATGGCCTGGGACGGCAGCACCTGGTCGTCCTTGGGCGACGGCATCCAGGACGCGAGCGGCAACTACCACCCGGGGCAGCAGGTGTATTGCCTCACGGAGCACGACGGGCTGTTGTTCGTGGGCGGCACGCACAACTACGCGGGGCACATCCCCTCGGCGGCGATCAGCACCTGGGACGGCCACCAGTGGTGCAACGTGGGCGATGGGGTGTTCAACGGCAACAACGTGGTGGGCATCGGTTTCTACCAGGACACGCTGTGGGTGGCCTGTGGCCCGTACATCGACGGGGACTCCGTGCACTACATGGCCCGGTGGGTGGGCGGTGCGTACAGCGATACGTGCAGCGTGCCGGTGTCCGTGGAGGAGCCGCTCGGCGCGGAGGGCACCGGGGTGCGCGTGGCGGTCCTCGGCGATGGGCTGCTGGCCGTTCAAGGCCTGCCGGACGGCCGGCACCTGGTGCACCTGTTCGACGCGGCGGGGCGAGCGGTGAGGGAGCTTGTGGTGTCGTCCGCCGCCGGTGCCGGCCAACCGGTCCGGGCGTCCGGGCTTGAGGCCGGGGTCTATGTGCTGCAGGTGCCCGATGGCCGTGCGGTGCGGTTCGTCGTGGAATAGGCGTTGAAAGCGCTCGTGCCCGAAACAACCGGATCTTCGGCCGGGTATCGCAGTCCGTTCCGCACCTTCGCACCACTTCACCGTTCCACCCCATCGGTCCATCATGCAGCAGGGCGACCCGCGGATCATCCGCGCCTGGACCATGTACGACTGGGCCAACTCGGCCTATTCGCTCACCATCACCAGCGCCATCTTCCCCATCTACTACGCCGCCATCACCATGGACAACGGCGTGGACAAGGTGGCCGCGCGCTATGGCGTGCCCGCGGACAGCCTGCAGTCCTACGCCCTCAGCGCCGGCTTCCTGATCGTGACCCTGCTGGCGCCGATCCTGTCGGGCATCGCCGACAGCCGGGGCAACAAGCTGGCCTACCTCAAGGGCTTCTGCTACACGGGCGCCGCCAGTTGTGCGGGCCTCTTCTTCTTCACCTTCGATGACCTGCTCCCGGGGCTGGCGCTCTTCATGCTCGCCTGCATCGGGTTCAGCGGAAGCCTCGTGTTCTATGACGCCTTCCTGCCGGAGATCGCCGAGAAGAAGGACCATGACCGGGTGAGCGCCCGCGGCTACACCATGGGCTACCTCGGCAGCGTGCTCCTGCTGGTCATCAACCTGGCGATGGTGATGAAGCCTGCGCTCTTCGGCATCCCCGATACGCCCGGCCTGGCCGCGCGGCTCAGCTTCCTCACCGTGGGCCTGTGGTGGGCCGGCTGGGCCCAGATCCCCTTCCGCGCCCTGCCCGCCCGTACGGCCACGTCCCGCCCCCCGGCCGGCGATGCCCTCACCGCGGGCTACCGCGAACTGCGCAAGGTGTGGGGCCAGCTGCGCGCCATGCCCCGCCTGCGTGGCTTCCTCGCCGCCTTCTTCGTGTTCAACATGGGCATCCAGACGGTGATGTACCTGGCCGTGGCCTTCGCCGCGCGCGAGATCAAGGACCATGATGCCACCGGCCAGGTGGTGCCCATCGGCGACGAGAGCCTCATCATCAGCATCCTGCTCATCCAGCTGGTGGCCGCCGCGGGCGCCGGGCTCTTCGCGCGGCTCAGCGGCCGGGTGGGCAACCTGCGCGCCCTGTCGGTGGGCGTGGTGGTGTGGGTGGGCCTGTGCATCGCGGCCTACTTCACCCGCTGGGCGCATGAGTTCTACGCCCTGGCCGCCGGGGTGGGCCTGGTGATGGGCGGCTGCCAGTCGCTCTCGCGCAGCACCTACGCCAAGTTCCTGCCCGCCACCACGGACCACGCCAGCTTCTTCAGCTTCTACGACGTGAGCTACTACCTGGGCACCGTGCTCGGCACCCTGGCCTACGGCCTGGTGTTCCAGCTCACGGGCGACCTGCGCAACACGGTGATCGCCATCGGCGGCTTCTTCGTGCTGGGCCTGATCCTGCTGCTTCTCGTTCCCCGCGAGGAGACCGCCGTGCCCGCCACCCCGTAAGCCCGCGCCCTCCGGCCCGATACCTTCGCGCCGCAGGCAACACACCCGACATGGAGAACGGACGTACGTGGGACGTGGTGATCGTGGGCGGCGGCATCGTGGGTGCCGGCACCTTTCTCAAGCTTCAGGCCCGCTTTCCGCAGCTGGACATCCTGCTGATCGAGAAGGAGCAGGCCCTGGCCGACCATCAGACCGGCCACAACAGCGGGGTCATCCACAGCGGCATCTACTACAAGCCCGGCAGCTACAAGGCCCGCAACTGCGTCACCGGCCGGCGCGAGCTGGTGGCCTTCGCCCGCGAGCACCGCATCGCCCACGACGTGTGCGGCAAGCTCATCGTGGCCACCGACCCCGCCGAGCTGCCCCGCCTGGACAAGATCTGGGGGCACGGCCAGGCCAACGGCATCGAGGACATGCGCCGGGTGAACGCCGCGGAGATCCGCGAGATCGAACCGCACTGCACCGGCATCGCCGGCATCCACGTGGGCTGCACCGGCATCATCGACTTCCGCGGCGCCACCGCCAAGATGGCCGAGCTCGCCCTCGCCCTCAACCCGCGCAGCGCGGTGCACCTGGGCGAACGCGTCACCGGCACCGAGCACGGCGAGGCCCTCAGCACCATCCGCACCACCAAGGGCGCCTACCGCACGCGCCACGCCATCTTCTGCGCCGGGCTCCAGAGCGACCGGCTCGCCAAGGCCGACGGTGTGCGATTCCCCGAGCGCATCGTGGGCTTCCGCGGCGACTACTACGAGCTGGAGGACCACGCCAAGCACAAGGTGCGCCACCTGATCTATCCCGTGCCCGACCCGCGCTTCCCGTTCCTGGGCGTGCACTTCACGCGGATGACCGACGGCAGCATCGAGTGCGGGCCCAACGCCGTGTTCACCTTCAAGCGCGAGGGCTACGGCAAGACCGACGTGGACCTGCGCGACACGGCCGATGCGCTGAGCTATGGCGGCACCTGGAAGCTCTTCATGAAGAACATGCGCTACGGCATCGACGAATACCGCCGCGCGTTCAGCAAGCGCCTCTTCCTGCGCACCCTGCGACGGCTGGTGCCGTCCCTGGAGATGGACGACCTGCGTCCGGGTCGTGCCGGCGTGCGGGCCATGCTGCTGGGCACCGACGGCGCCATGGTGGACGATTTCCGCATCGAGCGCCGCGGCACCCACATCCACGTGCTCAACGCCCCGTCACCCGCCGCCACGGCCGCACTGGCCATCGGCGAGGAGATCACCCGCATGGCGGTGGAGCAGCTGAACGTGGGTGCGCCGCGCTGACCGCCTCAGGAGGCGATGCGGTAGTGCTCGTGGAAGTTCTCCCAGTCCCAGAGGAAGAAGCCCATCAGCCCGTTGAGGCGCTTGAGCGTCACCGGATGCGGCTCGCGCTTGTCGCGGAAGTACTCGTCCGTCTGATGACCGAACAGGTCGTACTGGTGGAAGAGCGCGCGGCTCATGGCGTACACCGTGTTCTTGCTGGGGTGGTTGAGGCGCGCCATCATCGCCTTCAGCGCGCCCACCTCACGCTCCAGGTCGGAGGAGCGGAGCCCCGTGGCCTGCGCGAACTTGCTCAGCACGAGCGCCGTCAGCCGACGGTCCAGCCCGGAGGGCAGCTGGCGGTCCAATTCCAACAGGTTGCCCGCCAGCACGATCATCAGGAAGGCGCCATCGTCGGTGGCATCAAGCACCTGGTCGCCGACCAGCTCCGGTGATTCGTTCAGCTCGGCGGCCACGTCGGCGAAGCCATGGCCCACCAGCTCCAGCAGGGCGTTGACGAACACGTTGGCGAGGCGGTCCTCGGTGATCTTCTTCTTGCCGAACAGCGTTCCGATCATGCGCACAATGTCCCCGCGAAATTCGACCGATGCCGCAGGGCGATCGCCGAACGGCGCATCGGAATTTTGAACAGCTTTATCCACCCATGAGCCCCCTGACCTCCCTGATCCAGCAGTACGCGGCGTACGACCGATGGGCCAACGCCGCCTTCGTCGACCGCCTGAAGGAGGAGCCCGATGCCCTGCTCGACCGGCATGCCGCCAGCAGCTTCCCCACGCTGCGTGGCACGCTGATGCACATCCGCGATGCGGAGAACGCCTGGTTCCTCCGCCTCACCGGCGCCACCATGCGCTGGCCCGCCGAGCCCACCCCGGAGCTGGACACGCTGATGCCGCACGTGGACCGCTTCACCGGCTATGCGCGCTCGCTTGATGAGGAGGGCCTGCTGGCCACCTGCCGCTACCATGACCTGAAGGGCAACCCCTACGCCCAGCCCGCCTGGCAGATGATCATGCACGCCCTGAACCACAGCAGCTACCATCGCGGCCAGGTGGTGACGCAGATGCGCGCCCTGGGCCTGGACCGCATCCCGCGCACCGACCTGGTGGCCTTCCAGCGCCTGGCGGGCGGCTGATCACCCTTGCGGGAAGCGGATCGGCTCGGGCGGCCCGGGAAAGTGCGGCCCCACACCGAGCCACAGGTCGAGGTGCAGCTTCACGCGCGCCAGCTTCTCGCGCAGCATCGTGAGGCGTCCATAGGCCGCGGGCACGTCCGCCGCGTTGAAGCCCACCGCCGCGATGCCGAGTCGCCGTGCCAGGAACACGGCCCGCTCGGTGTGGAACCGCTGGCTCACCACCACGAAGCCCGGCTGCCCGAACACATCGCGTGCCCGCACCATGCTGTCCAGCGTGCGGAAGCCCGCGTAGTCGAGCGTGATGCGCGTGCTGTCCACCCCCGCCGCCATCAGCGCGCGCCGCATATCCCAGGGCTCATTGTACGAGGTATGCCGGTTGTCACCGCTGATGAGCACGTGCTGCACGCGCCCGGTCCTCAGCAGCTCCACCGTGGCGGCGATGCGGTGCGTGAAGTAGAGGTTGGGCCCGCCGCCCCGTGCGCGAGGACTGGTGCCCAGCAGCACGGCCACGCGGTTCAGCGGCACGTCGGCGGCGTGGTCGTACAGGTGAGGGGCGCTCGCCGTCCGCACCCGCCCGTCGCACCACTGCACGAGCAGCACGGCGGCCGCTGCAAGGCCGACCGCCGCGGCGATCCACACGCGCGCCCGCATCCGCACTAGGGGGTCATCCGGCTCATCAGGTCCACACCGGTGTAGTGGCGCGGGTCGAGGGTGCGCAGCTGCTGCTTCACGGCCTCGCTCACGTCCAGCCGGTCGATGAAGTCCTGGATGTCGGCCGCGGTGATGCGCTCCCGGCCCCGCGTCAGCTCCTTCAGCCGCTCGTAGGGCTCGGGGTAGCCGGCACGGCGCAGGATGGTCTGGATGCCCTCGGCCACCACGGCCCACTGCGCGTCCAGTTCGCGATGGATGGCCTCCTCGTTCAGCAGCAGCTTGTCCAGTCCGCGGCCGATGGCGTCCACCGCCAGCATCGTGTGGGCCATGGGCACGCCGATGTTCCGCGTCACCGTGCTGTCGGTGAGGTCGCGCTGCAGGCGGCTTATGGGCAGCTTCTCCGCCAGGTGCGCGAACAGCGCGTTGGCCACGCCCAGGTTGCCCTCGGCGTTCTCGAAGTCGATGGGGTTCACCTTGTGCGGCATGGCGCTGCTGCCCACCTCGCCGGCCTTGGTGCGCTGGCGGAAGTGGTCCATGCTGATGTACTGCCACACGTCGCGGCACAGGTCGATCAGGATGGTGTTGATGCGCCGCATGGCGTCGAAGAGCGCGGCCAGCTGGTCGTAGTGCTCGATCTGCGTGGTGAACTGCTGGCGCTGGAGGCCCAGCATGGTGTCGCAGAAGCGGTCGGCCAGCCGCGGCCAGTCGAGCTCGGGGTAGGCCGCGTGGTGCGCGTTGAAGTTGCCGGTGGCCCCGCCGAACTTGCAGGTGAAGGGCACCGCGCGCAGGGCCCGCAGCTGCGCGTCCAGCCGCTCCACGAACACCTGCAGTTCCTTGCCCAGCCGGGTGGGCGAGGCCGGCTGCCCGTGGGTGCGCGCCAGCATCGGCACCTGCGCCCACTCCAGCGCGAGCCCGTGCAGCCGGTCGCGCAAGGTGGTGAGCTGCGGCACGTAGTACACGCCCACGAACTCCTTGATCAGCAGCGGCAGCGCGGTGTTGTTGATGTCCTGGCTGGTGAGCGCGAAGTGCACGAACTCCTTGCGCTCCCCGAGGCCGAGCTCGTCGAGCCGCTCCTTCAGCCAGTACTCCACGGCCTTCACGTCGTGGTTGGTGGTGCGTTCGATGGCCTTGATCGCCTGCGCATCGGCCTCGCTCAACGCCGCCACCCGCCCGAACAGGCCGTCCAGCCGCCGCACGTCGGTGCCCTCCAGCTCGGGCAGCGGCACCTCGCACAGGAAGCGGAAGTAGGCCAGCTCCACCATCAGGCGGTAGCGGATGAGGGCCAGTTCGGAGAACCAGATGGCCAGCGGCGCGGCGCGTTCGCGGTAGCGGCCGTCGAGGGGCGAGATGGCGGTGAGGGCGGACAGGTCCATGCGGAGCGCCAAAGGTAGCCGGGCGGCGCCCCTACCTTGCGCATCCCCGATGGACGGCTTCGGCAACGGCTTCAGCAGCTTCGTGGAGGCCTTCGGCTTCATGCGCCGCCACGGCCTGGCCTGGATGTTCCTGGTGCCCCTGCTGCTGTGGGCCGCGCTCACCTTCGGGCTCTTCGCCCTGCTGCAGGGGCCGGTGGAGGACCTCAGCGCCTGGCTCGCCGCCCAGCTGGGCCTGCAGGTGGACCTGGCGCACGACACGGGCTGGTGGGCCGGGCTGAAGCGCGTGTTCAACGCCACCCGGGAGGCGCTCACCTGGCTGGCCCTGAAGCTGCTCGTGCTCTACCTGCTGCTCTCGCTCAACAAGTACCTCGTGCTGATCCTGCTTTCGCCGCTGCTGGCCTGGGCGAGTGAACGCACCGAGGAGCTCCTTACCGGCACGGTGCATCCCTTCAGCCCCGCCCAGGTGCTGCGCGATGCCGTGCGCGGTGCCGCCATCGCCCTCCGCAACGGGGTGCTGGAGCTCGCCATCGGCCTGGCCATCGGCCTGCTCTCCCTCGTGATGCCGCTCTTCGTGCCGCTGGCCACCCTGGCGCTCTTCATCGTGGGCGCCTACTTCTACGGGTTCAGCGCGGTGGACTACATCCTGGAACGCCGCCGCCTGCGCCCGGCCGACAGCGTGCGCGCGGTGAACGCCCACCTCGGCCTGGTGCTGGGCAACGGCACGGCCTTCAGCCTGCTGATGAAGGTGCCGCTGCTCGGCACCACCTTCGCTCCGCTGCTGGCCGCCGTGGGCGCCGTGCTCGCGTTCCACCACGCCGGCCGCCTGGGCCCGAACGATCGCCGATGATGTCCTCCTCCGCGCGCACCGCCTGGCACCGCTCCATCGTCACCCGCACGGTGGCGGTGTTCACCGTGCTGGTGGCGTGCGCCGCGCTGCTGGCCGGCTACCTGGTGTACCGCGCCGTGCGTGAACAGGTGCAGCTCACCGTGCGCCACGACCTGCGCCACGACCTCGACCTGGCCGAACTGCGGCTGCGCGCCTTCACGGCCACCCTGGCGGACGACATCGCCTTCCTGGCCACCAACGACCCGGTGCTCCGCCTGGCGAACGACACCACCGGCGACAGCCTGGTGCGCGCCGCCGACCTCCAGCGTGTGGCCCTGCTGATGGAGAGCTTTCTGCGCTCGCGCGCGGCCTACGCCCAGGTGCGCCTGCTGGCCGCCGACAGCCTGGGCATGGAGCGGGTGCGGTTCGACCGCATCGACGGTCGTGTGGTACGCATCGCCGACAGCGCGCTGCAGGCCAAGGGTGATCGGGACTACTACCGGGCGGCGCTGGCCCTGGGGCCCGGCGAGACCTACTTCTCCCGCATCGACCTCAACCGGGAGCACGGCGCGCTGTCGCTTCCATGGATGCCCACCCTCCGTGCGGCCCGCGCCCTGTTCGGCCCCGAAGGCGCGCTCGTGGGGCTGGTGGTGATCAACGCCGACCTGCGGCCACTTTACACCGACCTGCTGGCCGACCAGCGCGCCACCTCGACACTGGTGCTGCTTCGCTCCGACGGGGAGGTGGTGCTGCACCCGGATACCGGGCGCATGTTCCGTTCCGAGCTGGGCCGCGCCATCGACCCGTTGGCCGTGATCGGAGCGCCGCTGCCACCGATGGACAGCGTGGTGGCCGTGGGCCAGCGCTGGTGGACCTTCCGTGCGCTGGACGACTCCCCGCTGCCCTACACGCTCCGCCTGGGCCTGGGCGCCGACGCGGCCCCGCTGCTCGCCGAACTCGATGCGCGCCGCGACCGGGCCCTCTGGCTCACCCTGGCCATCGCGCTGGCCTTCGCGCTCCTCGGCCTCTTCTTCGCCCGCAGCCTCGCGGCGCGGCTCGACCGGATCACCGCGCAGGTGGAGCTCTACGCCGCCGGGGCCGGGGGCGCGGCCCTGCCCACCGACCGTTCCGACGAGGTGGGCCGCCTGGCCCGCAGCCTGGAACAGATGCAGCAGCGCATCGACGAACGTGTGCTCGAGCTGCAACAGGCCCGGCACGCCGCCGAGGAGGCCGACCGCCTGCGCCGCGAGATCACCGCCAACCTCAGCCACGATGTGCGAACGCCGCTCCAGGCCATCCTGGGCATGGCCGATGGCATCGACCGCGGCGCGCTGAGCATCGGCGACCGCGACCGCCTGGACGTGATCGAACGCAGCGCCCGCCGACTGCACGGCCTGGTGGACGACCTGCTGCTGCACGCCCGCATCGACGCCGGCCGGGAAACCCCGCACGCCGCGCACGTCGACCTCCATGCCCTGCTCACCGACATCGCCCGCACGCACCTGCCCACCGCCGAGGCCAAGGGGCTGGCCCTGCGCCTCGACCTTACGCAGGCTCCGGAGCACTTCGTCACCGACCCGCTGAGCCTGCACCGCATCGTGGACAACCTTGTCGCCAACGCGGTGAAGTACACCGTACAGGGGCAGGTCGATGTGCGCGTGCGGCTGCGCGAGGAGCGGCTCGCGGTGGAGGTGTCGGACACAGGCCCGGGCATCGCCGAGGACCGGCAGCGCGCCATCTTCCTGCGGTTCGAACGGGCCCAGACCGGCGACAACATGGCCGACGGTGCGGGCCTCGGCCTGGCCATCACCCGCCGACTGGTGGAGCTGCTCCGTGGCACCATCACCCTGCACAGCGGTCCGGGCCTGGGCAGCCGCTTCACCGTCGAGCTGTCCCCGCTGGACGCGCCGGTGGTCGCCCCCGCGGTAGCGTCCATCAGTCCGGACCAGGTGCAGGGCCTGCGCGTGCTGCACGTGGACGATGTGGCCACCAACCGTGATCTGCTCGCGCAATGGGCCGGCGCGCTGGGCTGGTCGCTCACCTCCTGCGCCGGTTCCACGGACGCGCTGGCGGCCTGCGATGGCCCCGCCTTCGACCTGATGCTGATCGACATGGACCTGGGCGGCGACATGCGCGGCACCGAGCTCGCCCTGCGCATCCGCGGGCTGCGCCGCCACCGCTATGTGCCCATGCTCGCCGTCACCGCCTACGCCGATGCGGAGCAGGAGGCCGAGGCCCTGAAGGCCGGGCTCAACGCACGGCTCGTGAAGCCCGTCGACCGCGGCATGCTGGCCGAGGCCGCCGCCTTCTGGACCGGCCGTGCGGACGGGCCCTGTGCCGAAGCACCCCGGCTGGCCGACCTGGAGGACCAGTACGACCGCGACACCGAGAAGCTGCTGCGCGTGATGACGCAGTACCGCCGTGAACTGGCCGCCTGGCGCGCCGACGTGCTGCGCGCGACGGACGGTGGTGATGCCGACGTGCTGCCGCGCGTGCGCCACAAGCTGAGGCCTCATGCCGTGCTCTTTGGCATGACGGCCACGGCCGGGGCCCTGGCGGGCGATGCGGCGGACGCGCCGATGCTGTTGCGCACCATGGCCTGTTGCGACCGTGCGCTGCTGCTGCGCCAGGCGCAGTTGGCGGCTACAGCAGGTGCAGCCGGCGGATGAGCTCCGCGCGGTAGGTCTCGCTCACCGGGATCAGCTCGCGGCCCACCTTCACGTCCATCGTGTCCAGCTTCTCCACGTGGGCCAGGTTGACGATATAGCTGCGGTGCACCCGCACGAAGTCCACCGGCAGCTTCTGCTCCAGGTCCTTCAGGTTCATCAGGCTGCTCACCTCGCGGCCGTCGAGCACGAAGCGCACGTAGTTGCTGTCGCTGCGGATGAAGCGCACCTCGCTGAGGCGCAGCTGCACGATCTCCTGCCCGGCGCGGATGAACACCTGGTCGCGCGGGCCCTGGTTCGGACCCGTGCGCGGCCCCACCTTGCGCAGCATCTGCGCGAAGCGCTCGAATGTCACCGGCTTCACCAGGTAGTCGGCCACGTTGAAGCGGAAGGCGTCCAGCGCGAAACCGGGGTCGCCGGTGACGATCACCACCGGGCAGCCGGGGTCGGTGGCCTCCAGCAGCTCGCGCCCGCTGATGCCGGGCATGTCCAGGTCCAGGAAGAGGAGGTCCACGGGAGCCTCCTGCAACCGGGCCAGGGCGGCCGTGCCGTCCGCCGCCAGCACCACCTCCGCGCCGGGCATCAGCTTGCGCGCGTGCGCGGCCAGCAGGTCGGCGCTCAGCGGGTCGTCATCGGCGATGAGCACGCGGGGCATGGGGACAATATAGCGGGGGGGGACCTCACGCAGAGGTGCAGAGGACGCAGGGGCGCCCGGCATCGGGGGACCTTACGCAGAGGGGCAGAGGACGCAGGGGCGCCCGGCATCGGGGGACCTCACGCAGAGGGGCAGAGGACGCGGAGGCTGGTGGCCGGCGGCTAGTGGCCGGAGGCTTCAGACAAGCGTCAGCGCGTATCTGTGTCCATCGGCGTTCATCCCGCAGGGGCGGGACAGGTCCTGTGGTTCATGGCATTCGGCTGGAGGCCTTTGGCCGAAGGAGGAGGTGGAGCGGTGCGAGCGTGCGACCGAAGCTCACGCAGAGGGGCAGAGGGCGCGGAGGCTGGAGGCTGGAAGCTGGTGGCCGGTGGATGTTCAGGAAGGCTCGCGCATCCAGGCCTCAAGCGGCCGCCCGCCGATCACCAGGTCCGTCACCACCGCCCGGCCGTCGCGCACGCGCACCACCGCATGGGCGGGCAGCGGCTCCACCCGTTCCTCGTCCGTCCAGGTGGGCTGCAGCAACGCTTCGGTGCGCGGTCCCTGGCCCTCCCGCACGTAGTAGCGGTCGAAGGGCAGCTTCACGCGGCCCACGGTGCGGTCGTCCGCGTTCACGCTCCAGTCCTCCACGGTCACGGCCACCGCATCGCCTTCGCCCGCACCGGTGCCCAGCCGCACGATCACCGCGAAGCCCGCGCTGTCGGCGCCCAGCTCCGCATGGAGCGGTCCGTCCGACCAGCCTTCGGGCAGCGCGAACGGACCGGTCTCCGCCTCGAACTCCAGCACCACGTGCTCGCCGCGGAAGGGGTCGCGCGGGTCGATGGGCGCCGTGCGGAAGCGGTGTTCGGTGCCGTGCAGCCGCACGCGTTCGTAGCGCCACATCATCCAGGCCGGCGCGGCCAGTTGCGCCAGGGCGATCATCATGAACATCCACAGGGGCCGCCGCATGTCAGGACCGCTTGCGCGCCCGCAGCAGGCGCAGGTTCAACAGCAGGAAGGCGGTGCCGATGGCGATGAAGGCCAGGCCGCGCCACACGAAGCTCAGGTCCACCTCGAAGAAGCGCCACAGCACGGGCACCGCGATCAGCAGCAGGCCCAGGTTGGTGCGGCGCAGTGCGCCGGCGTGTGCGCCCTCGCGGACGTGCCACACGCCCAGCGCCAGCGTCAGCACGTTCGCCAGCACCACGGCGATCCACGGCGAGGCCAGCGACACCAGGTACAGGAGCCCGATCGCCACGAAGCCCTCGGGCAGCGGGCCGCCCTGCAGTGGGCGCCGCCGCCGCCAGGCCCGGGCATAGGCACCGCCGGCGGCCAGCACGAGCACGGCCACCACCACGGCCGCCGCGCCGGGCCGGTCGTCCGCGTCCTGCACCGCGTCCACCACGGTGAAGGAGCCGAGCATCAGGAGAAGCCACAGCAGCAGCACGTCGCCCACACGGCGCATCGCGGTGGTGCCGGGGGCCGGGGTGGTCGACCACCAGGGCGTGAGCGTGAAGAGCGAGGCCAGCGCGGCGGTGCCCACCACCACCACGGGATGCCATTCGGGGATGAAGAGGTGCACGCCCACCGCGATGGCGATCGCGAGCATCGCACCCGTCCAGCCCGCGGCCACGCGCCGTTCGGCGTCGCGGATGCGCCGGACGGCCGCAGGCAGGAAGGCCATCAGCAGCAGGGCCCAGGCCCACGGCAGGGTGTCGTCCTCCATGCGCACCAGCACCGCCTGCCAGGTGATGAGGCCGAGGACGCCCAGGCCCACCACCGCGGAGCCCGGCACGTAGCACAGCCCGAGGATCAGCACCGACCACAGCAGCACGAAGTCGTGCAGCGCGCCACCGAGGTGGAAGAGCTGGGCGATGATCGCCAGGCAGGCGCCCACGGCCGCGGCCAGGAACACCGAGCCGCCCTCGGTCCAGGCCGTGCGGCCGGGACGGCGCCACAGCCCGAAGGCGACGATCGCCTGGCCCGCCAGCACGGGCAGGACGGCGAGCAGGGCGCGCACCCCGCGCGGGAGGCCGTCCCAGTTGTGCGCCACGAGCAGCACCAGGCCCAGGCCGATCAGCGCCGCCCCCACCGTGCCCAGCACGGCCGTCATGCGCTGGCCCTTCCGGTCCTCCGGAACGCCGGAACCCGTGTACTCCGCCCGGATGCGTTCGGCCTGCTCCGCGGTGATCAGGCCCTTCGCCACCAGGTCGGGCAGCGCGGCGTGCAGGGCTTCGCGGGACATGGGAGCAAGATAGCGGGGCGGGTGTGGGGGTGGACCGGACCGTCTTGAACGCGAACGGCCCCGGAGCATCTCCGGGGCCGTTCGCAGGTGCGCGTCCGTTCGATCAGTTCTTCGCGGGCATCGCCGGGGTGGGGGCGGGGGCCGGCACCACCTCCGCCTTGGGCTCCTCCTTGGGGCCCTGCACCAGCGTCATCTCGTTCACCAGGTGGCCGGCACCGGCGAACTTGTCGATGGTCCACAGCACGTAGCGGATGTCCACGCTGATGGTGCGCTGCAGCTCGGGCTCGAAGGCGATGTCGCCGCTCATGGCCTCCCAGTTGCCGTCGAAGGCGATGCCGATCAGCTCGCCGTACGCGTTCAGCACCGGGCTGCCGCTGTTGCCGCCCGTGATGTCGTTGTTGCTGATGAAGCAGGTGATCAGCTCGCCGTTCGCATCGGCGTAGCGGCCGTAGTCCTTCTTCGCCAGCAGCTCCTTCTGCCGCGCCGGCACGATGAACTCGTCGTTCGTGGGGTCCTCCTTCTCCAGGATGCCCTTGGCCGTGGTGACATGCTTGTAGAACGCGCCGTCCATCGGCACGTAGCTGCCCACCGTGCCGTAGGTGAGGCGCATGGTGCTGTTGGCGTTGGGGTACCACATGCGGTCGGGGGTGCGCTCGCGCAGGGCCGCCACCATCAGGCGGTAGCCCTTGTCGATGTCCGTCTGCGGGGCATCGCTCATGGGGCCGATCACGCCGCGGAAGTGCGTCAGGCAGCTCTCCATCGCCTGGATGCCCAGGTCCTTCTCCATCGCCTTCAGCGTGGGCTTCGCCAGGAAGGCATCGAGCCGCTTGCGGTCGGTGAGGATGCTGGTGCTGAACAGCGCCTGGGCCCACGCGTTGAAGTCGCCCTTGTACTTGGTCTGGATGGTCTTCATCACGCTGGGGTGCAGCGCGGGGTCCACATCGTCGTGGATCAGCTTGAACATGGCCGCGGTGACCTCCTGGTCCGTGGCGGGGTCGTAGTCCTTCCAGAAGTCGTCGGCCGAAGCCTGCACGCGGGCCACGGCGGCGGCCACCTTCTCGGCGTCCTTGGCGTCGGTGCGCAGCTGGTTCAGCAGGCCGAAGCTGCGGAAGCCGAACACCACCACCTCGCTGCCGAAGGCGGCCTCCTGCATGTAGGTGCTGGCCTTCTCCACCTTGGCGCGCTCCGCATAGCCCTTGTCCAGCAGGCTCACGATCTCTCCGTATTTGGCCTTGCGGTCGGGCGAGGCGTTCACCCAGGCCATCAGCTCATCCTCCTGGGCCTTCTTCTTGTCGTACACCTTCAGCCGCTTCAGGCCGCGCTGCTGGCCGATGAAGTACTTCCAGTAGTTGCTCACCTGCGCGTGCTTGCTGGCGTACTTGATGCGCACCGCGTCGTCGGTGGCCTGGTGCTTCTCGTAGATGTCCAGCTTCACGCGGCGCACCTTCACCCGGCTGGGCTGCTCCACGTCCAGGGCCAGCTTCACCCCGTGGCTGCTGAGGAAACGGTCCGTGCTGCCCGGGTAGCCCATCACCATGGCGAAGTCGCCTTCCTTCACGCCGTTGAGGCTCACCGGGAAGTGGTGCGCGGGCTTGAAGGGGATGTTGGCGTCGTTGGGGTCGGCCGGTTCACCGTCCGGGCCGGTGTACACGCGGAACATGCAGAAGTCGCCGGTGTGGCGCGGCCACATCCAGTTGTCGGTATCGCCGCCGAACTTGCCGATGGCGCTGGGGGGCACGCCCACGAGGCGCACGTCGCGGTAGGTCTTGTACACGAAGAGATAGAACTCATTGCCCTCGAACATGGTCTTCAGGCTGGCGCTGATGCCCTTGGAGGCGTCGGCGGCCTCCTTCTCCAGGCGCTGGCCCACCTCGGCCACCTTGGCCTGGCGGTCGGCCTCGCTCATGCCGTCGTTCAGCTCGGCGAGCACCGTGGCCGACACGTCGTCGATGCGCTGCAGGAAGCTCACGTTGAAGCCGGCGGGCAGCTCGTCCTTGCGGGTCATGGCCC
This sequence comes from Flavobacteriales bacterium, assembly GCA_016788285.1. Classification (GTDB taxonomy): domain Bacteria; phylum Bacteroidota; class Bacteroidia; order Flavobacteriales_F; family PHOS-HE28; genus PHOS-HE28. The sequence continues at coordinate 21,936 of JAEUSW010000353.1, forward strand.
AGAAGCCGTCCGTGAGGTAGTCGTGCTCCACGCTGCTGAGGCCCTGCACCGCGTCGTAGCCGCAGTGGTGGTTGGTGAGGAAGAGACCCTCGGCGCTCACCATCTCACCGCTGCAGAAGCCGCCGCCCAGCCGCACCACGGCGTCCTTCAGGCCGCTGCGGTTGATGGCGTAGATGTCGTCGGCCGACAGCTTGAAACCGAGCTTCTGCATCTCGGCCTCGTTGATCTGCTTGAGCTTGTTGAGCAGCCACATGCCCTCATGGGCGGTGCTCAGGCCGGCGGTGAACAAGGCAGCCGCCAGCAGGGACAGGAGTTTCTTCATCATCGGGGAAGGGTTCAGGAGCGCTAAAAAGGGGTCCAAATGTAGCAGGATCGCCGGGGCGGGACGGACGGTTGAAGTGACCAACGGCGGGGGACGTGACGGCCTTACTGGGCGGCGGGCACCGGGGTCCAGGCGGCGGGCAGCAGCAGGCTGTCGGCCTTCAGGGCGAAGGCCTTGAGGGCGGGGGGCACGCCGGTGCGGGCCAGGATGGACTTGTCGCGGGTGCCGCTCACCATCCGCAGGCGCGTGCTGGGGATGTCGGTCACCGGCCGGTCGTAGCTGTCCTGCAGGTCGAAGAAGCCGATGGCCTCGGCCTCGCGCAGCAGGGCCTCCAGCACGCTGCGGTCCAGGGTGGCGCGGTGCAGGCCTTTCCGCTCCACATGGCTGATGCCCTCGTAGGTGGCCCGGCCGGTGGCGTACACCCGGATGCGGTAGGCCGGGCAGGTGCCCAGGCACGGCGTGCGCTCGAGGCTGAAGAACAGGCTGTCCGTGGGGCTGCCGAAGCGCGGGTCGCGCACCGGTCCATCGCCGGCGGCGGGTCGCTGTCCGTTGCAGGCCGCCAGCAGCCCCAGCAGGGGAAGGGCGATCAGCAGGGGGCGGAGCATGGGCGCTCGGGTCAACGGCGGCGGGCCTGTTGCTGTTGCTTCTGCAGCTCGTCCAGCCGCTGCTGCCACTTGCTCTTCTTGCGCGGCGTCTTCATGTTCTGCACCAGCTGCGCGCGGATCTTCGCCTCGTCCACGAACCAGTTCTTCATCACCGTCATCTGCAGGATGCTGATGAGGTTGGCCAGCAGGTAGTAGTAGCTGAGGCCCGAGCTGAAGCTGTTCATGAAGAAGAGCATCATGATGGGGAACATCCAGATCATGAGCTTCATGCTGGGCATGCCCTGTTGCTGCGGCATCTGCTGCTGGTTGATCAGCGAGTACACGATGGTGCTGGCGGCCATCAGCAGGGTGAAGAGGCTCACGTGGTCGCCGTAGAAGGGGATGGTGAAGGGCAGGTCCAGGATGCTGTCGAAGCTGCTGAGGTCGTCCGCCCACAGGAAGGGCTCCTGCCGCAGCTCGATGCTGCTGGGGAAGAAGCGGAACATGGCGTACAGGATGGGCAGCTGGATGAGCATGGGCACGCAGCCGCTGGCGGGGTTCACACCGGCCTTGCGGTACAGGTCCATCACCGCCTGCTGCTTCTTCAGGGGGTCGGCGTCCTTGTGCTTGGCGTTGATGGCGTCCATCTCCGGCTTCAGGGCGCGCATGCGGGCGCTGGAGACGAAGTTCTTCCAGGTGAGCGGCATCAGCAGCAGCTTGATGGCGATGGTGAGCACCAGGATGATGATGCCGTAGCTCAGCTCGAACCGGTCCAGGAAGTTGAAGATGGGGATCACCAGCCAGCGGTTCATCCAGCCGAAGATGCCCCAGCCCAGGTCGATGATGCGGTCGAACTGGTCGATGCCCGTGCGGCGCAGCGTGTTGTAGTGGTTGGGCCCCAGGTAGAGGCGCATGGGCAGCTCCACGGTGGCCGCGCGCCCCTGGTCGAAGAAGAGCTTGGCGTGGTAGCGCTTGTTGTAGGCGGTGTCCGCCTCGGTCCAGGCCACGGCGATCTCCGATCCGCTGCCGCTGAAGCCCTTGTCGCTCACCATCGCCACGGTGAAGAAGTCCTGCTTGAAGGCCACCCAGTGGGTGCGCCCCTGGAGCGTGGCGGCGTCCTCCTCCTCGGTCTCGCTGAGGTAGTCGCGGTCGTCGTTGAAGTACTTGTAGTAGATGCTGCTCTTCTGCCGCTCGGAGGGCAGGTGCTTCTCGTGCGGCTGGCCGTACAGGTCCCACTGGAAGAACAGGCTGGCGGGGTCCACCTCCTGTTCCAGGCCCACCAGCTTGAGATCGGTGTGCAGGAAGTGTCCGGCGCTGTCCAGCCGGTAGGTGAGCAGGAGGTACTTGCCGGGGTCGCTGGTGGCGGCCTTCAGCTCCACGGCCCCGGGCCCCAGCTGGCGCGGGGTGAAGTGCAGGTCGGCGGTGCTCAGGTCCAGGTTGCCCAGGAAGAAGCGGTAGGCGTAGCTGCCCGTGTCGGGGTCCTGCAACAGCAGCGGCTGCCCGGTGTAGGTGCGGTAGTCCTTCAGGCGGATCACCTCCGGACGGCCCCCGTGGGTGTTGATGCCGATCTGCAGCTTGTCGTTCTCGATCAGCACCTGCTCGGTGGGGCCGCTCA
>JAEUSW010000360.1 GCA_016788285.1 Flavobacteriales bacterium
GGCATCACCCACGAGGTCGGGGCGGACCAGGTGGTGGGCGCCTGCGATGTGGAGGCCTTGTATGAGCGCATGCTCCCCAAGGACGCCGTGCCGGAGAAGCTCAAGCGCAAGCTGCGCGAGGCGGAGCTCTACCCCAGCTCGGTCACGGTGGCGCTCGCCCTCGACCGGCCCACCGAGAGCTTCGGCTTCGGCGAGGAGATGATCTACCTCAGCAAGGACGATGTGCCGCGTGAACGTCAGTGCACCGGCGGACCGGACGAGGTCGGCATCAGCCTGCTGGCCCCGTCCCTGCGGGACCCGAGCCTGGCGCCGCACGGCATGGGCACCCTCACCATCTACATCCCGGCGGAGTTCTCGGACCACCAGCGCTGGCGCACGGGGGCCGATGGCGCCGAGCGGGGCGAGGCGTACGAACGGTTGAAGCAGGAGTACGCGGCGACCCTGATCCGCCGCGTGGAGGAGCGCCTGGCCCCGGGCCTGTCCAAGCACATCGTGTACTGCGATGTGGCCACGCCGATCACGCATTGGCGGTACACCGGCAACCGCAACGGCAGCATGATGGGTGCGCGGCCCGGGAAGGCCAACTTCCAGGCGGGCATCGCGCACTACCGCACTCCGGTGAAGGGGCTGTACCTCGGCGGCCATTGGGCCGAGCTCGGTGGCGGGGTGCCCATCGCGGTGCGCGCCGGTGCCAATGCCGCCATGCTCATCCTCAAGGACCGCCGCCATCCGGCCGCACCCACGCTAGCCGCCTACATGGATGGCCGCCTCGGACCGGCCGATCTGGACGCCTCCGGGCGGTTCAAGCCCTATGCCCCCACCTGGGAGCGCAGCCCCACCCCGGCGGAACGCAGCCGTTCCGCGGCGTAGCCGTCGCCCACAGCGTAATCGCCGCTCCGCCGCCCCGGGCAACGGACCGCCACACCGATCATCCCCTGCCGAACCGCCGGTCGTCCGCCGCGCAGCGTCCCCTCCTCGCGCCGCGTCCCACAGGTGATGCCGCGCCGCGACCTCCTCGCCCTTCACCTCCTCTGCACCGCGCCCCTGTGCGCGCAGGACCATGTGGCCAACGGCGACATGGAGCAATACACCCTGTGCCCGGACTATGTGAGCCAGATCGACCGCTGCGTGGGCTGGAGCCGGCCGACCGCAGGAACGAGCGACTACTTCAACGCGTGCCTCGGCGTGCCCTTCAGCATGAGCGTGCCCGACAACCAGATGGGCGATGAGCCCGCACGTTCCGGGAATGGCTACACCGGGCTCTATGCGTTCGGCGGCATGGACGCGAACCTGCAGCAACCGAACGACTACCGGGAGTACATCACGCACGCGCTCTCTCCTCCGCTCACGCCGGGCACCACCTACATCGTGTCGTTCCACGTCAGCCTCGCCGACGTGTCGAAGTACGCCGTGAACGACCTCGGGGCGCTCTTCAGCATGGCGCCACCGACACGCACGGACGACCATGCCATCGGCCGCCACCCGCAAGTGTCGTGGGGCGCAGCAGGCTGGCTCGATGACAAGAGCGGATGGACCCGCATCGCCGGCTGCTTCACCGCGGACAGCGCCTACACCATGATCACCATCGGCCACTTCCACGATGCCGGCGCGGCCTTCCTGCAGGTGCCCACCAACTTCCCCCTCACCGACTGGAGCTACTACTTCGTGGAGGACGTGAGCGTGCGGGCCCTGGAAGCACCGCGCCTGGGGCCTGACACCACGGCCTGCGGACCCGTCCTGCTGGAGGTGATCGATCCGGAGCCCGGCGCCGTGTACGTGTGGAACACCGGCCACCATGGCCCTGCGCTGCTCGTGGACAGCTCCGGCACCTACGCGGTGACGCACACCCATCCCGATTGCCCCCTGTCGGACAGCATCACGGTCACCATCGGTGATCACTTCCCCATCACGCTGCCCCACGACACCGTGGTGGACCTCTGCGCCGACCCGACGGTGCTGTTCGACCTCGGCCCGCTACCGCCCGGCGCCACGGCGCTCTGGAGCGACGGAACCGCCGGCCCGCAGTGCATCGCGTCCAGCTCGGGCCCCTTGAGCGTGGTGGTGGAAGGACCCGGGCTCTGTCCGTCCACGGCCGCCGTGCAGGTCGTGGACGCGTGCGTGTGGCCTCTGCATGTGCCGAATGCGGTGACCCCGAACGGCGATGGCCACAACGACACCTGGCGACCCGTGTGGCAGGCCGAGCGCATCACGCGGTGGCAGGTGATCGTGATGGACCGGTGGGGCCGCGCCCTCTTCACCACGAACGACCCCACCGAGGCCTGGGACCCGACGGACGTGGCGGTGGGCTGCTATGCCTACCGGGTGGAGGCGGCCGAGGCGGGGTCGCCGGCGGTGCGCATCGCGCGCGGCCATGTGACGGTGGTGCGCTAGGGCCCTCACCCGCCCATGTGCGCGTCGAAGCCGGGGCGGATGAACGTCAGCGCGTCCGGGAACTCGGCGTCCAGTCCCTTGCGGATCCGGCGCAGCAGCTCCTGCATCGGCAGTGCATCGTCGGCCTCTTCGGGGAGCAGTTCCACGAAGGTCTCCCACGCGGCGATCGATCGGTCCACGGCGTCGACGCACACCTTGGCCGTGCCGTTCCAGTCGCTCTGCACCGGGTCGTCGTCATCGTCGTCCAGCTTGCCGTGCAAGGCGCGTTGCAGCTTCACGTGGATCATGGTGTGGAACCACAGCACCTCCTGCACGGCCTCGCTCAGCACCAGCACCTCCGGGGTGTGCAGTTCCGCCGGGATGTCCACCCCCATGCGATGGTGCAGCTGCACACCGCGGGCCTTGAGCGCCTCCTCGCGCGCCTCGATCCACGCGTGCACCAGATCGAGGTAGGTGGAGCCCATGCCGCTCAGCGGGTGCGCATCCACCTGGCGGTCCAGGGCCTCCCGTTCGCGTTTCCATTCGGCCATCTCGGCCTTCTCGCGCGCGTCCTCCACCGGGTCCGCCGGCCCGTTCTCCTGCTCCTCCTCGGCGGCGTCCAGGGCGGCCATGTCCTCCTCGCTGAGGCCCATGAGCTTCATGAGGCGCTTGCGCAGGTCCTCGGGGGTCTCATCGGCCACGGCGTCCTCGGCCTCACCGACATCATCCACGTCCAGCGCGCCCACACGGCACTGCCGCACGAAGCGGCAGCGCTCGCAACGCCGATCGCAGTAGTTGTGGATGAAGGGGATGTAGCCCTGCGCGTCGGGGGTGTGCATGGAGCGCGACATGATGGGAAGATACAGCGCTCCGGTCGCTACCTTGCTGCGATGCGGGCATCCAGGCTGGTCGGGGTTCTTCTCCTGCTGCAAGGGACGGTCCAAGCTCAAGGGCCTTCGCCCGGAACCACTTTTCCTCCGGAGGCCTTGCTGGCCGACATCGACCACCTGCAGCGGGTGATCCAACGGAAGCACCCGGCGCCGTTCCTGTACACCTCCACCGAACGTCTCCGCCAGGGCTTCGACAGCTTGCGATCGACGGTGCACGGACCGATGACGGCCCTTCGCTTCCTGAGCCATATCGCCGCCTTGTACCCGCTGCTCGCGGACGGTCACACGATGTTCCTACCGGGTGCGGCCAGTCCCGTGCCCGGTCAGCCCGCCCGGTACCTACCGTTATATCCCGTATGGGCCGACGGCCGTCTGGTGGTGCTTCGGAACGGGAGCGATGACCCCCAGGCCTGTCCAGGAGCGGAGATCCTCGCCATCAACGGCGTCCCTTCCGCCGCCATCATGGACACCCTGATGCGACGACAGGTGCGGGATGGAGCGAACTCCACCTACCCGGCCTGGATCCTGGGCCGGTATTTCAGGGAGTACTACCGGTTCTCCTTCGACGGGCCTGACACGTTCGACGTGGTGCTGCGGGGCCGTCATGCCCCGATGCACCTGCGCATCGCAGCACTTCCTGCGGACCGCATCCGGGCCAACGAGGCGCTGAGGGACCCCGAGCCGCGCCCGTCCATCCTCGAGGATGACTTCCGGCGCAGTGAACTCCTGCTGGAACCGGCTCGCCCGATCGCTCTGCTGACGCTGCCTTCCTTCGACGACCTTGGCGCCCGCAGGCCCGGACGATCGGCGAACAAGCGCCACTTGCGCGGGATCTTCGACCGGATCCATCACCACCGCGTCCAAAGCCTGATCCTGGACCTGCGCGGCAATATGGGCGGAGACCCCGCGCTGGCCAAGGCGCTACTGGCCCACCTTCTCGACGAACCCTTCCATCTGGTCCTTCGGGGTCCGGCCCAGGGTCGCTGTCGACCTGTGAAGCGGCCGTTCACCGGGAAGCTCGTGGTGCTCATGGACGGCGGTTCCTTCTCCGCGACCGGCATGGTGCTCTCCTGCCTGGAACGCCATGCGCGCGCAACGTTCATCGGTGAGGAGGCCGGTGGCAACCGCACCGTGCTCTGTGGCAGTCCGGCCCGCATCGTGCTGCCGAACACGCGCCTCGACTGCATGATCTCCACGCGACTTTGGCGACTGGCGGATCGGATGAACGACGGACATGGAGTGATGCCCACAGACCTGGTGATCCCCACCATCGAGGACAGGCTCCAGGGCCGCGACCCGGCGCTCCTTCGCGCCTTCGACGTGGTGGACTAGTCAGGCCTCGCGCTTCACCCAGGCCTGCACCATGCGCAGCTGCCCGTAGCCGAAGCGGCCATCGAAGTGGCCCGCCGCCTCGTTCAGCCCCTTGGCCGGGTTCTCGCGCATCCAGTCGGCGATGAGGTCGCGCTCCGCGTCGGGCATCAGGCCGTCCAGCTCCACCAAGCCCTCCCCGATGCCCCGCGCCAGGTGCCCCTCGATCGTGCTCCGCGCCATCTGGCGCTTCCGGGCGATCTCCTCCACGGACAGGCCCTCCTTCACCAGGGCATAGGTGCTGGCGTAGGTGGCACCCTTCGCCGGGCGTGCCGAGGCCTCACCGCCGGGGTCGCCATCGGTCGGCACCTCGTTGCTGCCGCGCTTCCGCCGCTTGCCGGTCTTGCCCTTGGGCCGGTTCTCCTCGGCCCAAGCGCGCGCCTCGCCCACCAGGGCGGCGCGCTTCGCGGCCAGCCCCTGCTCGATGTCCTTCTGCCGCTGGATCTCCTCGCCCTGGAGGATGCAACGCGTGAGGTAGCCCACCTTGGCGATGGTGGCGATGCGCTTCATCAGCATGCCGTCGATCTCCTTCAGCGCGTTGGTGTACTCCTTCGTCCGGCTCAACAGCTCGGCCTGGGCCATGTGGCGGACCAGGGCCTTCATCCGCTCCTGCAGCAGGTCGCCGTAGTAGGCGCCGCCCTTGTCGATGCGCACCAGCAGCTCCTCCCGCCTGTCCTCGAACAGCAGGCGCATCAGCTGGCCCTGGAAGGTGCGTGTGTTCGCCTCCTCGTTCCGCAGCGTGTCGCGCAACACCTGCAGGGCGGTCTTCATGTCCTCGCTGTCGAACTGCGCGGTCTCCGGGTGGTCCTTCTGCGTCCACTCCACCTTGCGCAGCAGGTCCCCCAGGTCGAAGGTGCCCGTGAGCAGCTGCTGCAGGTAGGCGCGCTGCTGGGCGTGCAGCTGCTGCGGAAGCGGTTCCTGCTGCTCGCTGCGCTGCGTGAAGGCCACCACCTCACGGTCCGTGCTCACCACCGACGGGTCGATGCGTGTGCGCAGGATCAACCCGTCCAGCGAGCGCAGGCGCGACAACGCCACGTACACCTGCCCCGGGGCGAAGGCCTGCCCCACGTCGATGATGGCCCGGCCGAAGGTGAGGCCCTGGCTCTTGTGCACCGTGATGGCCCACGCCAGCTTGATGGGATATTGCTCGAAGGTGCCCAGCACCTCCTCCTCCTGCTCC
>JAEUSW010000001.1 GCA_016788285.1 Flavobacteriales bacterium
CGTGGACCTCTGCGGCCGGCTCAGCCTGCTGGGCACGGCCGCCCTGATGGAGGGCGCGGTGATGAACGTCGTGAACGACAGCGCCCCGCTCCACATCGCCGGCGCCGTGAACGCCCCGGTGACGGCCATCTTCTGCAGCACGGTGCCCGCCTTCGGCTTCGGACCGCTGCGTGCGAACGGCCGCCTCGTGGAGACGACGGAGAAGTTGGACTGCCGGCCCTGCGGGCTGCATGGGCATCGCGTGTGTCCGAAAGGACATTTCCGGTGCGCGGAGGGGATCGAGGTTCGGCGGGTGCTAGGAGCGTGAGCAGGTTTCAACATTGCCCTCGGGGACAAACGCGGCTCCGACTATCTTGGGCTTTGGCCATGGCCGCAGAAACCGTCGATCGCCGGACCGTCGTGAAGCTGGAGCACTTGATCCACAAGGCCCAGCGGTGCATCGCGCTGCGGTTCCCATATGACAAGGCGTTGATCGAAGGGGCCAAGCTCGCGGGTGCGCGGTGGAGCTCCACGCACCGTTGTTGGTGGACCCCCAATTCACCGGATCAGCTCACGGCAATTTTCGCAGCGTTCAAGGGGATGGCTTGGGTGGACATGGACGGCCTCCGGAAGCAGCAGACCTCCCTGACGCCGGATGGCCTGGCGCCGCGGGTCCGGCCCGCGGGTCAGCCGGAAGGGAAGCTGGTCCAACAAAGGCGGTCTACGAAGAAGGACCCTGCTGAAATGACCAGGGTCCAGTTGGACGCACTGAACTTGATGCGCCGGAAATTGGAGGTGGCCCGTTACAGTACGAGCACCGTGGCGACCTACTTGAACACCACCAAACAGCTGTTCCTGCACTACCCGCAGAAACACCCCAATGACATCCGCACGGAGGACATTGAAGCCTACCAGCACCATCTCGCCGGCGCACGCAAGGTCAGCAACAGCCACCTGAACCAGGTGGTGAACGCCGTACGTTACTATTACAAGGATGTGCTGGGCGATGCCAAGCGTGTCACCTTCATTGAGCGGCCGCTGAGGGAGCGAAAACTACCGAAGGTGCTGAGCGAGGATGAGGTCGCCCGCATCCTACGCGCCCCGGACAACCTCAAGCACCGGTGCATGCTGATGCTGATCTATTCCTCAGGTCTGCGCCTCGGGGAACTGATCGCGTTGGAGCGCACCGACATCATCCCCGAAAGGAAACAAGTGATCATCCGTGGCGCAAAAGGAAAGAAGGACCGTGTTTCCTTGCTGAGCCCCAAGCTCTTGGAGCAACTGGACCACTACCTGGAACAGTACCGCCCCAAGCGCTTCCTGTTCGAAGGCCAACGCGGTGGAGCGTACTCTGCTACAAGTGTCCAGAAGGTCTTCCACATGGCCATGACGAAGGCGCGGATAACGGCTCCCGCCACCGTGCATACCCTGCGCCACAGCTTTGCCACCCACCTCTTGGAGAAGGGCACCGACCTGCGCTACATTCAAACCCTGCTGGGCCATTCCAGCAGCAAGACCACCGAGATCTACACCCATGTCAGCACCAAAGCCCTCGGCCAGATCCGCAGCCCA
>JAEUSW010000081.1 GCA_016788285.1 Flavobacteriales bacterium
TCCTAGGCTTCCGCCTTTTCAGTGGCCTCCGTCCGCTGCTTCACCGCCGCCTGCACGAACGCCACGAACAGGGGGTGGGGCTTGGCCACCGTGCTGCGGTATTCGGGGTGGAACTGCACGCCCACGAACCAGGGATGGTCCTTCAGTTCCACGATCTCCACCAGCTTGCCCTGCGGGTTCATCCCGGTGGCCAGCATGCCGGCCTCGCGGAACGCATCGAGGTAGGCGTTGTTGAACTCGTAGCGGTGGCGGTGCCGTTCGCTCACCTGCTTCTTTCGGTAGATGCGCGCCGCCAGGGAGCCCTCGGACACGGCGCAGGGATAGGCGCCCAGGCGCATGGTGCCGCCTTTGTTCACGATGGCCTTCTGCTCCTCCATCATCGCGATCACCGGATGGGTGGTGTCCGCGTTCATCTCGGTGCTGTTGGCGTCGGCATGGCCCAGCACGTGGCGGGCGAACTCGATCACGGCGCACTGCATGCCCAGGCAGATGCCCAGGAAGGGCACCTTGTTCTCGCGGGCGTACTTGATCGCTTCGATCTTGCCCTCGATGCCGCGGTGCCCGAAGCCCGGTGCCACCAGGATCCCGCTGAGGCCGCCGAGCTGCTTCACCACGTTCCTGGCGGTGAGCTTCTCGCTGTGCACCCACTTGATGTGCACCTTGGTCTCGCTCTCGGCGCCCGCGTGCTCCAGCGCCTCCTTGATGCTCTTGTAGGCGTCCTTGAGCTCCACGTACTTGCCCACGAGCCCGATGTGCACCTCGCCCTTGGGCTCCTTGTAGCGGCGCAGGAAGTCCTTCCAGGCCGTGAGGTCGGCGTCCGGATAGGTGGTGACGCCCAGGCGCTGCAGCACCACCTCGTCCAGCTTCTCCTCCAGCATCAGCAGGGGCACATCGTAGATGGTGTCCGCGTCGCGGCTCTCGATCACGGCCCGGGCGTCCACGTTGCAGAACAGGGCGATCTTGTCCTTCATGCCCTTCTGCATGGAGTGCTCGGTGCGGCATACCAGCACGTCCGGTTGTACGCCCAGGCTCAGCAGCTCCTTCACGCTGTGCTGGGTGGGCTTGGTCTTCAGCTCGCCGGTGGTGTGCAGGAAGGGCAGCAGGGTGAGATGCACCACCAGGCAGTCACGGCCCTTCTCCCACTTCAGTTGGCGGATGGCCTCCACGTAGGGCAGGCTCTCGATGTCGCCCACCGTGCCACCCACCTCGGTGATCACGAAGTCGTAGATGCCGCGCCGTCCCAACGCCTGGATGTGCCGCTTGATCTCGTCGGTGATGTGCGGGATCACCTGCACCGTCTTGCCCAGGTATTCGCCCTGGCGCTCCTTGTTGATGACGTTCTGGTAGATGCGGCCCGTGGTGACGTTGTTGGCCTTGGTCGTGGGCACGTCAAGGAAACGCTCGTAGTGGCCCAGGTCCAGGTCGGTCTCGGCGCCGTCCTCCGTCACGAAGCACTCCCCGTGCTCGTAGGGGTTAAGCGTGCCGGGGTCCACGTTGATGTACGGGTCCAGCTTCTGGATGGTGACCGTGAAGCCGCGCGCCTGCAGCAGCTTGGCCAGGCTGGCGCTGATGATGCCCTTGCCCAGGCTGGAGGTCACCCCGCCGGTGACGAAGATGTACTTGGTGGAACCCGTCATCGCCTCTTGGACCGCACCGATGATGGATCGGCGATCACGGGGTGTAAAGATAGGCGGCGGCGGCGCAGGTCGGCTATCGGGGATCAGGCAAGTGCAGAATGGGGTGTTGGCTTCGGGCCTCAAGCCTCCGGCTTCCAGCCTCCAGCCTCTAGCCTCCAGCTTCCAGCCTCTAGCCTCGAGCCTCGAGCCTCCAGCTTCCGGTAGTTGTAAGCGGCTTGTGGCTTGCGGCTGGTGGCCTGTGGCCTGCGGCTGGTGGCTTGCGGCCTGCGGTATGAAGCCCGTGGCGTTCGGGTCTGTGCAGAACGGCTCAGGGGTGGTGCGGATCGGATCACCGAACTTCGATCAACATCATTCGACCATGAAGAACTTCAAGAAACTCGAGGTTTGGCAGCTCGGCATGGACATCATAGATGTCGTCTTCGACCTTTACGAGGACCTGCCCTATTCCAAGGTCGCCGAACTCAAGGGACAGTCTACGAGGGCCGCTATTTCCATCACATCCAATATCGCCGAAGGCAGTTCAAGACGGACTGAAAAGGACAAGCTCCGGTTCATGGAGATCGCCTTGGGGTCGTCGTTCGAGCTTGAAACGCAGACCCTGGTGCTGCAGAGGCGTCCATGGGCACCCAAGGAGAAGGTGGAAGAGCTGCTGATGCTCATCGAACATCATCAGATCAAGCTCATGGCCTTCATCAAGAAGTTCACGCTCTGATCAGCGACGTTGGGCTTTCAGCCTCCCGCTTTCAGCTACCTGCTACCGGCCTCCAGCTTCCGGTCTCCAGCCTCCAGCTTCCAGCTTCAAGCCTCCAGCCGCAGGCCTCCCGCCTCCAGCTTCCAGCTTTCAGCTTCCGGCCTCCAGCCTCTAGCCTCCAGCCTCCAGCTTCCAGCTTCCAGCTTCCGGTAGTTGTGAGCGGCTTGTGGCCTGTGGCCTGCGGCTGGTGGCTTGCGGCCTGTGGCTTGAGGCCTGCGGCTGGTGGCCTGTGGCTTGCGGCTGGTGGCCTGTGGCTTGCGGCTGGTGGCCTGCGGCTGAGTTTCCGCTAGAAGCTCCAGCTCAGGCCCGCGCTCGGCAGCACCGGCAGCTGGTCCACCCGCCGGGCGCGCACCCGGTCGTAGTAGAAGATGTTGTCCCGGTCATAAGCGTTCGTCACGCTCAGGTCGAGTTCGATCGCACTGCGGTCGCTCAGGCGCCAGGTCTTGGTCACCCCCAGGTCCAGGCGGTGGTAGTCCGGCAGGCGGCCCTGGTTCAGCGGACCATAGAGCAGCACCAGCTCGCCGTTGCTGAAGGTATAGTCCGTACCGATGCCGCTGCCGAAGGGGTTGCCCTCGATGTAGCCCTGGGTCTGCGTGAAGGGGAAGCCGCTGCCGTAGTTCCAGCGGGCGTTGACCTTCCAGGCATCGTGCCGCCCGAAGGTGTAGCTGGCCACCAGGTTCACGTTGTGCCGGCGGTCCCAGATGGGGTTGTAGGAGTAGCGGCCGGTCCAGCGGTCCACGTAGGTGAGGCTGTACACCGCCCACAGGTAGAGCTTCTCGTGCTCGTACTTCAGCAGGATGTCGCCCCCGTACGCCTTGCCCGTCTCCACCACGAAGTCCTTCTTCAGCTCGTCCGGCTTGTCGGCGAAGTCGGGGCTGTCCTCGAACACCTTGTCGCGGTTGAGGTTGGTCACCTGGCGGAAGTCCTTCAGGTAGCCTTCGATGTTGGCGGTGAGCTCGGGGGTGATGTCCACTTCGAAGCCGGCCACGTAGTGGTTGGCGCGCTGCAGCGGGTCCTTGATCTCGCGCGTGCTGCCGTCCTCCTCGGTGAAGGTGTCGGACAGGTTCTCCGGGCTGCTCAGGAAGCCGTAAAAGAGGTTCACCACGTCGCGGTCGCTGTTGGCGGCCACGAGGTTCTGGCTGTAGCGGCCGGCGGCGGCCTTGAAGCGCAGGTCGTCGGTGATGTTCCACTTCAGGCCCATCCGGGGCTCCAGGTTGATCACGCTCAGGGAGGCATAGTACTGCACGCGCAGCCCCGGGTCGATGATGAACTTGCCCACCTTCTTCTTGTAGTTGACGTAGGCCGCGAGCTCGCTCGTGTTCTGCGTCTGCACGATGTTCAGGCCGGTGCTGCTGAAGAAGCTGAAGTCGGTGCGGAAGCCCAGCAGCTCGATGCCGTACTTGATCTCGTCGTCGCGGATGAAGTACTTGAAGTTCAGCCCTCCGTTGAAGCCGCTGATCTCGCTGCTGCGCGCCGGCAGGGCGCCCTCACGCATCTCGATCCGGTAGTTGCTGAAGCTGAACACCCCGTCGATCAGCACCGCGCTGCCGGCCGGCACCAGCACGAAGTTGGTCCCCGCGCCCCAGTTGTTCCACAGCAGGTCGCTCACCTGGCGGTACTTCACCCCGTCGCGGAAGTTGAAGCCGAACAGGTTGAACTTGCTGCCGTTGGCGCCGTTGAAGCTCAGCTTGCCGTACAGGTCCGTGAAGGTGAACGGCAGGCCCGCGGTGTCCACGAAGGTGTACAGCGCCTTGCTGCTCTGGTCCAGGTAGCTGTGGCGCGCGTTCAGCAGGAAGGAGCTGGACCCCGAGCCCGGCTTGCTTTGCTTCTTCATCGGGCCCTCCAGCATCAGCTTGCCGGCGAAGGTGCTGGCGCCCACCTTGCCCGCCAGGCGCGTCTTGTTGCCGTCGCGGGTGGTGACGTCCATCACGCTGCTCACCCGGCCGCCGTGCTCGGCGTTGAAGCCCGCCGTGTAGATGTCCGCGTTGCGGATGATGTCGTTGTCGAACACGCTGAACAGGCCGATGCTGTGGAAGGGGTTGTACAGCACCATGCCGTCCAGCATCACCTTGTTCATGATCGGCGAACCGCCGCGCACATAGAGCTGCCCGCCCTGGTCGCCCGTGAAGATCACCCCCGGCACCACCTGCAGGTATTGCGCCAGGTCGGCCTCGCCGCCGATGGCCGGGATGCGGTCGATCTGCTTGGGGTCCAGCTTGGTGACGCTCATGCGCACCTGCGTCTGCGCCTCGGTCTTCTCGGCCGTCACCGTGAAGGTCTTCAGCTCCACCTTGGTCTTCACCACGAAGAGCTTCTCGGTGAGGATCTGACCGGCCGCCAGGCTCACGGCCTTGGTGAGCGTGTCGTAGCCCAGGGAGGTCACCATCAGGGTGTAGTCGCCCGCGGGGATGCGGCTGATGGAGAAGTAGCCGTTGACGTCCGTGGCGGCGCCCAGGCTCTTGCCCCGGAGCATCACGTTGGTGAAGATCACCGGTTCGCCGTTGTCCTGGTCGTACACGAAGCCCCGGATGGTGCTGGTGTTCTGGGCGAGCAGGAGGGAGGCGGGGAGGAGGGTGGCCACCAGGAGCCACGAGAGGCGACGGATCATGCGCGATGCCCTTTTCGGGAAGGGTGGCGAAGGTAACGGGATCGTCCGGTCGCGCTGGAGCCCGGGGGTGGACGGTGGCGCCGGCTTGAGGAACGGCGGCCTACCGGTCGATCACCTGGGCCAGCAGCTCGGTGAGCAGCTCGCCCTCATCGGCCCCGCCGCCGCCCAGGCCCTTGCTCGCCAGGTCGCAGCTGCGCAGCAGGTGCTGGGCCCGCAGCAGATGGTCGAGGCTGTAGTTGCGGGCCGCCGTGCGGTACTCGTTCAGGAAGAACGGCGGCACCTTGGCCAGCGAGGCCAGCTCGTTCGCCGGACGGTCGCCCAGGGTGTGCATCAGCACCAGCTTGGTGAAGTAGCCATGCAGGCTGGCCACCGTCACCGGCAGGGGATGCCCCTTCGTGTCCTGGCCATAGTACCGCGCGATGGCCAGCGCCTTCACCCGGTCCCGGGCACCGATGGCCTTCTGCAGCTCGAAGATGTTGTGGTCCTTGCTGATGCCCACGTACCGCTGGACGATGTCCGCCGTGATGCTGCCGCCCTCCTCGGTCACCAGGCACAGCTTCTCCACCTCCATGGTCACCTTGCCCAGGTCGGCGCCCAGGTGGTCGGCCAGCAGCTGGGCCTCGCGGGGTGCGATGCGGCGTTTGTGGTGCGTCACGTAGCGCTGCACCCAGTCCGGCAGCTGCTCGTCCTTCAGGCGGTCGCTGGTGAACACCACCCCGTGCTTGGCCACGCTCTTCACGAAGCTCTTGCGCCCGTCGACCTTCTTGTTCTTGTAGCAGATCACCAGCACCGTGGTGGGCGTGGGCTTCAGCACGTAGGGCTCCAGCTTCTCCAGCATGTCGATCCGCCAGCCCTGGGCCTCGCGCAGCACCACCAGCTGCCGCTCGCCCATCATCGGGAAGCGCAGGCAGGTGTCCTTCACCTGGTCCGCGTCGCAATCCCGCGCGTACAGCACCGACAGGTCGAAGTCGCGCGCATGCTCCTCCACCGCCGAACGTTCGATCTCGCCCGCCACGCGGTCGATGAAGAAGGGCTCCTCGCCGTGCAGGAGGTACACCGGACGGAAGCTGCCTGAGCGGACCTCGGCCATCACCTTCTTGAAGCCGTCCAGCACGCTCATTCGAAGCGGAGGTGTTTCACCGAGCGTCCCTCGTTGATGATGTCGCGCAGGCTCAGCACGCCCACCTTCACATGCGTCTCCGCGAAGCCCGCGGTCACCTTGGCGTCGCTGGTGCTGGTCTTCACCCCTTCGGGCACCATCGGCTGGTCGCTCACCAGCAGCAGCGCCCCGGTGGGGATGCCGTTCGCGAAGCCCGTGATGAAGACCGTCGCCGTCTCCATGTCGATCGCCATGCAGCGGTCCACCCGCAGGCGCTCCTTGAAGGCCTCGTCGTGCTCCCACACCCTGCGGTTGGTGGTGTACACCGTGCCGCTCCAGTAGTCGAGGTCCATGTCGCGGATCACGCCGCTCACGGCCCGGTGGATCATGAAGCTGGGCAGGGCCGGCACTTCCGGCGGCATGTAGTCGTTGCTGGTGCCCTCGCCGCGGATGGCGGCGATGGGCAGGATCAGGTCGCCGAGCTCGTTCTTGCGCTTCAGGCCCCCGCACTTGCCCAGGAAGAGCACGGCCTTGGGGCTGATCGCCGTCAGCAGGTCCATCACCGTGGCCGCCGTGGGGCTGCCCATGCCGAAGTTGATCATCACCATGTCCTCGGCCACGGCCACCTGCATGGGACGGCCCTGCCCGCGGAGCTCGGCGCCCGTCTGCCGGCAGAAGATCTCCAGGTAGTTGCTGAAGTTGGTCAGCAGCACGTAAGGCTTGAACTCGGCCAGCTCCACGCCGGTGTAGCGGGGCAGCCAGTTCTCGACGATCTCCTGCTTGGTGCGCACTTTTGTGGGGTCAGGTGAAGATGATCGGGCTCGATCTGCCGGACCACGGCGTCAAAACTAAACAAGGCCCGCAGGGTCCCCAGGTCTTCGACCCGGTGCGTCGCCTGTGGGTGGCCCTGACGCCGGAGGAGTGGGTGCGGCAGCACTTCCTCAACCACCTGGTCCACGACCTGCACTGCCCCGCCGGCCTCATCACCGTGGAACGCGGCCTGGTGCTCCACGGCATGCCCCGGCGCGCCGACATCGTGGTGCATGCCCCGGACGGTGCGCCGCTGGCCGTGGTGGAGTGCAAGGCCCCGTCCGTGCCCATCCGCCAGGCCACCTTCGACCAGGCCGCCCGCTACAACACCGTCTTCCAGGTGCCCGTGCTCCTGGTCACCAACGGCCGCACCCACTACGCGTGCCACATCGATCGATCAACAGGGGCTGTTCGTTTCCTGTCCGCGTTGCCCGATCACGCGGCCATGCTGGCCTTGCGGCCGGTGTAGCTTTGCGCATGCGCTTTCCGCTCGCCCTGCTCCTCTCCGCGGCCCTCGCCCCGGCGGCGTCCGCCCAACGTCCCCAGCCCTTCGGGCTTCAGCTGGAGCATCACCTGCGCCGGCCGCATCGACCCGGTGCCGAGGTGGACCTGCTCCTCCGCGGCGATGTCACCGCCCTCACCGCGGCCGTGCTCGAGCAGGGCGGCCGGGTGAAATCCGGCACCCGCGAGGTGCTCAGCGTCACCGTGCCGGTGGACCGCGTGCGCACCCTGGCCCGCCACGAGGCGCTGCGCGGCATCGAGTTCAGCCTCGACCGCGGCCACACCCTGAACGACAGCATGCGCGTGAAGAACCGCGTGAACGAGGTGCACGCCGGGCTGCCTCCGCTGCTCCAGGGCTACACCGGCGCGGGCTCCATCATCGGCATCATCGACAGCGGCCTCGACCTGCTGCACCCCGACTTCCTGGACAGCCTGGGCCGCACCCGCGTGCTGCACTACTGGGACCAGACGCTGAACGATTCGCTCGCGCTTGCACCGCTGCCGTACGGCTATGGCCAGGCCTACGACAGCGCGGCCATCAACGCGGGGCAGTGCCCGGCGGAGGACCAGTTCTTCTTCTACGGCCACGGCACCACGGTGGCCGGCACCGCGGCGGGCAACGGGCGGGCCAACGGCCGGCACATGGGCGTAGCCCCCGGCGCCGACCTCATCATCGTCAGCAGCGACTTCAGCCGCCCCAACTGGCGCGCGGCGGTGGCCGATGCCGTCCAGTACATCTTCGACCACGCCGCCGCCCTCGGCCGGCCCGCGGTGATCAACGCCAGCCTGGGCACCTACTTCGGAAGCCATGATGGCCTGGACGCCGCTTCGTTGATCGTGGACGGCCTGCTCGATGCCGCGCCCGGCCGTGCCATGGTCTGCGCCGCGGGCAACAGCCGCACCCTGCCCGACTATCACCTCAGCTACCCGGTGACGGCGGACACGGCCTACACCTGGTTCCTCACCAACTACAACAGCGGCTTCGGGGTGCCGGCCGCCTACTTCGAGCTCTGGGCCGACACCGCCGACCTCAACGATGTCAGCTTCTCGGTGGGCGCCGACCAGTGGAACACGGGCTACTCCCTGGCCCGCAGCCGGGGGCCCTGGCGCACCGTGCAGGACATGCTCGGCCAGGTGGTCACCGACACGCTGTACTCCGACCTGGGCCACCGCCTGGGCCATGTGGAGTACTACGCGGAACTGCGCGGCGGTCAGGTGCGCATGGACGTGCTGATCCCCGAGCCCGATTCAGCGGAATACCGCTGGCGCTTGAGCACCACCGGCCAGGGGCGCTTCCACGTGTGGAGCGCCAATGAACTGGGCACCTCGCGGATCGTGTTCGACCTCACCCCGGTGAACGGTCAGAACGACCCGCTCTACCGCTATCCCGATACCGAGATGCGCACCGTGGACGCCTGGGCGTGCAGCGACAAGGTGATCACCGTGGCCAACTACCAGAACGAGCTGGCCTATACCGACTACACCAACACCTTCCAGACCTTCCCCGGCACGGAGGGCGAGATCAGCCCGAGCAGCAGTAATGGCCCTACGCGCGATGGCCGCCTGAAGCCCGATCTCGCGTCCACGGGCGACATCACCCTGAGCTCCGCCCCGCTCTCCTGGGTGCAGTTCCTCATCGCGAACCAGCCCTTCAAGGTGGATGTGGGCGGTTACCACATCCGCGGCGGTGGAACGTCTATCGCTTCGCCCGTGGTCACCGGCACGGTGGCCTTGCTGTTCGAACGCTGCCCCACCGCCACGTGGAGCGATGTGAAGGAGGCCCTCATCGCCTCCGCGCGTGCCGACGGCTTCACCGGCACCACGCCCAACACGCTCTTCGGCCACGGCAAGCTGGATGCCTTCGCCGCCCTGCTGGCCGCGGGTCCGGACATGACCTTCGCGGTGGACACCACCATCTGTGCCGGAGACAGCGTGCTGGTGAACGCTCCGGCGGATCTGGTGGACTACACCTGGAGCAGCGGCCTGCAGAACGCCCCCTTCTTCCAGAGCACCCCGGGCAGCTACACCGTGGAGGGCTTCAACAGCGCCGGGTGCTTCGGTACCTCCGAGCCGCTGGTGTTCTCCGTGCTGCCCCCCGTGGCCGCGCCCACCATCACCCAGCTGGGCAACACGTTGGAGAGCTCGCCCGCGGCCGCCTACCAATGGTGGCTGGACGGTCAGCCCATCCCCGGTGCGGATCAGCAGACGTTCGACGTATCGGTCACCGGCACCTATGCGGTGAGCATCGCCGATGCCGAGGGCTGCACGGCCACCAGCGATCCGCTCTTCGTGCTGTGGACGGCGATCGACGCCCCGGACGCGCCGGCGACCGCGCAGGTGTGGCCCGTGCCCGCCAGCGACGTGCTGTGGCTGGCCCTGCCCGCCCGGTCGATGCCCGTGGAGGTGGAGGTGCTGGATGCGGCCGGACATCGGGTCACCGCCCTGCGCACCAGGGATCAGCTGGTCCGTTTCGATGTCCGCGGCTGGGCACCGGGCCTGTATGCCATACGCATCGGATCCGGGCCTGATGCGGAGGTCCTGCGTGTCAGCGTGCGCTGATCACGGCGTGCCGTCGTAGGCGATGTGCATCAGGGCATCGCCGTGGTTCACCACCGGGCTGGTGTTCACGCACAGGATGTAGCCCTCGA
>JAEUSW010000084.1 GCA_016788285.1 Flavobacteriales bacterium
CCGGTTTCCTCGGGGTGAAGCGCACGGTGGCCGGCACAATGCACCAGGGCTGGGTGTCCGTGCGGACGGAAGCCAGCGGCATCGCCTATCGAAGCAGCGCTTTCCAGCGGGTCGCGGGGGCGGCGATCCGGGCGGGCGAGACCGGGCCGTAGGCATTCGCCGAGGGTCGGTGGAGCCCGCCTCGTCCACGGGCCCTGCTCGAGGAACGCCTTTTTTTTCGAGATGAACCGTTACCTTCACGTGAGCCCGCGCCGACCCTCGACCTTGGGATGCGATCAACGTGTTCCGGGGTCGACCAACGGTACACCGGATCACACCGCTCGCATCACCCCAAGCTCCGGCACCATGTTCCGCACACTGACCCTTGGCCCGGCCGTGCTCGTCTCAGCCTTGATCGCCGGCCAGCCGGCCAGCATCGACCACACCTTCAACACGACGGACATCGGGTTCGGCTATGGAGATGGAGCGAATGACGCGGTCCTTTGCTCCGCGCTTCAGGTTGATGGAACGATCTTGATCGGTGGGGACTTTTTCCAATACAACAGCACCAATCGGGGACACATCGCCCGTTTGACCCCGGACGGCGAGCTGGATGGCTCGTTCCTCTCCGCGGGCGCGACGGATGGCCCGGTGCATTCCATCGTGCTTCAATCCGATGGGCGGGTCCTGATCGGGGGAACTTTCACCACCTACGGCATGTGGGCGCGTGGGGGCATCGCGCGCCTGGAAACCAATGCAGCCTTGGATACGACCTTCATGCCGGGGAGCGGGGCGAACAACGAGGTCCTGTCCGTGGCCTTGCAGCCTGATGGGAGGATCATCATCGGAGGGGCCTTCACCAGTTACAACGGCTTTGTTCGCTTCCGCATGGCACGGCTGCTGGCGAACGGCGCGATCGACGGCTCCTTCGACCCGAACAACGGGGCGAACAACCGGGTTCGTTCCGTCGTCCTGCAGCCCGATGGGAGGGTGCTCATCGCGGGGGAGTTCACCAACTATGATGGCACGGGGCGCAACCGCATCGCACGCTTGAACAGCGATGGCAGTTTGGACCCCACCTTCAGCCCCGGTGCAGGAGCGAACGGCGTTGTCCATTGCATGGTCCTTCAGCCTGATGGAAAGATCCTGGTGGGAGGTGAGTTCACCAACTACGCTGGAACAGGACACCACAAGATCGTGCGCTTGAACGCTGATGGCAGTGTGGACGCCACCTTCGATCCCGGAACGGGAGCGAACGGCACGGTCAGGTCCATCGCGTTGCGTCCCGATGGGAAAATGCTGGTCGGAGGGGAGTTCACCAGCTTCAATGGCACACCGATCGCCCGCATCGCGCGGCTGAACGCCGATGGTAGCTCGGATGCCTCCTTCAGCCCGGGTACGGGAGCGAACGCAGTGGTCCATACCACCATGCTGCAGCCTGATGGAAAGGTCCTGATGGGGGGGGACTTCATCACCTACGACGGCACACCGATCAACCGGATGACCCGCCTGAACGTGGATGGGGATTGGGATGCTTCCTTCAATACCGGATCGGGTGCGAATGGGGTCGTCACCGTCGTCAAGCGTCAGCCCGATGGGATGATCCTGGTCGGGGGAAGTTTCCTCCGCTTCAATGGGACGACGATCACCCGCATCGCGCGCCTCCACACCGATGGCAGCTCGGATGCCTCATTCAACCCCGGTGCCGGGGCGAACAACTGGGTCTTCTCCATCCTGCTACAGCCCGATGGCCGGATCCTGATCGGAGGGCAGTTCACCAGCTATGATGGCGCAACACGGAACCGCATCGCCCGGCTGAATACCGATGGCAGCCTGGATGCCACCTTCGACCCAGGAACTGGATCCTGGGGGACCATCCATTCCTTGGCCCTTCAGCCTGATGGGCAGATCCTGATCGGGGGGGACTTCACCACCTACAACGGCACCCCGATCAGCCGCATCGCCCGCCTGAACACGGACGGCAGTTTGGACCCTTCCTTCAACCCCGGTACCGGAGCGGACGATCGAATACGCGCCATCACGCTACAGCCCGACGGAAAGATCCTGATCGGGGGGGAGTTCACCACCTACAACGGCACTCCGATCAACCACATCGGTCGCCTCAACGCGGATGGCAGCCTGGATGTCACCTTCACCCCCGGCGCCGGGGCGAGCAGTTGGGTCCGCTCCACTGCGCTGCAACCCGATGGCAAGATCCTGATCGGAGGCTATTTCGACAGCTACAACGGGACTCCACGCAGCCGGTTCGCCCGGCTGAACGCCGATGGCAGCCTCGACACCTCCTTCGATCCCGGGACCGCGGTGAATGGATTCGTGTACTCCATTTTCATTCAACCTGATGGTCGCATCCTGATCGGGGGGTTCTTCAGCGCCTACGACGGCATGTGGCGCAAGAACCTGGCCCGCATTGATCCCAATGGCAGCCTGGATCTCTCCTTCGACCCCGGCGCAGGAGCAAATGATGTTGTCCTGGGCTTCGACCTTCAACCGGATGGGGGGATCCTGGTCGGTGGAGAGTTCACCAGTTACGACGGTACCGGGCGCAACCGCGTGGCACGGTTGAACGGGGATATCGGCACAAGTTCGGGCGAAGGCCCAGGACCCAACGATGTCCTCCGCGTGTTCCCGAACCCGACCACCGGCCTTGTCCGCATCGACCACACGGTCGTCGGCCCCACCGAGCTGTTCGTGATGGACAGCTTCGGTCGTGTGGTCATGACCCGCAACCTGCGGTCCAGCGGGTCGCCATTTGTACTTGACCTGCACGAGCTCGCCGCAGGGGTCTATCACCTCGAGATGCGATCCGCCAACCCTCCGGCGCGGTCCACCGTGCTGCTCCAGCGGTAAGGTCCAGCCCGTGTGACGAAGTAGAGGGCACCCTCCGGCATCCGGGTCTCTGCCCGTGGATGACCCGGACCGGCCGGGAGCGCTCAACGGACCGACCAACTGCGCCCGGACGTCGACCAGCTGTCGCACCGTGTCGTCGGAACTTGACACGAGGGTCCGGATCCCGGAACCTTTGTCGAACAGATCCGACCAGCCTCCGTATGAGCGTGCGCGACCATGCACCGATGAGCCTTCGTCCGATCACCCTGTTGCTGGTGTTGCTGGTGGGCCGTGTGAACGCCCAGACCGGACCGGGCGGGGTGGGCACGGCGGCCAACAACGTGCTGTGGCTGAGCGCCGATGCCGGGGTGAACACCACCGGCGCCGCGGTGAACAGCTGGAACGACCGCTCGGGCAACAACAACCATGCGGCCTTCCAGGTCGGCCAGCCCGCGCGTCGGCCTTCGCTGGTGGCAGCGTCGCAGAACGGCTATCCCAGCATCGACTTCGACGGGGTGGATGACGAGCTGCTGGTGAACGATGCCGGCTCGCTCGACCTCAGCGGCTGGGACTTCTTCCTGGTGAACGCAGTGGACGCCGCCAAGAACAATAACGCGTGGTTCACCAAGAGCAGCAGCACCACCTGCAACTATGGCTGGTGGAGCACCTCCACCGATGCGATGCGGATGCCGATCTACGACATCCTCACCTTGTTCAATGCCCCCACCACGGTGGCCAACGTCACCGGCCCGGCCTTTACGCTGGAGCAGTACACCAACAACGTGATCCTGGGGCTCTTCCCTTCACGCACGGTGTACCGCAACGGCG
This sequence comes from Flavobacteriales bacterium, assembly GCA_016788285.1. GTDB lineage: Bacteria > Bacteroidota > Bacteroidia > Flavobacteriales_F > PHOS-HE28 > PHOS-HE28. The sequence goes on from JAEUSW010000084.1 coordinate 3,655, forward strand.
TGAGCATCTACACGGACGTGAACCTGCTGCAGCTGCCGCAGCAGAACAACCAGCCCCTGCGGATCGGCAATGCGTCGGGCGCCGCGGGCTGGAACCTGGACGGGGACATCGCGGAGCTGGTCTTCTACAACAGCCGGGTGAACAGCGCGCAGCGCATCATCATCAGCAACTACCTCGCGGCCAAGTACGGCCTGGCCCTGGGCGCGAACGAGGTGTACCGCATGGACGATCCGGGCGCGAACGACTTTGACCACGAGGTGGCCGGCATCGGGCGGATCGACGGCAGCAACCAGCACACCAGCGCCCGCGGCAGCAGCATCGTGCACATCCACTCTCCCGGCAACCTGGGCAACAACGAGTTCCTGATGTGGGGCCACAACAACGACATCCTGGGTACCTGGGGGTCGGTGGACCTGCCCGCGGGGATCCAAGGACGCTGGTTCCGGGTGTGGCGGGTGAGCGAGCTGAGCCCCACGGGCGCGGCCGTGGACGTGGGCAGCGTGACCATGGACTTCGACCTCAACGCCTTCAGTCCGATCGTGGCCACGGACATCCGGCTGCTGGTGGACACGGACAACGACGGCGTGTTCGCGGACGAGACGCCCATCGGCCCCCCGGCGGCGGTCGGTGGGGGCATCTACCGGTTCGCCGGCGTCACCCAGCTGGTCGACCAGCGCCGCTTCACGCTCGGCACGATCAACACCAGCGCCACGCCCTTGCCGGTGGAGCTCATCGCGTTCGAGGCGCAGGCCCACGCCCCGCAAGGCATCGCGCTCCGATGGAGCACGGCCACCGAACGGAACAACGACCACTTCGAGCTGCTGCGCTCCCCGGACGCCGCCACCTGGCACCCGATCGCCCGTGTGGATGGCGCCGGGAACAGCCAGGAAAGGCTGGACTACGAGCGGTGGGACCATGAACCGCTGAACGGGATCAACTACTACATGCTGCGCCAGGTGGACACCGACGGCACCGTAACGGAGCTGCCGATGCGGTCCGCGTGGTGGGCCGCGTCGAAAGGGTTGGTGATCTTCCCCAACCCCACCGATGGCCGCGTGGACGTGGTCATCGACCACACCGCGCCCGCGGCGCTGGAGGTGATGGACCCGCAAGGCCGTGTGGTGTGGATGAGCGCCGGACCGGTGTCCGGGCGTGTGGACCTGGACCTCACCGGTCTGCCGCCGGCGACCTACACGCTGCGTTGCACGCAGGGTGCGCAGGTGCGTGCGGCGCGCGTGGTCCTGCAGCGCTGAACCGAGCCGTACTTTGGCGCGGGCCTTGTGCCCCACGGAGCGCATGCGCCGGACCCTTCTCCCTCTCGCGGCCGGGCTTCTCCTGTGCGTGCTGCCCTGGTGGGTCCCCGGACCTTCGGAGGACAGCACGCTCGACCGTCGGGCCGAACGCCTGCAGCGCCGCATCACCGCGGCCGATGCCGAACTGCAGGCGCAGGTGGAGCACCTGGCCGCGGAGATCGCCCGCGCACCCGTCGAACAGGTGGCCACCGCGCAGGGGCCCCGGCTGGTGGACCTGGCGGAACACCACGGCATCGAGCTCTATGTGCTGCGGAACGATCGCCTGGTCTGGTGGACCGGACGGTCACCGGTGGAGCGGAGCGCCTTGGTGCACAACCTGGCCGGCCACCTGCGCCTGCCGGACGGCATCTACCTGCATCGCGCCATCGCCCAGGCCGATGTGGAGGTGCACGGACTTCGGCAGGTGTGGTACGCACCGCCTATCGAGAACCGCTACCTCGAACGCGGCTTCCATCCCGGGCTTGAAGCGCCGGCCGGTGTGTGGGCGGAGGCCGGGCCCGGGGTGGGCCCGGTGATCCGTGACGGACGCGAGGCCGTCATGTTCCGCGCGGTCACCGGCGGTGGCGATGCACAGGGCGCGGGCTGGCCCCTGGCGCGGTCCCTCGCGGTGATCCTGGGCATGGTGCTCCTGGTGGTGGCGGGATGGCGGTTGGCCGAGCACGTGCGAAGGTCGCATGGCGCCTGGGCCGGCGTGCCGGTGTTCCTGGGGCTCCTGGGGGCGCTGCGGTGGATGGGCATCGCCGTGGGCACGCTGCCCGACCAGGGGGGCTTCACCCTCTTCGACCCCGGCCTGTACGCCAGCTCGGCCTGGCTGCGCTCGTTGGGCGACCTGCTGGTGCACTCCATCCTGTTGCTGTTGGCCGCGGTGCAGGTGCACCATGCGTTCGGGCGCGACCACCTGCCGAAGGGCCTGGGCGGGCGCATCGGCGCCGTGGCGCTGCCCCTGGCCCTTCTCCTCCTGGGCGATGAGCTCACGGCCGTGGTGCAGGGGCTGGTGAGCGACAGCCGGATCGAGCTGGACCTGCGCCACATCGAATCCTTCGACCGGTACAGCCTGCTGGCCCTCGCAGCCGTGGCCCTCCTGTTCGCGGCGTGGTGCCTGGTGGCCGATCTCTGGTCGAGGCTGGTCCGGGAGGTCGCCTTCCCGCGGAGCATGGCCGTCCTGGCGTTGGCCTTCGGCCTGCTCAGCCTTCTGCGGTTGATGGACGCGCCGCACAGCCTGCTGGAGGCCGTGTGGCCCCTGCCCCTGCTCCTGCTCACCTTGGCGGTGCGCCATCGCAGGCCCGGTTTCACCGAGGCGGTGCTCGCCCTCGCCGTCATCGCCGCGCTCACCGCGCAGGTGATCGCCACCGCGGTGGAGGCCCGGGAGGAGCGTACCCGCCAGGCCGTGGCCGAGCGCCTGCTCACCCAGGAGGACCCCGTGGTGGAGCTGCTCTTCCGCGAGGTGGCCCCCACCCTGCGCACCGACCCGGCCCTGTACACGCTGCTGACGGACACGGCGGCCTGCACGGCGGCCGACCTGGACCGCACCGTGCGGCAGGAGCGCTTCACCGGCTACTGGGAGCGCTACGATGTGCGGCTCTTCGCCTACGGCACGGACGGCCGCCTGCGCTGTGCCACCGACGCCGCCCTGCCCACCGCCGGTGCCGGTCCGCTCACCGAAGGGCTGCGTGTGCTCGCCGCGGCGGACATGCCCGACCTGCATCAGTCCACCGATGAGTCCGGACGCACCTACCGGCATGCCCGCCTGGCCGTGATGCCCGCGGACACCCTGGAGCCCGCACAGCTGGTCCTGGAGCTCCATCCCCGCCTGGTGCCCGAAGGCCTCGGCTTCCCGGAACTGCTGCTGGCCGGCCGGGACCCGTTGGACCAGCGTGTGGAGCGCTACGAGCGGGGCCGGTACGAGGGCGGCCAGCTGGTGGAGCAGGTGGGCGCCGGGCGCCTTCCGGTGCTGTGGGACAGCCTGCGCACCGTACCGGACGCGCACGCCTACGGCGACCCGGCGCGCTCCCTGGTGGTGCTGCGGGTGCCGCCCACAAGCTGGTTGGACAGCGCCACGGGCTTCAGCTACCTCTTCGCCTTCCTGAGCCTGATGCTGGCCGCGGCCATCGTGGTGCGCGCGCTGGTGCGCAACCACGGCCTGCCCGTGCTCACCATCTCCGGCAAGGTGCGCCTGGCCCTGGTGGGCTTCACGCTCCTTGGCCTGGTGTTCTTCGGGCTCGGGGCGCGTCGTCTGCTGGAGCGCTCCTACGAGGAACGCAGCACGGCGGCGCTGCTGGAGAAGACCCGCAGCGTGCATGCCGACCTGCAGCGCCGGCTGGATGGCGTGGGCCCCTTGAAGGGCAGCACCGACGCCTACCTGGACCATCTGCTCGGGCGCCTGAGCAACGTGTTCTTCACCGACATCCACGTGTACCGGCGTGATGGGCGGCTGCTCTCCTCGTCGCGCCCGCAGCTCTTCAACGCCGGCCTGCTGGGCCGCCGCATGGACCCCGCGGCCTACCTGGAGCTGGTGCTGGGCGGTGCCAACGCGTACGTGCACGACGAGTCCCTGGGCAAGGCCCTGCACCGCACCGCCTACATGCCGCTGCGCGACGACGAGGGCGTGCTGCTCGGCTATCTGGGCCTGCCTTCCTTCGCCGACCAGGCCCAGCAGGACCGCGAGCGCGCCTCGGTGCTGGTGGCCGTGGTGAACCTCTTCGTGCTGCTCTTCGCCCTGAGCGTGGGCGTGGCCGTGTTCATCAGCAACTGGACCACGCGCCCGCTGGACCGCCTGAAGGAGAGCCTGGCCCGCGTGGCGCTCACCGGCGCCAACGTGCCGCTGCGGTACCGGGGCGAGGACGAGGTGGGCCGCCTGGTGGAGGTGTACAACCGCAAGGTGGAGGAGCTGCGCGCCAGTGCCGAGAAGCTGGCGCGCAGCGAGCGGGAGAGCGCCTGGAGGGAGATGGCGCGGCAGGTGGCGCACGAGATCAAGAACCCGCTCACGCCCATGAAGCTCAGCATCCAGCAGTTCCAGCGCAGCTGGGACCCCGCGGCGCCCGACGCGCGCGAGAAGCTCGCCAAGCTGAGCACCGGCCTGGTGCAGCAGATCGATGCGCTGAGCGGGGTGGCCAGCGCCTTCAGCCAGTTCGCGCAGATGCCCGCCGCACGTCCCGAACGCCTCGATCTGCGCGAGGTGGTGCGCGCGGCGGTGGAGGTGTTCCACGCCACCCCCGGCACGTCGATCGTGGTGCACGATGCGCCCGAGCTCATCGTGGAGGCCGACCGCGAGCAC
>JAEUSW010000045.1 GCA_016788285.1 Flavobacteriales bacterium
CGCGGCGCGGTGGTGTAGCGGCGGAGGGCGGTGAGCGATTCGTCGTACTGCTTCAGCTTGAAGTAGGCGTAGCCCATGCTGTAGCTGGCCTGCTCGTACAGGTCGGTGGCATAGGCGCCCGGGCTGTTGCGCAGGTCGTCGTACTTGCGCAAGGCCAGCTCATGCTCGCCGGCCCCGTAGTACGACTCGCCCATCCAGTAATGGCAGCGGGCGTTCACCTCGGGGTCCAGGGGGAACTTCAGCGCGCGTTGGAAGGCCTTGGCGGCATCGGCATAGCGGCGTCCGTCGTAGAGCTCCACCCCGCGGTCGTGCGCCAGCCGTTGGTAGGTGGACTTCAGCCGCACGTCCTTGTCCCGGATCTCGTCCAGCGCCTCCAGGGCGGCCTCGTAGTTGCGCGACTTCAGGAACACGTCCACCAGGAATCCGTAGGCCTCGTCGCGGCGCGGGGTGTCCGGATACTTCTTCAGGTAGTCGCGCAGGGCGATGATGGCCTCGCTGTACGGGTCGAAGCTCAGCTCGTAGGCGAGCTTGGCATAGTTGAACAGCGCATCCTCGGTGATGCGGGCGTCGAAGCCCAGCTGGTAGGCGCGTTTGAAGGCGTTGCGGGCATAGTTCTTCTCCTTGAGGGCCAGGTAGCAGTCGGCCATGTGGTACACGGCCAGCTGGCTCAGGCTGTCGTCCTCGGTGGTCACCAAGGTGAACTGGGACAGGGCCTTCTGGTGGTCGCCGGCCTTATAGTAGGCATGGCCCAGCTGATAGCGCTCGGTGCGGCCCACGCCGGCCCCGCGGGCGATGGCCTTCTCCAGATAGGGCACGGCCTCGGCATAGCGCCCGGTGCGGTAGTGGGCCTCTCCCGCCAGGCGGTTGATCTCGCCGATGCGCTTGGTGCCCTCGGGATCCTCCAGCAGCGGCCTGGTGTAGGCGATCACCTCGTCGTAGTGGCCCTGCATGAAGTGGATCTCGGCGATGTAGAAGGGCACGATGCGCCCGAAGGCCGGATCGTCGCGCAGCTGCTCGAACACGGGCAGCGCCGTGGCGTACCGCCCGCGCTCGTAGTCGATGTGGGCGGTGTAGTAGCGGGCGGGCACGGCGTAGGGTCCCGTGCCGTCCTTTACCCGGCCGAACGCCGTGAGCGCGTGCTCGGTGTGCCCCTCCTGGAAGTGGGCGTAGCCGTGCTTGAAGTGGAACTCCTCGGCATCGGCGGCACCGAGCGCCGCGGCGTCCACCTGTACGGCCCAGGCCAGGCAGTCGGTCCACCGCTTGGCGCTGAAGTAGTGGCGGAAGAGCTCGAAGCGGACGGCGGCCACGTGCGGGTCCTCGGGGTGCTCGTCCATGAAGCGGAGCAGCCGCACGGGCGCATCCTGGTGGAAGAGGTGGACGGCGCAGAGGGCGCTGAGGAACTCGGCCTCGATGCGCACGGGGGCCTTGGCGTCGCGCGTCGCCTCGGCGATGCGGTCCAGCTCGTACTGTGCGGCGGTATACTGGGCCTTGTCGAACAGGTCGCGGGCGTGGTCGATGGCGGCGCGGGGGCGCTCGTAATGGGCCGGCCGCTGGGCCCCGGCGACCACCGCCAGCAGCAGGGCCAGGGCCAGCGCGGCGGAGCGCGGGCGGCATGGCGGGCGGCGGAGGGTCTTCATCAAGCGACCAAAGATCCTGGGCGGGCCAGGGAGGCAAGGCGTGTGCCGGTCGGACTTATCCACGCGGAACTGTTCATGCGACGCACGGGCCGCACACCCTCAACGCGGGGGTCCGCAGGGAAATTTTCCACCTTTGGGGCCCCGCGCCCCGCAAGGGTTCCACGCGGACCAGCATGAGCGACGCCCCCGTGATCGAGCTGCGCGCCGCGCGCATCTTCCAGCGCGAGAACCTGGTGCTGAACCTGGTGGACCTCACCGTGTCGAAGGGCGAGTTCGTCTACCTCATCGGCCGCACCGGCACCGGCAAGAGCAGCCTGATGCGCACGCTCTATGGCGACCTGCCGCTGCGCGAGGGCGAAGGGCGCTGCTGCGGCTTCGACCTGCGCACGCTCAAGCGGGGCCAGGTGCCCTACCTGCGGCGGAAGATCGGCATCGTGTTCCAGGACTTCCAGCTGCTGGGCGACCGCACGGTGAACGAGAACCTGCTCTTCGTGATGAAGGCCACCGGGTGGACGGACCGTAAGCGCATGGACCAGCGGGTGGCCGAAGTGCTGGAGAAGGTGGGGCTGAGCACCAAGGGCTACAAGATGCCGCATGAGCTCAGCGGCGGCGAACAGCAACGCGTGAGCATCGCCCGGGCGCTGGTGAACGACCCGGAGCTGATCCTGGCCGACGAGCCCACCGGCAACCTCGACCCCGAGACCACCGGCGGCATCCTGGACCTGCTCTACAGCATCAGCCAGAGCGGGCGTTGCGTGCTGATGGCCACGCACGACTACACCCACATGCGCTCCCTCAAGGCGCGCGTGGTGCGCTGCCACGACGGCAAGCTGCTGGAGGAGCGGATGAGCTAGGCGCTGGACCGTCGGATCTGCGGACGGCGACGATGCGCCGCACCCTCAGCCCTCTTCCACCCTCGCACCTTTCCACCTCTGCTTCCAGCCTCCGCGCCCTCTGCCCCTCTGCGTGAGGTCAAGTCCCCTGCTGCCGTCAGGTCCGCTCAGCGCAGCAGGTCCACGATGGCCTGGGCGTTCCGGCGGTTGCTGAAGCGTTCCTCCAGCACGGCGATCCGGCGTTCCAGCGTGCTGCCGTTGGCGGGCTTGGCCATGCAGGCCTGGATGCTGAGGCGCATGTGCTCGGGATCGTCGTGCACCAGGCAGAGGTCCTCCAGGCCGGTGTCCTTCACCATGGGGCTGTTGCACACCACGTGGCGGCCGGTGAAGAGGCAGAGCAGGAGCTTGAGCTTGATGCCCGTGGCCTGGAAGGTGGGCAGCACGTTCACCTGGGCCTGACGGACCAGTTCGGTGATCTCAGCGGTGGGGATGTTCTCGCGCAGCTTCACGTTGGTGGATCGGGCCACGGCGGCGCGCAGCTCCTTGCTGGCCCCGCTGCCGGCGATCACCAGGGGCACGGGCAGCTCGTTGAACACCTCGTTCACCAGGAACAGGGCGGCCTGGTCGTTCTCCGGCACGCTGAGGGCGCCGTGGTAGAGGCAGAAGCGGCCCAGCCCCCCCGGCACGTCCACCCGGGCGCTGGGGTGGAAGGCGGGCACATGCACCACGCGGGGGAAATGCGCCGCGAAGTAGGCCTGGTCGTTGGGTGAGATGGCCAGCAGCGCGTCCGCCTCGCTCAGCACCGGTTCGAAGCGCTTCAGCTTGCGGGCCTCCTGGGTGAAGTAGGTGCGCTTGAAGGTGCCCCGCTCCGCCTTGGCCAGCGCATCGTAGTAGTCGTGCTCCACGTTGTGCGTGCGCACCAGCCGCTGGCGACCGGACAGGCGCGGATCGCCCAGGAAGTAGCAGGAGTGCAGACCCTCGAACAGGATGGGGTGCTCGTCCATCGCCAGCCGGTCCAGCAGCTCGTCGCTGCGGCGGCTCACCACCACATAGGGCAGGCTGCTGAAGAGCAGGTGCTTGCTGGTGCTGCGCGGGTAGTAGTGCACGCTGGCGCAGAACCGCTCGAGCTCCTCCGAGGGCTTGCGGCCATAGGTGTAACAGTGCAGGTGCACCCGCACACCGAGCCCGGCGAGGGCCTCGGCCTTGTGGTACACATCGATCACCCCGCCATAGTCCGGGGGGGCGGGCACGTCGAAGCTGACGATATGCAGGTGGCGTTCAGCCAAGGTCGGAGAAGAGCCGGCGGAGGAGGTCACGCTCCCGGGCGCCGTCGAACGTTCGGGCCGCGAAAGTAGCGTTCGTCCGCAAGGCGGCCAGCCGGCCCGGATCGGTGCGCAGGGCCTCCACCGCACCGGCGATGGCCTGCGGGGTGGGCGCGGGCAGCAGCACGCCACAGTCGTGGCCGCGCACCACGGCCGCCACCTCGGGCAGGTCGGTGGCCAGCACGGGGATGCCGGCGTGCAGGTAGTCGAAGAGCTTGTTGGGCAGGCTGTAGCGGTAGTTCAGGTTGCTGTCCTTGTCCAGCGACAGGCCCAGGTCGGCGGCGCGGGTGAAGTCCATCAGCCGCTCGTACGGCATGCGGCCCATCAGCCGCACCCGGTCCTGCAGGCCGTGCTCCTGCACCAGGCGCTCCAGCACGGGCCAGGCGTCGCCGCTGCCGATCACCAGCAGCAGGGCCTGCGGCAGATGGCGCATCGCCAGCACCGCCTCCTCCCCGCCGCGGTCCACGTTGATGCCCGCCCCCTGCAGCACCAGCACGAAACGGTCGTCCGGCAGGTCCAGCGCGGCACGGCCCGGCGCGGGGGCCAGCGGCCGCGGCACCGGGATGTTGCGCACCACGTGCACCGGCACCCCGTAGCGCTGGCGGTAGACGTTCGCGATGCTCTCGTTCACCGTCACCACGTGCTTCAGGCGGGGGAAGATCCAGCGCTCGATGGCGAGCCAGATCCGTTGCACGCGGGGCCGGCCCACCAGCTCGGGCACTTCGGTGAACAGCTCGTGGCTGTCGTACACCAGCGTGGTGCCGGTGATCCGTGCAGCCAGGAAGTTGGCGGGCAGCGTGTCCAGGTCGTTGCTCACCAGCACGGTGGCGCGACGCCACAACAGCAGCAGGAAGAGGCGCAGGTTGTGCTCCGCGTAGAAGAAGGGCCCCTTGCGGAAGACCAGCCGCATCCGCTTGGTGGCATAGGGGCGCTCCAGCGCCGGGCTCCCGGGCAGCAGGCGGCCCACCAGCAGCACCGCGTAGCCCAGGTCCTGCAGCACCATGCACGTGCGGTGGACGCGGTTGTCCGTGGCCAGGTCGTTGGTGACGGAGACGATGGCGCGCTTGGCCAAGGAGGACATCGGGCCAAAGTAACGAGCCCACCACCCGTAAACTTGCCGCCATGACCGTGGAGCACGACGCCGACCTGGCCCCGCACACCACCTTCCGGGTGCCGGCCCGCGCCAGGGCCCTCGCCCGCTTCGGCTCGGTGGACACGCTGCGGCAACTGCTGGGCGCGCCCGAGCTGAAGCCCCTGCCACGCCTGTTGCTCGGCGGCGGCAGCAACGTGCTGTTCACCCGCGACTGGCCCGGCCTGGTTCTGCTGAACGAACTGCCCGGCGTGGCCGTGGTGCAGGAGGACGACGACCACGTGTGGCTGAAGGCCGGCGCCGGCGTGGTGTGGCACGAGCTCGTGATGCACACGGTCGAGCGGGGCTGGGGCGGCCTGGAGAACCTGAGCCTCATCCCCGGCAAGGTGGGCGCCGCCCCCATGCAGAACATCGGTGCCTACGGCGTGGAGCTCAAGGACAGCTTCGCCGCACTGGAAGCGCTGAAGATGGACGACGGCAGCGTGGTCACCTTCCGCACGGACGATTGCAGGTTCGGCTACCGCGAGAGCTTCTTCAAGCGCGAGGGCCGCGACCGCTTCGTGATCCTCAACGTCACCTTCCGCCTGCGGAAACATCCGGAGCTCAGCACCGGCTACGGCGCCATCCGCGAGGTGCTGGCCGAGCGCGGCATCGCGGCCCCCACCGTGCGCGACATCAGCGACGCGGTGGTGCACATCCGCCGCAGCAAGCTGCCCGACCCCGCGGTGCTGGGCAATGCGGGCAGCTTCTTCAAGAACCCCGTGGTGCCCGAGGCCGTGGCCCGGCGGATCCAGGCGGCGCATCCCACAGCGCCCGTGTACCCGGCCGGTGAAGGCCACGCGAAGCTGGCCGCCGGCTGGCTGATCGAACAGGCGGGCTGGAAAGGACGACGCGACGGCGCCTGCGGCGTGCACGACCGTCAGGCCCTGGTGCTGGTGAACCACGGCGGCGCCACCGGGCGGGAGGTGTTCGACCTCAGCGAGCGCGTCCTCCGCGATGTGCAGGCCCGCTTCGGCGTGGAGCTGGAGCGCGAGGTGAACATCCTCTGAGCCCGCCCCGCGCCGACCGTCCCACGCGGGCATCCCGGGTCGGCCCGGGATCCGCATCTTCGGGGCCCCCATCCCTCCGCCATGACCCTCCTCCGCTCGCGCGCGGCCCTGCCGCTGCTCTTCCTCGCCGCCTCCGCCACGGCCCAATTGCAGGAGCTCACCCTGCGCGACGCCATGCAGAGGGCGGGCACCGACCTGGGTCCCGAGCGGCTGCCGCAGCTCAGCTGGGTGCAGGGGGCCACCACGTACAGCTACGTGAAGCGCGACACGCTGTGGGAGAACGGCCTCGGCAAGATGAGCGATCAGGTGGCCGCCACGCTCACCGACCTGAACCGCGACCTGCCGGACAGCGCGAAGCTGAAGGCCTTCCCCGCGGTCACCTGGGAGTCGGCGGCGCGGTTCCGCTTCGACCACAACAGCCACGTGTACACCTGGGACCGCGGCCGGCGCGTGCTGCACGCCCGGGTACGGCTGTTGCCGGGCGCGGCCAACGAGGACCTGGGCGAGGGCGGCCGGGTGGCCTACACCGTGGAGAACGACCTGTACGTGGGCCTGCCCGACGCGCCCCAGGCCGTGCGCGTCACGAACGACGGCGCGGACGGCATCGTGAACGGACAGAGCGTGCACCGCAACGAGTACGGCATCGAGAAGGGCACCTTCTGGAGCCCCGGCGGTGGCAAGCTGGCCTTCTACCGCATGGACGAGCGGATGGTGACCACCTACCAGCTGGAGGACATCGGCAGCAAACCCAGCAGCTTCAAGGCCATCCGCTACCCCATGGCCGGGCAGGCCAGCCACCACGTCACCATCGGCGTGTTCGACCTGGCCACCCGGCGCACCCTCTTCCTGAACACAGGCGAGCCGAAGGACCAGTACCTCACCAACATCGCCTGGGGCCCTGACGAGCGGCACCTGTACGTGGTGCACCTGGACCGCGCCACCACCACCGCGCGCCTGGTGGAGTACGACCTCGCCACCGGCAACCCCGTGCGCACCGTGCTGGAGGAGCGCGACGAACGGTATGTGGAGCCGCTGGTGCCCATGCGCTTCCTGAAGCGGCAGCCGCAGCAGTTCATCTGGACCAGCGCGCGCGATGGTTGGACGCACCTGTACCTGTACGACCTGCGGACCGGCCTGGTGCGGCAGCTCACCACCGGCGCGTGGAACGTGAAGCGCATCGTGGGGCTCGACGCGCGTGAAACGGCGGTGATCGCGGAAGGCACCGAGGTGGGCTCGGGCTTCAGCGGGGCGGGCGCCATCCGCACCCAGCTGTACCGGGTGGAACTGAACAACGGCCGCAGCACGGCCCTCACCACCGCGCCCGGCACGCACCACGGCGAGCTGAGCAGCGACGGGCAGCACCTGCTGGACCAGTGGACCAGCACCACGGTGCCCGCACGCATCGAACTGCTGGACGCCCGCACCGGCCAGGGCCTGAAGGTGCTGCTGAACAGCAGGGACCCGTTGGCCGGGGTCCAGCGCGGAACGGTGGAGCTGTTCGACATCCCCGGGGAGAACGGCGAGCGCCTGCACGCCCGCCTGATCAAGCCCGGCCGGTTCGACAGCCGCCAGCGCTATCCCGTGATCGTGTACCTGTACAACGGCCCCCACGTGCAGCTCGTGACGGACAGCTGGCTCGGCGGGGCGCCGCTGTGGATGCTGCATGCCGCGGAGCGTGGCTACCTGGTGTTCACGGTGGATGGCCGCGGCAGCGCGTGGCGCGGTCGGGCCTTCGAGCAGGCCGTGCACCGGCGCCTCGGCGAGGTGGAGCTGCAGGACCAGCTGCACGGCGTGGCCCACCTGAGGAGCCTGCCCTACGTGGACCCCGACCGCATGGCGGTGCACGGCTGGAGCTTCGGCGGCTTCATGACCACCGGTCTGATGCTGAAGGCCCCCGGCACCTTCAAGCTGGGCGTGGCCGGCGGTCCGGTGATGGACTGGGCCATGTACGAGGTGATGTACACCGAGCGCTACATGGACACGCCCCAGGAGAACCCCGACGGGTACGCGGCCAGCCAGCTGGTGGGCAAGTGCGACCAGCTGCAGGGCGAGCTGCTGTTGATCCACGGCCTGCAGGACGACGTGGTGCTGCCCGAGCACAGCTACGCCTTCCTGAAGGACTGCATCGGCAAGGGCGAACAGGTGGAGTTCTTCGTGTACCCCGGACATGCGCACAACGTGCGCGGCCGCGACCGCCTGCACCTGATGACGATGGTGCTGGACCGGATCGACCGCAGCCTGCGGCCGGGGAAGTGACGACCGGTGTCCGTGGGATCACGGGAAAGCCCCCCCCTTCTGGCGGCGGATATCCACTACGGGAGGTTTCCTTTGGGCAAAACCCGACCGCATGCGCAGGACCCTGACCCTACTTACCCTCTGCCCCACCGTGCTGCTGGCCCAGACCACTTGGAACGTGGACGTGGGGGGCAGCACCATCGGCACCACGGACCCCTACTACGCGCCGCAGAACCTCGTCATCGAGGTGGGCGACATCGTGGTGTGGGATGAAAGCTCCGGCACGCACAACATCAACGGCAGCACCAGCACCTTCCCGAACAACCCGGCGAGCTTCTACTCCGGCACCCCGCAGAACACCCAGTACCCGTGGACCTTCACCTTCACGGTGCCGGGGTTCTATGAGTACCACTGCGACCAGCAGGGCCACGCCGCCACCCAGTTCGGCACCATCACGGTGATCGACCCCACGAATGTGCAGGAGTACCGGCAGCCCGAAGCGGTGATGCTCTTCCCGGTGCCGGTGCAGGACCGCCTCATGGTCTCCATCAACGGCTGCACGGGCGCGCAGACCGGCGAGGTGCTGAACGCCGATGGGCGCGTGGTGCGGAGCCAGCCCCTGCTCGATTCGAAGCTGAACGCCGTGGACCTGACGGGCCTGCCCTCGGGCAACTACTACCTGCTGGTGCTCGGCACCGGCCGCAAGCCCATCATGAAGCCGTTCGTGAAGGAGTGACGCGCGCTCAGCGCACCAGCACCAGGGGCGAGGTCACCACCTCGCCCTTCGTGTTCGTGGCCCGCACCAGATAGTGCCCGGCGGGGGTTCCGCGCAGGTCGGCCTGCACCAGCGGGCGCCCTGCGGGCAGCGCACCCTGGTGGAGCGAGCGCACCACCCGACCGGTAAGGTCGATGAGCTCGATGCGCCAGTCGCGATCGAACGTCCCGTCCACCTGCACGCTCACCGGGCCGTCCGTGGGCATCGGCCAGATGCGCAGCGCGGCGCCCGAAGAAGCACGCTCCCCGGCCACACCGGTGCCGGGATCCAAGGGGATGGCCAGGTGCGCCGTGGTGGCGAAGCTGAGCTTGGCCAGCTGTTCGAAGTAGGGCACGTCCATGAACTGCACACGGTCGTTCGGCGTGTGGTACTGCGGGTTGGGGTCGTTGTCGAAGTCCTCGATCACCAGGATGGCCCCGTAGTCCTCCGCCCAGAAGGAGGCGTGGTCGCTGTACAAGGCCCCCGGCGTATTGATGGCGATGTTGGCCCCCAGGCCGTACAGCCCGTTCACCAGCAGGGCCGTGTCCTTGATGGCGAGCGAGTTGGCCACGGCCCGCGTGTGGATCCGCATCAGCCCGTCGCCGTTGCCATCGTAGGCGATGGCGTCCATGTTCACCGCTCCGGCGATCGTGTCGTCGTTGGCGGCGGCCACACCGGCGTAGAAGATGCTGCCGAGCTTGCCCAGCTCCTCCTCATCCCAGAACGCGAAGACCACGGTGTGGTCGAAGGCCATGTCGGCGAACACGCGCGCGGCCTCCAAGGTGGCGGCCGTCCCACTGCCATCGTCGTCGGCGGCGGGTGCCGCCACCGGTCCGCCCGGCATGGCGTCGTAGTGGCTGCAGATGATCACCTTGCGGTCCGGGTGCACCAGGCCGGGTTTCACGGCCAGGATGTTCTCGCCCGTGCCTCCACTGAACACCTGAACGGTGGGCATGTAGCCCCAGGAACCGAGCTTTTGTTGCAGGTAGTCGGCGGCGATCGGGTTGCCCGCAGCGTTCTTGTGCCGGCTCACGATCGTCACCGGCCCGTTGCCCACGTCCACCGGCACCTCGCCGCTGAGCTCCTCCACGTAGCGCATCATGCTGTCGATGCTCGCGGCCGCGAGCATGTCGGCCACGGAGCTGTTCTGCGCTGCGGCCGGCAGGAGCGCCGGAAGAGCAACGGCCAGGACCAGGGGGCGGAGCTGCATCATGGGAAGGGTCATTGGACCACGACGCGTTCCACGAAGCTGCGCTCGTCGGTGCGGATGGCGACCAGATACGTGCCCGGCCGCCCATGCATCGGAACGGTGAGCGTGCCCGACGTGAGGAGCGGACGCGCCACCTCGCGGCCTCCGGCGTCGTACACCACCACCTCGCGCACCCGACCCGTGAGGCCGGACACGCGCAGCACACCGTCGCGCACCGGGTTCGGGAACACCCGCACGCCCAGGTCGGACAGGCCGTCGATGCCGACGGAGAAGTCGGTCAGCTGCACTTCCTTCACCAGCACGGGCTTGCGATCGGCGTTGTTGTACATGGTCTCGAAGCTGTCGATCGGTGCGCTGCTGTAGCTGAAGAGCTCCTGATTCCAGCGGGCCGGCGCCGTCTGGTACCAGAAGCGCGCCACCACGTTGATCAGCCCGGTGTAGCCGCCCATGGGCACGTGGTAGTGCACGATGTCGCCCCCGTTGCCCTCCACCCCCAGCGCGTCGCGGTTGAAATCCACGTCGGTGGCGGGCACCCCGGCCACCACACAGGTGTCGTAGGCGAAATGGCCGGTGGTGAATCCCTCGGGCACCAGGCGGTTGTCCTTCAGGTGCTGGTCGGCGCGCAACAGCACGGTGGTCTTGTCGCCGTTCACATCGCCCATCACGTGCTCGTAGATCTGGGCCTGATCGGCGCTGGTGATCACGTCGTGGTGGGGCTCCCAGTCCGCGTCGTGGCCCACCACCTCGTACGTGTCGTCGAAGCCCCCGCTGCGGAAGAGGGTGTCCAGGCCGGACGCGTCCAGCACCAGCAGTTCCATGAAGGCCCGCCGGCTGGGGTAACCGCTGGGGAACTTGTGGCCGGCCAGGTTCAGCAGCGACACGTCGATGAAGGCCGTGTCCGCCGTGCGGTCCACCACGGTGGCCTCCATCAGCAGGCTCTGGTCCTGAAGCAGGCGCAGGGTGCGGGCGATGGTGCTGTCGAACTGGGTCTCGTTGGCCGTGAGCCCGAGCGGGCCGATGTTCTCCTTCAACAGGCCCAGCATGAAGCTGTTGGCCCCGGCGAAGTGGTGCATGCCGAAGGGGAAGCGGCGTTGCAGGAACAGGTAGAGCGCTGAGATCACCACCGCATCATCGTTGCGCGGCACATGGCAGCCCTGGCAGCTGATCCCGTTCGGATCGCCGTTGAGGTCGTTGAAGCGGCTGTTGAGCCATTCGTGGTAGGTGGCCTGCTCCACGAACGAGCCGCCGGTGAGGTTGCCCTGGAGGTCCACCGTTTCGGTGATCAGCGTGTGGCAGCCGGCGCACAACGCGGCGCTGTTGATGTGCGCCCCGTACTGCGGCTCATAGCCCACGAACGAGGTCATCGGCGCACCGAACAAGGGCAGCGGATCGTCCGGCCCGCCATAGGGGCCGTAGAGCGGGCTTCCGAGCGTGTCGAAGCGCAGGTTCCCGCTGAACAGCAGGCCCAGGCTGTCGGCGCTCTGGATGTGGCAGCCCACGCAGCTCACGCCGTCGAGGCCGATGGGGTCCTGCTCCAGTTCGGCGATGGAATAATGACCGCCGCCGGTGAGGAACTTGTCGTGCCGGCCCATGGGGGCGTGGCAGCTGGTGCATTTGTCCTCGATGATCCCCTGCAGCGCGGGGTTCACCAGCCCTTCATGGCTCACTTTGGCGCGCCAGAACGGGTCGCGGGCGCTGTTGGCCATCATGGAGCTGCGCCAGTCGTCCACCACGTTCACGTCCACCCCGTTGGAGTCCACACCGGCGTACGCCATGGGGTCATGGCCATGGCAGCCCTCACAGTTGCCGCTGGCCATGAAGTAGGTGTTCTGGCCCACGGCGAGGCCTTGGCCACCGCGGTCCGCGGCGAATGCGGCCAGCTCCTCCGCGGTATGGTAGGCCTTGGCCACCGGCGGCCCACCGTCGTTCCAGGCGATCAACACGGCAACGATCGCGCCGAGGGCGAGCATCACGCCCAGGCGCATCAAGGGTAGGCTTCGCATCATGTGCAGGTTCCTTGCAGGCGGCCCAAGGTAGCAGGTCCGCGGGCGGAATGGCATGACCGTGGAGCGGTCACGCTTGAGGTCCTGAGGTGGGCCGGGCTCAGCTGCCGCGCTGGCTGCCCTTGCGCACGGTGGTGCCGGCGCTCTTGGCCTTGGTGCCGGTGCCGGGCTTCGGCGCGTTGGCCTTCTTCACGGCGACATCGGCTTTGGCCGGGCCCTTGCCCTTCTTCTCGCCGGTCTTCGCCTCGGCCGGCTTGTCCTCGCCTTTGGGCTCCTCCTTGGCATCCAAGGCGCCGGACCGGGCCAGCTGCTCGTACCACGCGAAGAGCTTCCGCACATCGCTCGGGTAGATGCGGCTGCGGTCGTGCTCGGGAAGGACCTCACCGAGCTTCTTCCACAACGTCTCCTCGTCACCCTTGGGGTCCACGCTCAGGCTGCCCTTCTCCTGGGCATGCAGCTTGGCGAGCACGTCCTTCAGGGGCACATCATCGCCGGTGGTGAACATGCTGATCTCCTCCAGGGAGCTCACCCGCATGGAGGTGGGCACGGGCACCCGCTTGCCGTCGATGAGGCTTTCGGCGATGATGGCCTGGCGGGCCTGGGCCACCACGCGGAAGAGACCGGACTTGCCGGCCACGGAGATGATCTTGCTGAGGTCCATGGGTCGAGGGAGGGCAAAGCTAGCGCCCCCGTCAATACGGACAGGTCTCGCCAGGCAGGAAGCGGTCCCATCGCTGGATGGTCAACAGGGTCACGATGCCCTGGTCGTCGGTGAGCGGGGTGGGCTGCATCAGACCGCCGAGCTCCACCACGAGGCCTACAGCGGGATCACCGCCGGCCTTGCGGAAACCCTCCTCGATGTCCGCCGCCTCCGGGTCGAACCGCACGAGCATCAGTCGGCCGCTGTGGCACTCGCGGAAGTTCCACACGTTGGGCCGGCCCTGGAAGAAGGACCCCTTCAAGGCGCGGCCATCGGACGGGGTCAGGTCCTCCGCCTCACGCCGAAGGGTGTGGCGATCGGCCGGCAGCATGGTGGTCCCGGCCTGGTCGTAGGCCACCAGCGAACCGTCGGGCTGCACGGCGAAACGCTCCACCTGCTGCCCGCCGTGGAGGGAGAGCTCCAGGCGCCCCTGCTCGTCCATGCGCCAACGGCCCCAGGTGCACGTGGCTTCCTCAAGTTCCCCGTTGCGTCGCTGTTGCCGCTGCACCACGCAGCCCCCGAAGGACCAGAGCTGGACATCCATGCGGAGGCCCTCACAGTCGGCACAGGGTAGCACGGCCGCATAGTGGCCGGGGGCGGCCGTCGGGACCGGTGCGACAGCGGGCGGTGAAGGTTGCTCCCCCGGGCTCGCCGGCCGGTCGGAGCAGGAGGTGATCGAGAGCGCGGCGGCCCAGAGGGCGGCCATTCCGAAGCGGGGCATCAGGTCTTCTGCTTGCGTTTGCGTGCGGCCGGGAAGAGGATGTTGTTCAGGATCAACCGGTAGCCGCTGCTGTTGGGGTGCAGGCTCAGGTCGGTCGGCGGGTCGCCCACCATGTGCTGGTAATCCTCGGGGTCGTGGCCGCCATAGTAGGTCCATTGGCCCAGGGCGTATTCACCATGGATGTACTTCACGGTGCCCTGCGCCTTGTTCTCACCCATCACGGTGACACCGGGCTTCACCAGGCCCTTGCGGAACGCCGTGGTCTGCCCCATGAAGCCGCGCACCACCTGTTCGTGGCTTTGGCAGAGCATGGTGGGCACGATGTCCCACTTCGCGCTGAAGTCGAACAGGGTGAAGAAGTCGCGCTCCTGGCCGATGCTGCCGTGGATGTCGGTGGCGTCGATGTTGCTGAACTCGTACACCATCGGGTCCACCACCAGGCGGAAGTCCTTGAAGGCGAAGCTGCGGTCGAAGTCGATCTTCTGCTGCGCGGCCGGATCGATGGGGTCGTGATCGAACTCGGGCGTGCAGATGTCCACCCCTTCCGCGGCCAGGGCGATGTCGTAGCTGTCCGTGCCGCTGCACATGGTGAAGAGGTAGCCCCCGCCGGCCACGTAGTCGCGGATGCGGGTGGCCACGGCCAGTTTCATCTGGCTCACCTTGGCGAAGCCCAGGGTGGCGGCCATCTCCTCGCTCTCCTTCACCTGGGCGATGTACCAGGGTGCGTTGCGGTAGTTGCGGTAGAACTTGCCGTACTGGCCGGTGAAGTCCTCGTGGTGCAGGTGCAGCCAGTCGTACTGGGGTAGCACGCCGGCGATCACTTCCGGATCATAGATGCGCTCGTAGGGGATCTCCGCGTAGGTCATCACCAGGGCCACGGCATCGTCCCAGGGCTGGAAGCTGGCCGGGGCGTACACGGCGATCCGGGGAGCCTTCTCCAGCTTCACCACCTCCATGTTCACCTCGGGGTCGGCGATCTCGGCCAGGATGGCGGCGGCCTGCGCGTCGGCGATGACCTGATGGGTGACCCCGCGGATGCTGCACTCCTGTTCGATCGCGGGGATGTGCTCGATCAGGAAGCTGCCGCCGCGGTAGTTCAACAGCCACTCCACGGTGACGTCGCGCTGCAGGGTCCAGTAGGCGATGCCATAGGCCTTCAGGTGGTCGCGCTGGCCGGCGTCCATGGGGATCAGCAGGCGCGAGGCCTGCAGGCCGACCCCGATGAGCAGGGCCAGCACGAGGGTGACGCTGCGTGCGCGGCGGCGGTCAGAAGGGCGCTTCGTCGGCATCGTCGTTCATCCGGCTGGGGCGGGTGATGGTGCGCATGCCATCCGATCCCGTGCCACCGGCATCGAAGGCCACCGGTGTCGTCTCCAGGTCAGCGAATTTAGCCAGCTCGGGGATGAACCGCAGCAGCACGGTGTCCAGCGCGCCGTTCCGGTGCTTGGCGATGATGCACTCGCCGATGCCCAGGGTGCTGCCGTAGTGGTCCTCGTAGATCTTGTAGTACTCCGGGCGGTAGAGGAAGCACACCAGGTCGGCGTCCTGCTCGATGGCGCCGGATTCACGGAGGTCGCTGAGCTGCGGGCGCTTGTCGCCGCCGCGGGTCTCCACGGCGCGGCTCAGCTGGCTTAGGGCGATGATGGGCACGTCCAGCTCCTTGGCGATGCTTTTGATGCTGCGGCTGATGCTGCTGATCTCCTGCTCGCGGTTGCCGCCCTTGTTGTCGGTGCCCGAGGTCATCAGCTGCAGGTAGTCGATGATGATCAGCTCCACGTTGTGCTGGCTCTTCAGGCGGCGGCACTTGGCGCGCAGTTCGAAGATGTTCAGCGCGGGCGTGTCGTCGATGAAGATGGGGGCCTTGTCCAGCCGGCTGATGTGCTGGTGCAGGAGGGCGAACTCATGGTCGTTGAGGTCGCCCTTGCGGAGCTTCTCGGAGCTGATGCCGGCCTCGCTGGCGATGAGGCGGGTCACCAGCTGGGTGCTGCTCATCTCCAGGCTGAACACGGCCACGGCGCGCTTCTGCTCCACGGCGATGTTGCGGGCCATGCTGAGCACGAACGCGGTGTTGTGCGTCACCGTCATATCCTCCAACAGGAAGAGCCGGTTGCCGTCGATCTCGAACCCGTAGTAGTCGTCCTCCCGGTCGAGCTCCACCCGGATGCCGGTGTGCTGATGGTCCTTGGTGGGTGTGGCGACCCGGGGCTTCTTCCGCTCCACACGGACGGGGATGCGCTGAAGGTCGCCTCCGATACGGACACGCCAGACCTGCGAGGAGAAGCCGCGTTCCTTGATGCCGGCCGTCTTGGCCGTGATGCTGGTCCTGAGCCCGAGCGAATCGGCCAGGAACTTGATCTGCCGCGCCAACCCTTCGTTCTTCTGGGTGATCTCGAAGACGTTGAACTCCTGGGCATAGTGGCCGTCGCTGTCCAGCAGACCCGCGAGCAACCTCAGGCGGTGGTCGGAGGAGTTGATCAGGAAGGCCTGCGGGATGTGTTTGTTCTCCAGCAGGTCCAGCGCGCGCAGGTCGGCCTGCAGGCTCGGCAGGTCGCGACCGCCCCGGCGGCCCTGGGTCACGGCGTAGTTGTTCGTGCGGCCCTCCTGCACATATTCCACCAGCTCGAGCTCACGATCCCGGGCCATTCCGCCCAGGTAGGCGATCACCTCCGGCTCGGTGGTGGTGATCCGCGAGCTGTAGCTGTGGCCGTCGCCCAGCCAAAGGCCCAGGAAATAGGGGTCGATGGGAAGCTCTCGCTCGGGGAACTCCACGGCCACCTTGTAGCCCTTGTAATTGCTGCGGAACTTCTCCGAACGGGAGAGCCAGTCGCGCACCTCGATGTTCAGCACCTCGCCATGCACATGCCCGCCCTCGTTGCGGCTGCGCTTCAGGGAGAGGATGTGCGACTCGTTGACGCGGTAGCTGATGCCGCTGTTCTGATGCACCCAGTACATCCGTTCCCGGCCGCGCGCGAGGCTCAACACCCTTCTCGGCGTGGAATCGTCGCCCATCAGCAGCTCGCCGACCCGCACATCCTCCACGTTGCGCAACGAACCGTCGTACATCAGCACCTTGGTGCCCTTGCCGAGGCATTTCCCCATGCCGGGGCGCGCGGCCACGATGATCATGTCGCTGCGCTGCCAGCCGGCGGTGAGCTTGTCGAGCTTCACGAACCCGGTGGGCACCCCGCTCACCCCGCCGGTGTTGTGCTTGGCGCTCTCGATCTGGGCGATGGCGTCCCGGATCAGGTCGCTCATCGGCTCGTAGTTGCGCTTCAGGTTCCCGCTGGTGATGCCGTACAGGTCCTGCTCGGTCTTGTCCAGCAGGTCGAAGACGTCCGCCGTCTCGTCGAAGGCATCGCGCATCGTCTCGGCCGAGATGCGGATCAGCTCGCGCAGGATGTGCTTCTGGCTGATGATGCGCGCGTGGTACTGCACGTTCGCGCTGCTGGCCACCTTGTTGGTGAGCTGGCTGATGTAGAACGGCCCGCCCACCACGTCCAGCTCACCACGCTTGCGCAGCTCCTCGGTCACCGTCAGGATGTCGATGGGCTGGTCGCTGCGGAAGAGCCCCTGCACCGCGTCGAAGATGCGCTTGTGCGCCTCCACGTAGAAGCTGTCCGGGCTCAGGATGTCGATGGCCTCGTTCACCGCGTTGCGCTCCAGCATCAGCGCGCCCAGCACGGCCTGCTCCAGCTCGGGCGCCTGCGGCGGCAGCTTGCCGGCCTCCAGGGCGGGATCGAGCAGGGACGGAGCGGTGCGGCGCCGGCGGTCGGCGCGGATCGGCGGGGTGTCGGCCATCAGGAAGCGGGAGGAAGCGGCGTGGAAGGGGGCCAAAAATAGCCGCACCGATCACCGGTCCCGTCCCGATCATCAACAACTCATCAGCCACGCACTAACATTGTGGATGTGGATGACGCGCACCGCCCATCGAACGCCTTCAGCGGGCGCGCGTTCCCGCATGCCGCCGCGATCGCGATGAAGCTGTCCGCGACCCTGCTGCTGGCCCTGATGCTGCTCGGCCTCGCCGGCTGCCGCAAGGACGACGACACCACCGGGCCTTCCGTGACCATCCTCGCACCGGGCGCGGGCGCACAACTGCAGATCCCCGGTGAGGTCACCGTGCGGGCGGCCGTCAGCGACGACCGGCAGGTCACCACGGTGCGCTTCACGGTGCTCGACCCCCAGGGCATCCCGGTGGTCGGCAGTGCATCCGTCGCCGTGGACGCCGCCTCGGCCGACGTGGAGCGCACCCTGGCGCTGAACGATGAGGCCCTGCGCTCCGGGGCGTACACCATCATGGTCACCGCCCACGACGGCAGCAACGAAAGCCGGGCCTATCGCGCCCTGACGGTCGTTGAGGCGCCCTTGCGGCTGCGGGCGGTGTATGCGGTGAGCGCGGTCGGCGGACAGACGGCCGTGCTGCGCATCGACAGCACCGGTGCCGCGGCCCCCTTCGCCACGCTCGATCAGGATGTGCGCCATGCCGTGTTCAGCACGCGCTCCCGCGCCCTGGTGATCGCCGGCGATGTCAGCGGTCCGGTCACCGCGCTGGACGCGGAGCTCGGCACCGTGCGCTGGCAGCTGCCCAACACCAACGCGTTCGGCAGCACCTTTTTCACGGGGCTCGACCGCATCGACGACGACCGGCTGCTGATCGGCCGGTCCGATGGCGAGCTGCGCGCCGTGGCGGCCTTCAGCGGCAGCGGCTTCTTCACCGCCCTGGCGCTGGACGGGCGCTATCCGCGGCGGCAGGCCGCGCTGGGCGGGCGGCTGCTGAGCGAACAGCCGCTGGTGGCGGGCAACGGGCGGCGACTGGTGCTCTACACCGCCTACACGGGCGAGCTGCTGGCCGAGCGCCCCTTGGACCTGGTGCTGGCCGGCTTCGCCGCGCTGGACGACGACCGGGTGCTGCTGTTCGGGGAGCGCGCGGGGGACGGGGTGGTGCAGGAGCTCCATGTGGACCTGGGGGGCGGCTGGGAACCGCAGGCCTTGAGCGGACAGGCGATCCGGGGGGTGGCCTCCGCCCCCGGTCAAGTCCACTACCTGGCCACCAGCACCGGCCTGCTGCGCTACAGCTATTCCACCAACACGGTGCAGTCGCTCATCGCCGGCCCGGCCCTGGAGGTCATCGGCCGCGACGCGGTGTCGGGCGCGGTGTACATCGCGACGACCGGGCAGGTGCAACGGGTCGATCCCGGCAGCGGCGCCATCCTGCAAAGCTGGCCGTTGAGCGGCACGGCGGTGGCCCTTCTCCCCTGCTACAACCGGGAGCCTTGATCAGGCCTTGGCCTTGCTCTTGGCGGCCGGTCTGGCCTTCTCCACCACGCCCATGTCGCAGAACTTCTTGATGCGGCGCTCCACCAGCTTGTCCGGATCGGTCTTGGACAGCTTGTCCAGCCACTTCACCACTTCGGCCTTCACCGTACGGCAGGCCCCGTCGATGTCCGCATGGGCGCCGCCCACGGGCTCGGGGATGATGCCGTCGATGAGCTTGTTGGCCAGCATGTCCTGGGCGGTGAGCTTGAGGGCCTGGGCGGCCTGCGCCTTGAAGTCCCAACTGCGCCAGAGGATGGAGCTGCACGATTCCGGGGAGATCACGCTGTACCAGGTGTTCTCGAGCATCAACACCTTGTCGCCGATGCCGATGCCGAGCGCGCCGCCGGAGGCGCCTTCCCCGATCACGATGCAGATCACCGGCACGCGCAGCCGCATCATCTCGAAGAGGTTGCGCGCGATGGCCTCGCCCTGACCCCGCTCCTCGGCCTCCAGGCCGGGGAAGGCGCCCGGGGTGTCGATGATGGTCACCACCGGCTTGTTGAACTTCTCGGCCAGCTTCATCAGGCGCAAGGCCTTCCGGTAGCCCTCCGGGTTGGCCATGCCGAAGTTGCGGTACTGGCGCATCTTGGTGTTGATGCCCTTCTGCTGGCCCACGAACATCACGGAGCGACCGTCCACCAGGCCGAAGCCGCCCACCATGGCCTTGTCGTCCTTCACGGTGCGGTCGCCGTGGAGCTCCACGAAGCTGCCATCGGTGATCACCTCGATGTACTTCAGCGTGTAGGGGCGGTCGGGATGCCGGCTCACCTGCACCCGCTCCCACGGGGTGAGGTTGGCATAGATCTCCCTCCGGGTGTCGGCGAGCTTCTTCTCCAGGTCGCGCAGCGTGGGCTGCACGTCCACCGCGCTTTGCGCGGCCACCTCCTTCAACTTCTCGATCTGCTCGATGATGTTCTGGATGGGCTTCTCGAACTCCAGGAAGGTCTGCATGCCGATGGCTTGAAGGGGCGAAAATAGGCGGAGCGCCCGGCGGTGGCACCGGGAGGCCCGGCCACGTGTGTAAACCTGACCTTTGCGGCCATGCTGGTGTTCCCCTGCGCCAAGATCAACCTGGGCTTGAACGTCGTGCGGCGGCGGGCCGATGGCTACCACGACATCGAGAGCGTGCTGGTGCCGATCCCGCTCACGGACGCCCTGGAGGCCGTGGTCGACCCGGCTCTCCCGCAGGGAACCACGGTGCTCACCCGCTCCGGACGGCCGGTGCCCGGGGATCCGGACATGGACCTCGTGCTGCGCGCCTACCGGCTGGTGCACGCCCTGCACCCCCTGCCCGGCCTTCGGGTCCATCTGCACAAGGCCATCCCCATCGGCGCCGGCCTGGGCGGTGGCTCCAGCGATGGCGCCCACATGCTGTTGTTGCTCGACCGCCTGTTCGGCCTGCGCCTGGGACCCGAGGTCATGCGCACGCTGGCCGCGCAGCTGGGCAGCGATCCGCCCTTCTTCCTTCACCATGGGCCTTGCCTGGCCGAAGGGCGTGGCGAACACCTCACCCCTCTGGCCCTGTCGCTGGATGAGCTGTGGCTCGTGCTGGTGGACCCGGGCATCCACGTCAGCACGGCCGAGGTCTATGCCCGCACCCGGCCTTCCGGCGCATCGGTCGACCTGCGATCCATCCTGGCCGGACCGATCGACAGCTGGCAGGGCCGGCTCATCAACGGCATGGAGGAGGCCGTGTTCACCCTGCACCCCGCGATCGGCCGCATCAAGCGGGCCTTGCTCGAGGCCGGCGCGCGCTACGCCAGCATGAGCGGGTCGGGCTCCTCGGTCTTCGGCCTGTTCACGGAACGTCCGCGGTTCGAACCGCTCACCTTCGGCGCGCCGCACTGGACCCTGCCGCTAGGGGCGGGCCAGCAGGTCTAGCACCACCTCGCGCGCCTCGGCCGCATCGTGCGGCTTGGCGTGGATGCGCAGCTCCCCATCGAGCACGAACAGCGTGGGCGTTCCCTGCACCGCATAGGCACGGGCCGCCGGGTCGCCCCAGCCCTGCAGGTGCGAGAAGCAGGGAAAGGTGAGGCCCTTGGCCATGCGCGTGGTCTCCACCAGGCCTGCATCATCGTCCAGGGCCACCCCGATCACCTGCAACCCGTCGCCGGACCGTTCGGTGTACATCCGGGCCAGCCCGGGCATCTGCTCGTGGCAATGGTCGCAGGTGCTCGAGTAGAAGAACAGGACCACGGCCCGGTGGCCGCGGGCCAGCTCGGAGAGGGGCCGGACGGTCCCTGTGGTGGGATCCTTCAGGGGTGCATCGGGTCCGATGCGGCCGACCGAGACCCGTTGGAACGCCTTGACCTTGTCCAGCGTGGCCGCGGAGAAACGCAGGGCCTGCGCCTCGCGGTCCACGTAGCGGTCGATGAGGTGCTGCAGGGCGATGTCCGGGCCATAGGTGGCGAAGATCTCCACCAGGTGCTCGATCATGAACCGCCGGCATTCGGCGCATCCGCCGGTGAGCGCGATGAGGGTGTCGGCGGCGTTGACGAACTGCTCCTCGTTGAACGCGCGGATGTTGCGCAGGAAGACGAGCACCGCCTGCGGATGGACGGCACAGCGCATCAGGCCGGGATCATCGAAGGCGAAGGCC
>JAEUSW010000053.1 GCA_016788285.1 Flavobacteriales bacterium
ACATAGGGCTTGGTGCCCACGATGCCGCCGTCGGCGAACTGGCTCATGCCGCGCGTGTTGGTGATCTCCACCCACTCGATGGCGTCGATGTAGATGCCCAGGTACCAGGCATCCACTTCATCGGGGTGCACGCCGGCGAGCAGCGCGAAGTTGCCGGTGACCATCAGGCGCTGGATGTGGTGCGCGTAGGCGTTGGCGAGGCTGCCGGTGATGGCCTCGCGCAGACAGGCCATGCGTGTGCGGCCGGTCCAGTACCAGGCGGGCAGCGGGCGCTCGTGGTCCAGGAAGTTGCGCTTTGCGAAGCCGGGCATCTGCGCCCAATAGACACCGCGCATGTATTCGCGCCACCCGATGATCTGCCGCACGAAGCCCTCCACCTGGGCCAGGTCGATGCGTTGCGGATCGGCCAGGTGGGCCTGCACGGCGGCCTCGCACACTTCCAGCGGCGACAGCAGCTTCACGTTCAGACTGAAGCTGAGCCGGGCGTGGTACAGGGCCCAGTGGTGCGGGCTCATCGCGTCCTGGTACGTGCCGAAGCGGTGCAGCAGGTGTTCGCAGAAGTACTGCAGCAGGGCCAGGCCCTCGGCGCGGTCCAGGGGCCAGGGGAAGTGCGCAGCGTCCACGGTGCCCAGCGTGCGCACACCGGCTTGCTTCACCATCGCCTCCAGCTCGCGCAGGTCATGGTCGAAGAGCAGCGGTGGTGGTGGCACGTGCGCCTTGGGCGGCCGCTGCCGGTTCGAATGGTCGAAGTTCCATCGGCCGCCCATCGGTGCTTCGCCATGCATCAGCAGCCCTGTGCGTTCGCGCATCACCCGGTAGAAGCGTTCCATCAGGTACTGCTTCTTCCCCGTGAACAGGTCGGCGAGCTCGTTGCGGCGCGTGAGGAAGTGGTGCGTGTCGGCCACTTCCACGGTGGCCCCGCATTCCTCGGCGAACCGCGTCAGTTGCTGGTCGAGGCGGTGCTCATCGGGCAGCATGTACCCGAAGGTGGCGGCGCCGCAGGCATCGAGCACCCACCGCAGGTTCAATGTGATGTCCTGCTGGTTCCGGGTGTCATCGAGCGTGAGGTACAGCACGCGGTGGCCTGCGGTACGCAGGTGTTCCGCGAAGCGGCGCATGGCGCCGAAGAAGCCGAGCACCTTCTGGATGTGATGCTGTGCGTAGTCCGTTTCCTGGCGCACCTCCATCAGCACGTACAGGGTGTCGCCCTCCGTGCGCCGCCACCACGGATGATCGTGCACGAGCTGGTCGCCCAGCACCAGGCGCACTACGCGGGCTTCACGCGGTTCCGTTCGTGGCGGCATCGATCGCTGCAGTGGTTCACCTCCTCCCACACCTTCTCCCACTTCTTGCGCCACTGGAAGGGACGTCCGCACACGGCGCAGACCTTGGTGGCGCGTTGGCTCGGAGGGCGGTGGCGCGGCATGGGTCACGCGAGGATGAGGCCCTCGTCGGGCTGGCCGAAACGCAGTGCTTCGCCGCGCCGATGGCGGTGCCCGATCACCCAGCAGAGCCAGGCGTCCGCCTCGTGCCGATCGCGCGGTTCGGGCGGCGGCAGCATGCACAGGCCGGCCATGAGCCGCAGTTTGTGGCGCGGGATGGCGCGGCCCGGGCGGATGCCGAGGAACTCCCACGCATGGCGGACGAGCGCGGCCGGGTAGGCCTCATGCACGGCGATGCCGGCGGCGCGCCAGCGGTCGGCCATGCGCATGGCCCGCGCGGTGAGCCCGCCGAGGAACATGGGGCTCATGCCACCGGCCTGGCGGTCCGCATGCCGGAAGAAATGATCGTCGCCCCGCCCGAAGTACGCGCCGGGCAGGCTGAGGGGCGCATCGATGTAAACGGCCCCCGGGGCCAGTTCGGGCACGCGCTCCTGCAGCCAGGCATCCGCATCATCGCCCCGCCCCGCGCGCTCGAAGCGGAAGAGGCCGCGTTCGCGCAGGCAGATCACCGTGTTGCCGGCGGTGCGTGCGCCGAAGTCGATGCCGATGTGCGGCGAGGCGTCCTCGATGCGCATGCGTCAGATGGCACTGAGCCCGCCGTCCACGCCGATCACCTGCCCGGTGATCCAGCGCGCGTCGGGGCCCAGCAGGAAGGCCGCCAGGGCGGCCGGTTCATCGGCCTCGCCCACGCGCTTGAGCGGATGGCGCTCCGCACTGGCGGCCTCGCGCTCGGGGGAGCTCAGCAACTTCTCGGCGAGGGGGGTGCGCGTGAGGCTCGGTGCGATGCAGTTGACACGCACGTGCGGCGCAAGCTCGGCGGCGAGCGAGCGGGTCAGGCCTTCCACGGCGCCCTTGGCGGCGGCCACGCTGCTGTGGAAGGCCATGCCCCGCCCCACCGCCACGGTGCTGAAGAGCACGATGCCGCTGCCGGGGACCTTCTTCAACCGGTCCGCACAGGCCTGGATGGTCGTGAACGCACCCACGACATTGAGCTCAAAGGCGCTGCGGAGGTCTTCGGCCTTGGTGGAGCGCAGCGGCTTGAGGTCGATGCTGCCGGGGGCATACACCAGGCCGGAGAGCTCGTTGGGCAGAAGGCCCGCGGGGAAGGGCCCGGAGGTGACGTCGTGCGGGATGTGCGGGGCGTCGAGGCCGGGTGCGCGCCGGCCGCAGGTGATCACGGGGTGGCCCTGGGCGAGCAGGCGCCGTGCAGTGGCCTGGCCGATGCCGCTCGATGCGCCGACGACGAGGAAGGGGGCTGGGGACATGTGCCCCAGGAACAGCGGGCGTGCCCGCCTTGTTCGCGGTCAGAGGCTCAGGAGCTCCTTGAAGCGCGTGGCCTGCCGGCGGCTCACCTCGATGCTCTCACCGGCCGCGCCGCTCTTGTCCGCGGGCTTCAGCTTGACCATCAACCCGCCGTTGAACCAGGGTTCGATCTTGTCCACCCAGCGCAGGTTGATGATGTGCTTGCGGCTGGCGCGGAAGAAGGTGAGCGGGTCGAGCTTCTCCTCCAGCTTGTTGAGGCTGCGCAGTACCAGCGGCTTCTGGTCGGCGAAGCGCACCCGCACGTAGTTGCCCTCGCTCTCGAACACCCGCACGTCCTTCAGCGTCACGAACCAGCACTTCTCCCCGTCCTTCAGGAAGATCTGATCGTTCTCCCGAAGGAGTTCGCGCTGCGGCACGTCCTCGCCGGTGGACCGGGGCACCTTGGCCAGCGCGGCGTCCAGGCGTTCCGGGTCGATGGGCTTCAGCACGTAGTCCAGCGCGTTCACCTGGAAGGCGCGGATGGCGTGCTCGTCGTAGGCCGTGACGAAGATCACATGCGGCGGCCGGTCCAGCGCGCTCAGCAGCTCGAAGCCGTCGCGCCCCGGCATGTTGATGTCCAGGAAGATGAGGTCGGGGTGCTTCTCGGCGATCAGGGCCTCGGCCTCGTCGGCGTTGGCCGCTTCGCCCACCACCTCCACCTCCTCGTGCTTCTCCAGCAGCGAGATCAGCTCCTTGCGGGCCAGCCGTTCGTCATCGATGATCAGCGTCTTCATGGTCATTGGGTGTTCGTCCTCGGGTCGTCGGGTGATGCATCCGGATTCGAGCCTCTGGCTTGCGGCTTCCAGGTTCCGGCCTGCGGCCCGATCGCGTGGGTGAGTTCCATTGTACTCTATCCTCGTTCAGCTTCCTCTTTCCTCATTCAACCCTCATCCTCCACCACTTTGGCCTCCACGCGGGGGATGAGCACATCGGTCACCACCATGCCGTCGGCGTTGCTGATGTGCAGGTTGGCCTTGCGGCCATAGATGAGGTCGAGGCGGCGCTGGGTGTTGCGCAGGCCGATGCCGCTGCCGTTGATGCGGCCGGGTTCGTAGTGGCCGGTGTTGCGCACGGTGAGGTGAAGCCCGTCGTCGGCCTGCTGCGCCGCGATGTGGATGTCGCCGCCCTGGGTGAGCTTGGCGACGCCATGGCGCACGGCGTTCTCCACCAGGGTCTGCAGCAGCATGGGCGGCACGGGTTCGCGTTCCAGTCCCTGGGGCACGTCGATCTGGACCCGAAGGCGCTCCTCGAAGCGCATGGCCTCCAGGGCGAGGTAGGCCTTCACGATGTCCACCTCCTCGCCGAGCGGCACGGTGGTGCGTTTCACGGTGCTCATCGCGTTGCGCAGGATCGCGCTCAGTTGGGTGATGGCCCGCTTGGCCTGGGCGGGGTCCTCGTCGATCAGCGCGCGGATGCCGTTCAGGGCGTTGAACATGAAGTGCGGGTTCAGCTGGCTCCGCAGGTTGTTCAGCTGGTTCTCGCGGTCGGCCGTCTGCAGGCGCAGGTTGCGGATCTCCTCCAGGCGGTTGCGCGCGAAGTAGTGGTAGGCGAGGTAGGCCAGTGACCAAACCACCAGCAGCACCACCCAGTTGATGAGCTGTTCGAAGAAGCGGGCGGCGTCGCTGCTGAAGAGCGAGTCGTACTGGGGCAGCAGCAGCTCCACCAGGATGCCCTCCATCACCGTGGCCGTGAGGCCCAGCAGCAGGCCGGTGAGGGCCAGCCGCGGGATCAGGAGGCCCAGGGGACGTTCCAGCCAGTGGTTGCGCACCATCACCTCGCGCAGGGCGTGGCTGGTGGCGATGCCCAGGGCGAACACCAGCACCAGGATCAGGTTGAGCTCCGGATCGAACGTTCCGCCCACGTACGTCCACAGCGCGTACAGCCCCACATAGCCGCCCCAGGCCCCAAGCTGGGTGGCCCAATAAAGCAGATAGCGCCGCCGGGGTGACATGGGTGGACCACGAAGGTACCGGGACGCTGCGCGATGGGCGACGGCATTCCATGAGCGGCGGACGGCCGGGTTGGAAGGGCGGTACCTTCGGGCCCCGTCATGAACTTCCTGGGCCACCTGTACCTGAGCGGGAACGACCCGCTGGTGATCACGGGCAACTTCATGGCCGATGCCATCAAGGGCGGCGACCTCAGCCGGTTCCCCGCCGACCTGCAGCGCGGCATCCGGCTGCACCGCGCCATCGACCACTACACCGACCAGCACCCGCTGGCCCGTGCGGGCCGTGAACGGGCCCGTGCCCACGCCGGACGCTATGCGCCGGTGGTGATGGACCTGTTCTACGACCATCTGCTGGCCGCGCACTGGAGCGCCGTGCATCCCGAGCCCCTGAAGGGGTTCACCGCGCGGATGTACGCTGTGCTGAAGGACCACGCCAC
Organism: Flavobacteriales bacterium; assembly: GCA_016788285.1. Classification (GTDB taxonomy): domain Bacteria; phylum Bacteroidota; class Bacteroidia; order Flavobacteriales_F; family PHOS-HE28; genus PHOS-HE28. The sequence continues at coordinate 5,133 of JAEUSW010000053.1, forward strand.
CTGGATGGAGGGCCGGCCGGCGCGCATGCTGCCCCACCTGATGGCCGAGGACTGGCTGGGGGCCTATGCGCACCGCGAGGGCTTGGCCGGCGCTTTGCGCGGCATGGCGCGCAGGGCGCCCGAGGGCCACGCCATGGTGGGCGCCGAGGAGGTGCTCTGGCAGCACTACGACGCCTATCGCGCGGAGTTCATCGGCTTCCTCACGGACATCGAACGCGACACACGCTCCCTGCGATGACCCGCGCACAACGGATCGCCCTCGTCGGCCTGCTCGTGATCGGTCTCATCGGCCTGGTGCTCTGGTTCCGCACGGAG
>JAEUSW010000106.1 GCA_016788285.1 Flavobacteriales bacterium
GGTTGCCCGTTCTGCGTCACCGTCACCGTATAGGTGGTGGTGCTGGCGGGGTTGGCCGTGGGGTTGGCGATGTTCGGGTCGCTCAGGCCCGTGGTCGGGCTCCAGCTGTAGCTGTACGTCGCCGGAACGGTGCCGCAGTCCACCACGCCGCTCCAGGCAGGTCCGATGGTGGGCGAGGGGCCGTCCTGGAACACGATGGTGTTGGAGCCGTTGCGCAGCCGGTAGGTGATCTCGTTGTCGTAGGTGCCCGGGCTGAAGGAGATGCCGATCACATCGCCGGTCTGAACCGGCAGGTTTACCGTGCCGTTGGCCCCATTGTTCAGGGTGTAGGTGGCCGGCACGCCGTTGATGGTGATCGTCACCGACGCGCCGTTCCATCCATCGCCGAAGCTGTCGAGCAGCTGCAGCACGTAGGTGCACGCGGAGGTGGGCGCTCCCCCGCTGGCCGTCGCACCGAGCTGCACAGGCCCTTGGCCGGCGCAGATGGTCGCGTCCGCGCCGGCGTTCACCGTGGGCGGGGGATATACGGTCACCGTTACCGTGGTGTCGTAGGTGCACCCGAAGTTGTCCGTCGCGTGGTACACGTAATCGTACGTGCCCGGCGCAGGCGGCTGCACGCAGATCGCGTCGCAATCCCCGGTGCTGCTCACGATGTCCGGACCGGTCCACCACGTGCTGTCACAGGCCGCGCCGTACGTGGGGGTGAACTCGGTGAGCGTGCCGAAGAGCCCCGGATCGAAGGCCATGCTCCATCCGCAGAGGAAGCCGTTGTCCATCGTCCACAGGTCGCAGATCTCGATGGTCCACATCCCGTTCAGCTGCGCGCCGAGCAGGCCCGCCAGGGGGTCGACGCTCTCGTAGGTGCCGGCCGGCAGCGTGGCCCCAGCGTTCGCCGCCATGGTGCCGTTCGTCGCTGCGGGGCTGAAGCAGTAGGTCCAGCAGGTGCCCACCGCGTTCGGCGTCAGCTCGTTGTCCACCGGTATGCCGAGGAAGGTGCCCAGACCGCCTTGCTGATGGAGGATCACCGTTTCGCCGCTCGGGCTGATGATGCTGATCACCAGGTCGCCGAGGAAGGAGTGCTCGATGTCCAGGCAGATGCTCTGCAGTTGATTGACGTTCGTGAGCGTGGCGCCCGGAGCGAAGCCGCTGAACTGCAACTGCGAGGTGAAGCAGCTGCCCACGTTGTCCGGAAGGGCCACACCCCCGCCGAAGTCCACCGTCGGTTGGGCGTTCCAGGTGGTGGCGTTCACCACGCCATCGAGGCAGACCGGCGTTCCCGCACAGGTGCCCGGGTCCGCCAGGGTGCCCGTGAACGTGGGCTCGGTGCCCACCAGCACCTGCAGGTCCAACAGGTTGACGCTCGCGCAGCCGTTGTTGTCCTCCACCACCAACTGCACCACGTACTCACCGGGCGCGGTGAAGGTGTGCGAGGCCGCGGCGTTCGCGGAGGTCGAGGTGGTGCCGTCGTCCCAGTCCCACGTGTAGCTGGCGATGCTGAAGCCGGCCGCAGCGGTGGATCCGCTGCCGTTGAAGCTCACGCTCTCGCCGGGACAGATCAGCGCCGGCGCAGCAGGTGTCATGCTCGCAGCGGCCACCGGGCGCACGCACGGCACATAACAGGTGATGGAACCCGCGAAGATGCCGGTACCCGTGGCGTTGGAGGTCCACACGAAGGTGAGGCAGCCACTGCTGTTGCCGGGGCTGGCCGACACCACCTGGCCCTGCAATTGGGCCCCGGTATAGCTGCCGATCAGCGGGGCCGAGGTGCTATTGCCATCGTGGATCGTCAGGTTGTCGATCGGGGCGACGCCGGCCGTGGAAAGCTGGAACGTGATGAAGTCCACCGAGATCGCATCCCCAGGATTGTCCGGACAGAGCGTGTAGGTGTAGTTCTCGTTGTTCCCGTATCCGGCACCGCCCTGGCCGCCGCTGTCGAGAAAGGCCCCCGCGCACGTGTTGTCCGTGCCGTTGGAGATCTCAAAGACCTGCGCGCGTACGGCGCCGGTGACCGCCATGGCCGCGGCAAGGAGCAACGCCCCACGCTGGACCGGCGGACACCGCAAGGGGCGCCGGGCAGGGCCTTGGATCACTTGGGGGAAGACAGGCCGCGTACGGGTCAATGCATGCAGGTGGTTGCCGCGCTTCGGTGCGCCGGGTGAAGCTAACCGCCTGCATCACATGCCCATCAAGATCTGGACGAGCCCGCCGATGTCGTCGACGAACGCCCGGGGCACCGCCTCGGTGCCGTTGATCCAACAGCAGGGTCCGGATCCTTCGCCGGATCTATTTCAACAGGTTCACCGAGCCGCGGTATTCGCGGGACTCTGTGCTGTAGAGGGAGCGCACGCGCAACAGGTACGGATACACCCCGGTGACCAACGCGCCGCCGCTGTTCCTGGCCGTGCCGTTCCACGCCTCGGTCGGGTCGGTGG
>JAEUSW010000133.1 GCA_016788285.1 Flavobacteriales bacterium
CTCCTGGTTGAACTCGTTGGCCTTGCCGGGCACGCGCACGTTCTTCCAGAAATCCTCACGGATGGCGCGGATCTCCTGGATGGCCTGCTTCAGCCCCTGCTCGTTGCGCGCCATGCCGCACTTGTCCCACATCACCTTGCCGAGGGCGCGGTGGAAATCGTCCACCGGCTTGGTGCCCTTGTTGTTGAGGAAGTGGTCGATCCGGTCCTTCACCTCCTTCTCGGCGGCGACGAACTCGGGCGTGTCGGTCTTGATCGGTCCAGTGCGGATGTCGTCGGCCAGGTAATCGCCCACGGTGTAGGGGATCACGAAGTAGCCGTCGGCCAGGCCCTGCATCAGCGCCGAGGCGCCGAGGCGGTTGGCACCGTGGTCGCTGAAGTTGGCCTCGCCCAGCGCGAAGAGGCCCGGCACGGTGGTCTGCAGGTTGTAGTCCACCCACAGGCCGCCCATGGTGTAGTGCACCGCGGGGTAGATCTTCATCGCCTCCTTGTAGGGGTTCTCACCGACGATGTTCTCGTACATGTCGAAGAGGTTCCCATACTTCTCGCTCACGACGGCCTCGCCCAGCTCGCGGATCTTCTCCTTGCTGGGGTTCTCGATCTTCAGGATGTTGGCCTGCTGCTTGCCGTAGCGCTCGATGGCCGCGCTGAAATCCAGGTACACGGCCTCGCCGGTCTTGTTCACGCCGAAGCCCGCATCGCAGCGCTCCTTAGCGGCGCGGCTGGCCACGTCGCGCGGCACCAGGTTGCCGAAGGCCGGGTAGCGGCGCTCCAGGTAGTAGTCGCGGTCGGCCTCGGGGATGTCGCTGCCCTTCTTCCTCCCTTCACGGATGGCCTTGGCGTCCTCGAGCTTGGCGGGCACCCAGATGCGGCCGTCGTTGCGGAGCGACTCGGACATCAGCGTGAGCTTGCTCTGGTGCGTGCCGCTCACCGGGATGCAGGTGGGGTGGATCTGCGTGTAGCAGGGGTTGCCGAAGAAGGCCCCGCGCTTGTGCGCCTTCCACGCAGCGGTGACGTTGCTGCCCATGGCGTTCGTGCTCAGGAAGAACACGTTGCCGTAGCCGCCCGTGCACAGCAGCACCGCGTGCGCGCCATGGCGTTCGATCTCGCCGGTGATCAGGTTGCGGGCGATGATGCCGCGGGCCTTGCCGCCCACCACCACCACGTCGAGCATCTCGTGCCGGTCGAACATCTGCACCGCGCCCTTGCCCACCTGGCGCATCAGCGCGCTGTAGGCGCCGAGCAGCAGCTGCTGGCCGGTCTGCCCGCGGGCGTAGAAGGTGCGGCTCACCTGCACGCCGCCGAAGGAGCGGTTGTCCAGCAGTCCGCCGTAGTCGCGGGCGAAGGGCACCCCCTGGGCCACGCACTGGTCGATGATGTTGGCGCTCACCTCGGCGAGGCGGTACACGTTCGCCTCACGGGCGCGGTAGTCGCCGCCCTTCACGGTGTCGTAGAACAGCCGGTAGGTGCTGTCCCCGTCGTTCATGTAGTTCTTGGCGGCGTTGATGCCCCCCTGCGCGGCGATGCTGTGGGCGCGGCGCGCGCTGTCCTGG
>JAEUSW010000172.1 GCA_016788285.1 Flavobacteriales bacterium
CCACCTTCCTGCGCCAGTGGGCGGTGAACTACCCGGCGAGCTTCGCGGTGGAGCCGCCCGTCATCGCCATCGAGGTGGACGAGGCCGAGCTGGCCCGCTTGGAGAACGTGGTGGAGCTTGCACGCGAGCGCGGCGTCATCATGCCCGAGGGCAACGATCCGGTGGAGGCGCGCTTCACCGTGGACGGGCGCAGCTTCAAGGGGCGCGTGCGCATCAAGGGCAAGCTCAGCGACCATGTCCAGGGCGGGAAATGGAGCTTCCGCGTGCTGGCGCGCAAGGATGGAGGGTTCCTGGGCATGAAGCGGTTCAGCCTGCAGCACCCCGGTACGCGCAATTACCTCTGCGACTGGCTCTACCACCGCCTGATGGCCGGCGAGGGCCTGATCGCCCTGCGCTACGGGTTCTGCCGCGTCACCTTCAACGGGGAGGACCTCGGCGTGTACGCCTACGAGGAGCACTTCGGAGAGGAACTGGCCGAGCACAACGACCGCGTGGCCGGGCCGCTGCTGCGGTTCGATCCCGGGCTCTTCTGGCAGCACCGGCTCAATGGCATGCAGGGCCTGCGGCTGGACGAGGCGTACGCCACCTATCAGGCCGCCACGCTGGATGCGTACGGCACCAACGACCTGGCCGCCGACCCTGAAGGCCGCCGGCTGTTCGAGGAGGCGCTCGCCTTGGTGGAGGCCTTCCGCCGCGGCGAGCTCCCCGCCTCGGCCGTGTTCGACGCGGACCGCACCGGGCGCCGCCTGGCGCTGCTCGACCTCGTGGGCGGCCACCACAGCATGGACTGGAGCGACGTGAAGTTCCACTTCGACCCGGTGCTCAAGCGCTTGGAACCGGTGAGCTACGAGAGCTTCAGCGCCTTTCGCATCCGGGAGCTGGCCGGCGCGTACCGGTACCGCGGTCGGGTGCGCGAGCAGGACGAGCTGCACACCCAGCTCCTCAGCGACCCGGCCATCATGGGGGCTTACGTTCACCATCTGGAGCGATACGCCCGGCCCGCCTACCTGGACAGCGCCTTCGCCGCGCTCAATGGCGCCCTGGACACCGCCAGCGCCACGCTCTACCGCGAGTTCCCCTACAAGGAGCTTGACCGCGGCATCTATGTCGCCAACCAGCGTGCCATCCGCGCGCTGCTCGATCCGCCGAAGCATGCGCACCTGCACCTCGACCGCCGTTCGGGCGATACCCTGGAGGTCGTGGCCGTTCCGCTGGAGGCGCTGCCCGTTCGGGTGGACAGCCTGCGCCTGGCCGATGGACGTCGCTTCGCGCCGGTGGGACCGGCCGTCGTGCTCCCCCGTCCGCGCGGAGGGGTGGGGCGCCCACAGGTGCTTCGCTTCATCACCGGCCCGTTGAGCGACAGCGCCCTCGCCGATGCGCAGGCCATTGCGGGCTTCCTGGGAGCCGCCCGCCGCAAGGCCTCACCGGTGTCGCCCTTCAAGCTGAACGACGTGCGCGATCTCGATCTGGCCGCGCATGCTCCGCCCAACGTCGAGCGCTTCCCCTTCCTGGTGCGCGACGAAGCGGCACGGACCATCACCTTCACCCCCGGCCGGTGGACGATCGACGGGCGCCTCGTGATCCCGGCGGGCTGGAAGCTGGTGGCCCTGCCACCGTTGCGGATCGAACTCGCCGCCGGAGCGGAGATCGTGAGCCGTTCCCCGCTGCGCTGGATCGGCACCGAGGACAGGCCCATTGTGATCACCGCCCCGGACAGCGGCAGCTTGGGCGTGCACGTGCTGGAGGCCGGCGGTCGTTCGGAGCTGGACCATGTGCGCTTCGAGGGCCTGATGCGGTTCC
>JAEUSW010000210.1 GCA_016788285.1 Flavobacteriales bacterium
GGTGTTCGCCCGCACGCGCCGGCTGCTGACCGACGAGACCCTGCTGGTGGTGGCCGTTGCGCTGTGCCTGGCGATGGCGGGGCTTGCGGTGATGGCCGGCTTCAGCGCCGCGCTCGGGGCCTTCATCATGGGTTCGGTGCTGGCCGAGACCCTGCTCGCCGAACGCATCGAGCACCTTACCCGGCCGGTGAAGGACCTGTTCGGCGCCATCTTCTTCGTGTCGGTGGGCATGCTGCTGGACCCGCGTGTGCTTCGGGACGAGTGGCTGCCCGTGCTGGTGATCAGTGCGGTGACCATGCTGGGCCAGCCGCTGAGCAGCGCCGCCGGGGCCCTGCTCGCCGGTCAACCGTTGAAGCGCGCCGTGCAGGGGGGCATGAGCCTGTCGCAGATCGGCGAGTTCTCGTTCATCATCGCCACGCTCGGCCTCACGCTCGGCGTCACCAGCCCCAAGCTCTACCCCATCGCCGTGGCCGTCTCGGTGCTCACCACCTTCGTGACGCCGTACATGATCCGCGGTTCCGAACGCGTGGCCGCGTGGCTGACGAACACCCTTCCCCCGAAGTGGGTGGCCGCACTGGACCGATATGCCCAACAGGCGGACCAGGTGCGCGTGACGAGCGATTGGCGGAAGCTGCTCCAGGCCTACGGCGTCAACGTTGGTGTGCTGGCGCTGCTGGGCATCTCGGTGATCCTGATCGGCGAACGCCAGCTGCTGCCCTGGTCCACCGCCCGGCTGGGTGCGCGGCCCGGCGCGCTGGTGGCCGGCCTGATCACCCTGGCGGCGCTGCTCCCCGTGGTGTGGGCGATGACCTTCCGGAGGATCCAGCGCGCGGCCTACCGGCACCTGTGGCTGAACCGCCGCGCCCTCCGGGGGCCCTTGGTGATGATCGAAGCCGCCCGCATCGCCGCCGCCGTGGTGCTGCTGACCCTGCTGGTGAACCGCTTCTTCGGTGCCGGGCCGGGCCTGCTGGCCGCGGTGCTCCTGCTCGCGCTGGCGGTGGTGCTCTTCCGCCGCGGCATGCAAGCCTTCTACCAGCGGATCGAGAAACACTTTCTGTTCAACTTCCAACAGCGGGAGCGGCGCCGCGAACGTCCGGAACTGGCCCCATGGGACCTTCATCTGGCCGAAGTGGAGCTTCCGGCGACCGCGGCGGCGGTGGGGCGCGCGTTGCACGAGCTCGCCCTGCGCGAACGCCACGGCGTGAACATCGCCCTGATCGAGCGGGGAGAGCGGACGATCCCCATCCCCGGCCGCGACGAACGGCTGATGCCGGGCGACCGGTTGGTGCTGATCGGCACGGACGAACAACTCGCCAACGCCAGCGCCACCCTGAACGAGAGCCAGCCCGAGAGCGGCGCACCCACACCGGAACGCTGCGCGATGAAGCTCATGCGGTACAGGGTGCCGCCGCGGTCGTCGCTCATCGGCCTGACCATCCGCAGCAGCGGCATCCGAGAGGAAGGCAGCGCCCTTGTGACCGGCGTGGAGCGCGACGCCCGGCGCATCCCCAACCCGGACGGGTCCCTGGTGCTTCAGCAGGACGACCTGCTTTGGCTGGTGGCCGATGCGGAGAAACTGCAGGCGTTCATGCACAACGGGAAGGCCTTGAGGGAGTGAACACGGCGTTCGGCGGCATTCCCCGGGCTCCCGGAGCCCGGACGCGTCGATGGAGCGATGAGCGCCGCAAGCGGACCCCGGCGGTCCAGGTAACTTACCCCCCATGCGCACCCGCCTCACCGACCTGCTCGGCATCGAGCATCCCCTGATCATGGCCCCCATGTTCCTGGTGAGCAACGTGGCCATGGTGAAGGAGGGCATGCGCTGTGGCGTGGCGGGCTGCATCCCCGCGCTCAACTACCGCACGCTGGACGAGCTGCGGGCGGCCTGCCGCGAGCTGAAGGCCGCGAAGGCCGCGTCCGGCAAGGGGGCCTACGGCTTCAACCTGATCGTGAACAAGAGCAACCCCAAGGCGGCCGGGCAGCTGAAGGTGCTCTGCGAGGAAGGCTGCGACTTCATCATCACCTCGCTGGGCAGTCCGGAGGCCACGATCAAGGCGGCGCACCAGGCGGGCATCAAGGTCTTCTGTGATGTCACGGACCTGCGATTCGCGCAGAAGGTGGAGGCGCTGGGGGCCGATGCGCTGATCGCGGTGAACAACGAGGCCGGTGGCCACCGCGGGCACCTGGCGCCGAAGGAGCTCATCGAGCTGCTGAAGCAGCACTGCTCCATCCCGGTGATCTCGGCCGGGGGCGTGGGCACCAGGGCGGAGATGGACCGGATGCTGGCCTACGGCGCCGAGGGCGTGTCCGTGGGCAGCCCCTTCATCGCCTCAGTGGAGGCCCCGATCACGGAGGAGTACAAGCAGGCCTGCGCGCAGTACGGCGCGAAGGACATCGTGATGACCGAGCGCATCAGCGGCACGCCGTGCACGGTGATCAACACGCCCTACGTGCGGAAGGTGGGCACGCGCAGCCCCGGGCTGGAGCGGCTGCTGAACCGGAACAAGCGCCTGAAGAAGTGGGTGAAGATGCTGCGCTTCCACATCGGCATGAAGGCCACGGAGAAGGCCGCCCAGCAGGTGACCTACCGGACCGTGTGGGTGGCGGGGCCGAGCATCCAGCACACCCGGGCGGTGGAGCCGGTGAACGGGATCATCCGCCGGCTGGTGGGGTGAACGGGAACGCCCGGAGCAGGGCCCCGGGCGTTCGTCGTGTTCGTTGTTGTGCGCGGGATCAGGCCAGCACCTCCTTCACGCGGTCAGCGGCCTCCTGCAGCGCCACGGCGCTCAGCACCTTCAGGCCGCTGGCGTCGATCAGCTTCTTGGCCTCCTCGGCGTTGGTGCCCTGCAGGCGCACGATGATCGGCACCTTGATGTCGCCGATGTTCTTGTAGGCGTCCACCACGCCCTGCGCCACGCGG
>JAEUSW010000212.1 GCA_016788285.1 Flavobacteriales bacterium
GCTGCGGTAGCTGCCCTTGAGGCGGAAGCGGTTGAGCTCGGGCTGGTTCTGCGCGGCCACCTTGGTGCTGTCGTACAGCACCTGGAACACGATCTGTTGCCGGATGGCCAAAGGCTGCTCGGGGTCCAGGGCCTGGTCCAGCGTGGTGCCGAAGGGCTCCAGCACGGGGAAGTAGATGCGCCCGTTCTGGCTGTTGATGGTGCCACCCGTGGTGGCCGCCCCGTCGATGAAGTCGAACCATCCATCGGGGTTGGGTGCGTTCTGCGGGTCCAGCCGGTCCAAGCTCAGCGCCTGCAGCAGCGGGATCTGGTCGATCGGCACGCGCGGCACGTAGTTCAGGTCCACCCCGGTGGTGGGGTTGTTGTAGATCAGGTCCAGCCGGAACTCCTCGCGGTTCACCTGAAAGGCGCCCAGGGAATACACGTTCTTCATCATCAGGTCCCACAGCGGGATCCGAGGATTGGTGATGGTGGCCTTCAGCAGGCGGAGCATCAAGGCACTGGTGCCTGTGGCGCCGTCGGTGCTGAACTCGCCCACCTGGTAGGTCTGCCCGTTGTACACGAACTGGTAGGCCACGGCCAGCACCTCGTCGTTGTTGAGGCTCTGGTTGAGGCTGACGAAGCCCAGCCGGTCGTTGAGGTTGTACTCGTTGGGCTGCAGCAGACGGGCGCTCTCCAGCTTCTCGAAGTGGCGCGCGGCCACCACCCCCAGCGCCTGCAGGGCCTGGCTCGAATTGGCGAAGCCCCGGATGGCGGGGTTGTTCGCCACGGTCTGGTAGAGCGAGTTGGCGGAGTTGTCCGCAATGGCGCTCCCTGGAAGGTCCACCAGCAGCCCCGGCGGGAGGTCGCCGCTCACCTTCCCCGCGGCGATGGCGGCCGCATCGGCATTCTCCCCCAGGTCGGTGAAGGCCACGATGTTGCGCGTCTGGGCGAAGTCGAAGCGCGTGTTGGTCACCCACACCTCCACGCGCGTCACCTGGATGGGGCTGTTCACCGTGGGCAGCGTGCGCAGGCTCTGTTCGTAGAGGTCGCGGAAGAAATGGCCCAGGAAGTAGTGCTTGTTGGCCTCGTACTCATCCGCCTTGATGTCGAAGTTGGTGGTCTGCGCACCGCCCTGGGTCTGGATGTTGCGCCGCTGCCCCTTCTCCTGGCTGAAGATGCCGGTGGCCGTGAGGCGTCCGAACCGCAGCTCGGTCTTGATGCCGAACAGGCTCTGGCTGCCCTGGATCAGCTGCCCCTGGAGCGGCAGGCTCACGTTGCCCGCCTCGATCTTCTGGATGATCTCGTCCTCGTAGCCCGTGTAGTCCAGCTTCACCTGGTTCTCGAAATCGAAGGTGGCCTCGGTGTTGTAGCTGGTGTTGATCTTCAGCTTGTCACCGATGTTGCCCGTCAGGTTCAGCTGGATCCGCTGGTCGAAGTCGAAGGTGGTGATGCGCCGCTGGTCCACCGGGATCCTCGGGTTCTCCGTCTTGGAGATGTTCACGCCGAAGATGATCTCCGCCGAACCCTGCGGCCGGATGTCGATCGTGTTGCCGCCGAAGATGCGGTCGAACAGCTCGCCCTTCACGTTCAGCGAGGGGATCAACCCCTTGGCCGCGCGCTCCGTCTCGCTCTCGTTCTTCTCCGTCCAGTACGTCTGCATGGCGCGCTCCATGTCGTACTGCAGGTACTCGTCCAGCGTCATGCTCATCGGCGGGCGGTAGTCGAAGGAGCCGCCCACGCTGCTGTTGAGGATGTACTGGCCGGTGACCGGGTCGTAGATGACCTCGTTCTCGATGTTCCCCGGGTCCTGCAGGTCCACCCCGCCGTCGCTCTGCCCGGTGCCGGGATCGCTGTTGATGGGCCACACCAGCTCCACCTCGGGGCTGTCCACCTGCTGCACCAGGAATCCGAGGTCCAGGGAGGCTTCAGCCAGCTCCGGCAGGGCCAGGAACATGGCCAGCAGCGCCACCAGGCGCCCGGGCCACCCGGTGGAAAGGACCCGCACCAGGCCCCCGATCGTGCGCACGGACCGCTTCACAGGTTCTTCAGCGTCAACTTGATCAGCTCCTCCAATGGCGGTGGTCCGTCCGCGTGTTCCTTGAGCACCCCCTGCAGCGCCCGCTCGGCCTTCACCCGGTCAAGCCCCAGGGAGACCAAGGCCGATAACGCCTCCGACCGGACCGTATTGCCCGCCGCCGGGGCCGGGGTGAACGCGACGCCGGCCAGCACCGGACCGAGCTCGGCGATGATGCGTTGCGCCAGCTTGGGCCCGATCCCCTTGATGCCGCGCAAGGCGCTCTCGTCCCCGGCCACGATGGCACCCCGCAGGTCCTCCGCACGGCGCGTGCCCAGGATGGCCATGCCCAGGGTGGCGCTCACCCCCTGCACGGTGATGAGCTGCCTGAACAATGCGCGCTCCTGAGCGTTGATGAAACCGAAGAGGCGGTGCTCGCTCTGCCCACTGCGCACGTCCACCGTCACCGCGTAGTGCACCTGCACCCGCACAGGGCGCCCTTCTGCGGGCAACAGCTCATAGGCCGATGCGGGCAGTTGCACCCAATAGCCCACACCATGGCACTCCACCACGGCATGGCCGGGCGCCTTTTCCAAAAGGATTCCGCTCAGGCTCTCGATCATCGATCGCCCGGAAAGGGGTCTGCTCGCATGTTCCGGGGTAGCGGTCCTTCTATGCAGCGCGGTTTTCGGAAGCGCGAATGTAGGAGCTTCCCCCGATCCGGGACCTGCCCGGAGGCGCTTCCTTTGCGGCATGGATCGCGAACGCGTCGTGGTGCTCACCGGGGCCGGGGTCAGCGCCGAGAGCGGACTGCGCACCTTCCGCGACGGCGACGGCCTGTGGGAGGAGCATCGGGTGGAGGATGTGGCCACCCCCGAGGCCTGGGAGCGCGACCCGGAGCTGGTGCTCCGCTTCTATGACCAGCGCCGGGCCCAGGTGATCGCCGCAGGACCCAACGCCGCCCACACGGCCATCGCCCGGCTGGAGACGGCCCACGAAGTGGACGTGGTGACCCAGAACATCGACGACCTGCACGAACGCGCCGGCAGCACCCGGGTGATGCACCTGCATGGCGAGATCCTGCTGGCGCGAAGCACGGCCGATCCGCGGCTCATCACCCCGGTGAACGGTCCGACCCTCCGCTTGGGCGACCGCTGTGCGCTGGGATCCCAACTGCGGCCGCACATCGTGTGGTTCGGCGAGGCCGTGCCGCTGATCGCCGAGGCGGCCGCGTTGGTGGCCCGGGCCGATCGGCTGATCATCGTGGGCACCAGCCTCCAGGTGTACCCGGCGGCCGGGCTGGTCCACGCGCTGCCCCCCGGCCGTCCGATCCACCTCATCGACCCCTCGGACGTGCCCCTGCGAAGCGCTTCCGTGGAGCACATCAAGCAGAAGGCCAGCATCGGCATGCCGATGCTGGCCTCCAGGCTGCTGGGGGAGGCCTAGCGCCCCGCCACCACGAAGCGGATGCTCGACGCCGCGCGGCCGTTGCGCTGCAGCGAGGCGAAGTACATGCCCGGGGCCAGTTGGGCCGTCGGCACGAGGATGCGGGCGCTGGCCCCGCGCACCGGCACCTGAAGCACCTGTTCGCCCACCATGTTGTGCACCACCACCTGCGCACCGGCCGCATCGCCGTTCAGCTCCAGGCGCAGCTGCACGTCCTGGCCGATGGCCGGGTTCGGGAAGGCCGCGAACTCCTTCACCTCCAGCTCCGGCACGCCCACGGACGTCACCTGGAAACGGATGTCGCACCACACCGTGTCCGTCGGGTTGGCGACATCATACCATACATAGCGGTACGTGCTC
>JAEUSW010000214.1 GCA_016788285.1 Flavobacteriales bacterium
GGCGAGCAGCTCGTAGGCCGTGCTGTCGGCGGGGATGGTGACGATGATGTCATAGGTCTCGGCCACGCCCATGATGAAGCGGTCCACCTCCACGGGCTCCACGTCCATGCCGTCGCTCGCCACCACGGTCATCTTCCCGCCCGCATAGGTGATCCAGAAGTAGCTGCTCGCGCCACCGTTGATCAGCCGCACGCGCACCTGGTCGTCGGCCTGGAGCTGCGGGGCCTCGTCCACCGGCCTGCCGTTCGCCAGGAGTCGGTCGTAGTACACGTCGCTTACGTCCATGGCGTTCATCCGCTTCCACTCGTTGGTGAGCTTCACACCCAATGCGCGCTGTCCTATCGCATCGCTGTAGCTCTGCACCGTGCCGGGCCGGATGCGGTGCTTCTTGATCGCGCTCCAGTCATTGGCCATGTGTAGCCTGCGGTGCACCTCCTTCGGCTTCATGTCCGTCCACTCGCTCAGGATCACCACATGCTCGGGCATCACCGGGGCCTCACGTTTGTGGATGATGAGCGCGCCGTGCATGCCGTTCTGCTCCTGCAGGCCCGTGTGCGAGTGGTACCAATAGGTGCCGCTCTGCACCAGGGGGAACTTGTACACCTGGATCTCGCCCGGCTTGATGGGCGCGGTGGTGAGGTAGGGCACGCCATCCAGGTGGTAGGACAGGATGAGCCCGTGCCAGTGCAGGGAGGTCTCCTCCTTCGCCATGGCGTTGCGCACCACGATCATGGCCGTATCCCCCTCGGTGAAGGTGAGCGTGGGCATGGGGATGCTACCGTTCACCGCGTAGGCCTTCCGGGGCTTGCCCGTGTAGTTGACGATGGTGTCGGTGATCACCAGATCGTAGCGGGTCACCTTCGGGGTGAAGCCGCCTTGGAGACGCGAGGTGCCCAGGGCGGGGTGCTGCGTGGACTGGGCCATGACGCGCCCGGCGAGCAGGAAGAGCAGCACCAGCAGGTGGACCACCGGTCGGATCATGTGGAGAGCGGGCATGGCGAAGCGTCGATCACTTTGCAATGGTCTCCTTCACGCTGCCGCAGGTCATCATCTGCGCACCGTAGAAGGGGTTGCGGATGGCCTTGTCACGGCTCAGCCAGTCGGAGCCGCCTTCGTACATGGGGCAGTGGTCCAGGTAGATCGGTGTGGAGCCGGCCCGGGCCTTCACCAGCGCGAGCATCGGTTCCGTCAGTTCGGCGAAGGCCTTGCGCTGGGCCTCCAGATCCTTGGCTGCGACTATGGCGGTGGCGGTGTTCGCCAGCGGCTCCATCACCTGGATCCATATCGTGTGGACGTCCGCGGCGAGGGTGCCCATGTCCACCGCGCGGACGGAGGCATCCAGGAGCTGTGCGGCCGCCTTCGCCTTGCCTGCATCGCTGGCCACGAGCGCGTCCTTCAGCTGGAAGTAGGCCTCGAACACAGTTTCCAGCGCATCAGGCTGGCCTTCGGTGGCCGGTTGCTGTGCCGCGTGGGTGTGGCCCGCATGATCATGTCCTTGCGCGGTCGTTTCGGCCTGCTGCGGCTTCCGCTTGAAGCTGCGTTCGTACTGGCAGCATCCGGGCAAGGCCGCATACGCGGCATCGGGAGCGAGGTAGCGTTCGTTGTCGTAGCCGGCGTGGGCGATGCGTTGCAGCACGGCATCAAGGGTGGTGCGCGTACTGTCGAAGGTGATGCGCGCCGTCTTTGCGTCCACGTCCCAGTCGGCCTCGGCCTCGCCCTTCACGTAGGCGGCCTTCTCGATGGTCTTCTCGCACATTGGGCAGTCGCCGTCGATGCGGACGGTGGTGGTCTGCGCTTGCTTGAGTTGCGCGCTGCAGCCCGGTAGCAGCAGCCACAGGGCGGTCAACAAGGTGATGGTTCTCATGGTGCGTGGTCTTGTGGGTACAAAGCAAGGTCCACCTGCGGCCGGTGGCGTTACATGAACATCGGGAATGTTTGCATCGGGGCGTGTCCCTGGCCTGCGCACGAGCCAATGCACGGGCCGCGTGCTCCGCTGTAGCCGGACTTGTCAGGTCCAGCGGCTGCGGCGCTGCGGTGGCTTCCGATGGTCGCCTCCTCGCTGCTCGCATCCGCTAGGCCCTGCCTGCGCTGGGCTGCCGCTGCGCCCGCTCACGCGGGAACACGTCGGCGCGTTGCTCGGGGTTGAGGCGTGGAATAAGGGGGAAGATGGAGCCGACTACATTTTCGGATTGGCGTGCTGCTCAACTGACTTTTGCGGAATGGTCTATCCCCGGGGGAACCAAGTCAGTCAATAAGGTCCGCACTTTCTCCAACTGAATACCGCCTTCACCATCGAACATTTCGATGAAGCGCACAGAACATCCGTGGTCCTTCCTGCCCGTGTGGTCCTCATCGTATTCGATGCGCGGGGTTCCGGCCTTGTTGCCAGGATAGAGCAACACGCTCTCCGCGCTCCCGAACTGCCGGTTGTACACGTACATCTGCTTCAGATCCGGATCGGCGGGACGGTCGTCCTTGGGCAGCTTCCACTTGGTATCGATAATGCACTGCAGCACGTCGTTCTGCTCAATCAGGATATCGGGGCGTATCTTCTGACCATTCCAGAACTCACGAGTATTCTGCCCTAGGACGACCACGCTGTCCCGCTCGGCTGCAGCGCGCTTCAGAAGCCGCAGCACGACCAACTCGAACAGCTTGTTCATGTCGAACAACAGGCTGAGGATGTGGTCCCGGCCGCCTTTCACATCCGGAGCGTAGTTCAGCAGGATGAGTTTGGCCAGCATGAGCGCATCCGAGTAGCTCTTGGTCTTGCGGTCAAGACGCAACCGGTCGAAGCTGGCAGCGGTGATGCGCTGCTCCTGCACGGGATCGAAGGCCCATTTCATGTCCTTCGCAAGTCCAATGGTGATGGGGTCGTTGGTGACATCCTCCACCAAGGCCAAGGTTTTCTTGAGGATGGCATGCAGCAAATGGTCCGTGTCAAAAACCTGATGCACCACATGGAAGCGCTCCTTGTGAACGATGTTGTGACGGATGTGGCGCGGTAGGTCGAGCCGGCCTTTCAACGCGATGGTCACGCCCGCCTGCTTGCGATAGCGCTTTACCAAGCCTTGATGCACCAGCCGCTGCACCTCTTCCACGAACAGGCGCAGGAAGTACTCCAGCACTGAGGTGCGGCGCAATGCCAGTTGCGCATGACCTGCTTCATGCAGGGGCAGCCCGTGGGCCACTTTCAGCATTTGTATCAAGGCCTTCTGCCACTTGGCCTCATCCTCTAGGCCGTCGGCTTTGGGCAACACCTCGATGGTGAGCCCACCCACCGCGATCACACCCACATGCTGATTGAACTTGATCCGGCGATACTCGGGCGTGAAGAAGCGGTTCTCGTGCTGCTGGTTATAGCGCACCATCGCATCGAAATGTCGTTGCGTGAAGGGCCCGCTTTCGGTGACCTCCAGCCGGGCATGCTCAAAGACCGTGATGACCTTACCTGCCATCGCAGATGTCCTTGAAGGCCTGCATGGGCACCAGCGCAGGGTCCATCACATCCTGGAACACGAAGCGTGTCTTGGGCTCGATGTCCAGGTCCTTCCGGAATGCTGTGGCGAACTCGATCTTCCCCTCTTCCTTCTTATCGACTTTCCTCACGAAAGCCTCCCCGAGGACAAGGCCCACCTTCACCGGGTCGCCATAGAAGTACTCCTGCAACAGGGGAATGATGTTGTTCTTGAAGACCTGGCGCAGCTTCTGTTCCTTGTCCGCATCGCCCCAGTTCATGAAGTAGCTGTGTCCGATGTGGTGGTCGCGGTCCAGCAGCATCTCGATGCGGGCATTGATCACGGCAAGGAGCTTGGCCAGTTCAACGTCCTCGACCGTGTGATAGTCCAGCTTCTTCAGTTCCTCCGGCTTGCTGGCGCACTCCACGAAGCTGAAGCGGCGGCGCAGGGCCGTGTCCAGCGCCTCCACGCTTCGGTCGGCCGTGTTCATGGTGCCGATGATCCGCACATTCGCGGGCACACCGAACGTGGCCGGTTTCGAATAAGGCAAGGTGGCGCGCAACTCGTTCTTCGCGCCGAGCCGCTTGTCTTCTTCGATCAAAGAGATCAGCTCGCCGAAGATGGCGGCGATGTTGCCACGGTTGATCTCGTCGATGAACAGGGCATACTCGTGTTCCGGATCCTGCTCGGCCCGTTCGCACAACCGCTTGAAAATGCCCGGCACGATCTCGTACCCGATCTCCTTCGTATCGAGTTGGGGCTTTAGGCCCTCAATGAAGTCCTCGTAGGTGTAAGCCTGGTGGAAGGTCACGAACTCGTAGCGCTTCACTTCCTTGTCCTCTTCGCCCTCCTCCTGGTAGTCCGCCCGATAGCGATCGAGCTGCTCACGGAGCTCCGGATAGGATTCATTCACCGCCTGATCCACCACTTCCCAGACTGAATTCTCGCGCTTGTTGAAGATCAGCGGCTCGCTGCGCTTCTCGTACTTCACCAGCGCGCACTCGTTAACCGTGTGGAATTGCAGGTTGGACCACATGGTGGCCCGTACGTTCTTCGAATTGGACATGGCCGCCTTCGCCCTGGTGAGCTCATGCCCCATGATGGCATCCACGTTCGATGGGCCCAGGTCCAACAGCACCGTGCCGATCACCTCCCACCACGTGAGGTCCTGTAACGCATCGAAGATCCGCTGCTCGCGGGGCACCTCCGAAGGCTTCGTGGTGAACCGCTCGAAGTAGTCGTTCTTCAGTGTATGCGTCTTCCCGGTACCCGGTGGACCATACAAGATCACATTCAAAGGTTCTTTTACCATGGGCGTTGATGGTTGGGCCACACCCTTCGGTGCTGCCATGGCGGGCTTGAAGAGCAATGCAATATCCTGCGGGCGGGTCACTTCCAGAATGGTCCTGCGCCAGTTGCCACCACCCTGCCCGGTGGGCGCTTTGCCATTGAACAGCTCGACCGGCAAGCGCTTCAGTTGCAAGCGCTTTGTCGCAGAGTCCTTTCCCGTGACCTCCCCCACATAATGGACGACTAGATCATTGCTACCTCCGTAACCCTTGATGAGGAAGTGATCGCCAATGGCGATCTGTCCGAACAACTCCCTGGCCTCCTTAGCCGCAGGCCGATCATCGTCATCGCCATACTTCAGGGCTTCCCAGAAATTCCCTTCCAAAAATGGCTTGAGGTCATTGTGGCCACCCCCGAGGTCGAAACCTGCGGCCCAATAGCGTCTTCCGTTTGCCATACTTTGTGGTAGTGTGTTATGGATCACCGCATGGCGCATGGCCTCGTTGTCCGTGCCGCTCCCTCGACGCTGTTCCACGAGCTTCTTGCCATACTGCCGCTTGTACTCTGCGGCCATGGCCTTCTCGTTCAGGGCCAGCACATGGGGCGGAATGTCCTTCCAGGCCGGCACCACCAGTTTCACGAAGTCGACCGGCTCCGGTTTGAAGTGGTAAGGCTCATCGGAAAGAAGGTCATGTAAACTCCCTACATCCTCGCGATCGATAAGCAAGCCCACCTCGATGCCAATAGGCACCTCGCGGTGCTGGAAGGCCGCCCGGCTTCCGAACTCCAGCATGGAGTGCTTACCGGTAAGCGCCATGCGGATGTAGTAAGGATCGATGCCCAGCTTGGTGATCAGTTCGTGCGCAGCACGCAGGAAGGCATCGTACGAGGCCTTGTCGCGCAGGCCCTCGTAGTGCTTGCGAAGCCTGATCAACGAAGCCTGGTCGTAGGTGACCGCCCCGATATGCACTTCGGCCCCCATCACCCCTTCCGTGGTCTTCCGCGTTTGAGCGGCGTGCTTGTTTCCGGTGCCTCTTCAACCTCCTGCGCTTCGGCCGCTACGGCGATGTGGCCGCCCCTTCGCTTCATGGTCCCTTCCAAGATCCCTATCTCCTCCTCCTTCAGCCACGCGCCCACCTTGCGGTGCGAATCGTTGTCCTTGATCGAAGACATGCAGGTGAAGGTCTTGGGCGTAGGCGGGAACAAGGGATCTGTGGCCATTTCGGCCCTCAAAATAGCCAGCGTTGTTCAACCGGGTAGCGCGTGATCCCGAAGTACTCATGCCGCGTGAGCGGGCGCAGCGGCAGCCGACCGCGGGCGAAGCGCTGGTGTGGCCCGAGCGAGGAAGCGACCAGCGGGAGCTACCGAAGCCGGAGCCACACCCGCTGAGCCAAGGGCGCTACAGCGAAGCACGCGACCCCGGCCGCTCCCGAGCGTAGCCCAGCGAAGCGAAGGGATGGGCCGGGGGCACGCCCACATCCTCCCTACCCCTCCAACCGCGCCCACTTCAACCGCAGGCTGTTGCTCACCACGCTCACGCTGCTCAAGGCCATGGCCGCACCGGCGATCATGGGGTCGAGCAGGAAGCCGTTGATGGGGTACAGCACACCCGCTGCGATGGGGATGCCGATGATGTTGTAGATGAAGGCCCAGAAGAGGTTCTGGCGGATGAGGGACACCGTGCGCCGCGAAAGATGGATGGCGCGGGGGATGGCGAGCAGGTCCGTGCTGATGAGCGTCATGCGCGCCACGTCCATGGCGATGTCGCTGCCCTTGCCCATGGCGATGCTCACGTCGGCCTTCGCGAGCGCCTCGCTGTCGTTGATGCCGTCGCCCACCATGGCCACCACATGGCCCTGCTGCTGCAGCCCGGCCACGAAGGCGCCCTTGTCCTTGGGGAGCACCTCGCTGCGGAAGTCGTCGATGCCCACGGCCTTTGCAACAGCTTGTGCGGTGCGCCGCGCGTCGCCGGTCTGCATGAAGACCTTGATGCCGGCCTTCTTGAGCCGGGCGATGGCCTCGGCCGCCGAAGTCTTGATGCGGTCGGTGATGGCGATGGCGGCGCGGACCTGCGTGGCATCGGCGATCCACACCACGGTGTACGCGGCCTCCTGCCAGCGCTTCTCGTGCTCACGCCATTCGCCGGTGATGGCGATGCCGTGCTCTTCGAGCAGGCGGCGGTTGCCCACCAGCCAGGCGGTGCCGTGCAAGGTGGCCTTCACGCCCTTGCCGGTGAGGCTTTCAAAGGCACTCATGGACGGGATCGAGGCGTTGGCCTGTGCATCCGCTCGGTCGACCCGATGGGTCGACGCTACGGGATCTCCGTGGCCAACGAGGGTGCGTTGCAGGTGACGTACCACGGCTTCAGCCAACGGATGCTCCGACCGGGATTCGATCGCGAACAACGCGGATGCGGCGGTGGCATCATCCAGGCCAATGGCTTCCACCACATCGGGCTTGCCCTCCGTGATGGTGCCGGTCTTGTCCAGCACGATCGCAGTGATGGTACGCGCACGCTCCAGGCTTTCGGCGTCCTTGATGAGGATGCCGTTCTCGGCGCCCTTGCCCATGCCGGCCATGATGGCCGTGGGTGTGGCAAGGCCGAGGGCGCAGGGGCAGGCGATCACCAGCACGGTGACGAGCGCCAGCAGGCCCTGCGTGAAGGCATGCTCGCCGCCCAGCACCCACCAGGCGATCGCGCTCAGGATGGCGATGCCGATCACGATGGGTACGAAGACGGCCGCCACCTTGTCCACCAGCTGCTGCACCGGGGCTTTGCTCCCTTGGGCCTGCTGCACGGCGCGCACGATGTTCGCCAGCAGCGTGGCCGTGCCGACCTTTTCGGCCCGCATGCGCAAGCTGCCCTTCTGGTTGATGGTGCCGGCCAGCAGCTTCGCACCGGGCGTCTTCGCCACGGGCACGGGCTCACCGCTCAACATGCTCTCGTCCACGTAGCTCTCCCCGCTCAGCACTTCACCGTCCACGGCGATGCTTTCGCCCGGCCGCACCACCAGGATGTCGTCCACGTTCACGTCGGCGATGGGCACCTCGCGGGTGGATCCGTCCACCCCTTCACGCAGCACGGCGTTCGGGCGCAGGCCCATCAGTTTCTTGATGGCGCTGCCGGTGCCGGCCTTGGCACGCTCCTCCAGGAACTTGCCCAGCAGGATGAAGGTGATGACCACGGCCGCGGCCTCGAAGTAGACGTGCGGCATCAGACCGCGACTGGTCCAGAAGGACGGATAGGCGGTGTTGAAGACACTGAAGAGGTAGGCCACGCCGGTGCTCAGGGCCACCAGGGTGTCCATGTTGGCGCTGCGGTGCTTGGCCTGTTTCCAGGCGTTGATGAAGAAGGAACGTCCGAAGAAGAGCACCACCGGCGTGCTGAGCAGCCACATCACCAGGTTCGCCCACGGTTCGTGCATCAGGAACATGCCGATGACCACGAGCGGGATGCTCAGCGCCAGCGAGGCCCATAATCGCCGCTTCAGGTCAGTAAGGCGCTCACGCTGGATGGCTTCCATGTCCGCTGCGGCATCCTGCTCCTCGCCGATGAGCAGGTCGTAGCCGATGCTCTGGACGACCTGTCGCATGCCGCGCTCATCGATCACACCTGGGACGTACTCCACCTGCACGGTGTTGGTGGCCAGGTTCACGGCGGCCTTGAGCACGCCGGGCGTGGCGAGCAGCATGCTCTCCACGCTGGCCACGCAGCTGGCACAGGTCATGCCCGTCACCGGGAAGGTGCGCTTGAGCGTGGGCACTTCGTAACCGTTGTCGCGGATGGCCTGCACGGCATGCTGCACGGCCTCCACGGGGCGGATGCTGCTGAACACCGCGCGGCGGTTGTTGAGCTCCACGTGGTGGTCCTGCACCTCGGGCACGGCCCCCACGGCCTTGTCCACAATGAGGGCGCAATGCTCGCTGTCCATGTTCTCCACGGGCAGCAGCACGGTGGTCTTCTCGGCGGGCATGATGATCCGTTGTTAGGCGGCCTGGGGGATGAGCCCGTAGCCGGCGGGTTTGAGGGCGGTGAGCAGGTCGTCGAACGTAATGACACCTTGAACGACCTCGACATCCGCCGTGCGTGTGACATGGTCCGCGGTGGCGCTCACCACGCCGGGCAGCTTGTTCAGGATGTCGCCGGCCTTGTTGGCGCAGCCCGCGCAGGTGATGCCCGTTGTGGCGAAACGGTGCACCTCGGTGGCGACGTTGTATCCGGCCTGGCGGATGGCGGCCACCGCCTCGCGCACGGCCTGTGCAGAAGTGCCGGCCTCCAGGTCGGCGACATGCGCGGCGAGGTCCACGGTGGCGGCGGCGAGGGCCGGCACTGTGTGCAGCGCCTTCTCCACGCGCAGCGCGCAGTGCGGGCTGTTCACGTCGAGCAGAGGAAGGGAGATGGTCGGGTTCATGGTGCTGCTTGTTTGACGGTACAAAGCACCGACGACCACCGTTCCCTCGCGTTACATCCTCTTCGGTAAGGTTTACATCAGCCTCCGACCTGGTCCAACGGGGTGCGGCCCAGGCCCATGGCCTTGAAGGCCGAAGGCGTCATGCCGGTGAGCTTCTTGAACTGCGCGCTGAGGTGGGCCACGCTGCTGAAGCCCGTGCGGTCGGCGATCTCGCTCAGGGTGAGCTCATCGTACTTGATCAGCTCCTTCACGCGCTCCAACCGCTGCAGCAGGAAGTACTGCTCGATGGTGATGCCCTCCACCTGGGAGAAGAGCGCGCTGAGGCCGGAGTACTCGTGGTGGAGGGCGTCGCTGAGGAGCTCGCTGAGCTTCACACGGCCTCCACCGGCCTCGCTGTGGTGCACCAGTTTCACGATGGCCGCCTTGATGCGGGCGATCATCGCGGCCTCGCGGCTGTCCACCAGTTCGAAGCCTTCGGCCTCCAGCACGGCGCGCGCCGCTTCCAGCTGCGCCGGGGCGGGCTCGCGTTCCAGTTCCACCTCGCCCAGGTCCACCTGCTTCACGGCCATGCCCTGCGCGTCGAGCACGCGCCTCACCACCGCACGGCAGCGGTCGCAGACCATGTTGCGCACCACAAGTCGCATCCCACCGGCGAAAGTACGGCCGCCGCACCCGGCCTGTCCGCATCGCGGGTGGTCGTGCGACACGCGGGCCCCTCCGGCATGAGGACCCGCCGACGGCGCGATGCTCCGCGGAACGATCGGGGGGCGTGGGGGCGCCTCGGATGGATCCGGTACCTTCGATGTACACCAACACCCGTTGACCATGGACACGCGTACGCTGCTGGCCGCCCTGGTGGGCGGTGTCGTCGCATTCCTGCTGGGCTGGCTGATCTTCGGCATGCTGCTGATGGGCTGGATGGAGGCCCACATGCTGAGCTACCCCGGGCTGATGAAGACCGACGAGGAGATGAACCTGGCGCTGATGTTCCTGAGCAACCTGAGCCTGGCGTTGCTGCTGGCCTGGTCCTTCGGGCGCATGGGCGTCAACAGCCTGGCCGGCGGGCTGGTGACCGGCGCCATCGTGGGCTTCCTGTTCTACCTCAGCGTGGACCTCTCCTTCATGGCCATGATGAACCTGTTCGACGGGCCGATGGCCGTGGTGGTGGACGTGGCCGCCAACACGGTGTGGACCGCCGGCACCGGTGCGGCCGTGGGCTTCATGCTGGGCCGGGGCGCGGCCAAGGCGAACTAGGCCTGGGCGCTCGTGGGTCCTGGCTCCGGCAGCGGGGAGGGCGCCGGGCGCCAGTGCCTTGGTGCACCGCGTCCACCTAGGCGGCTTCTCCGTTTCGGCGGACGAAGAACATCTCCATCTCCCCCTTGCCCTTGGCCTGCACCTTGCCGCGCGGGGTGAAGACCAGCCCGGGCTCGTCCTTCACCAGCGCATAGGTGGCCTCGCTGATGTTCACCTGGCCCGGGGCGCCTGAGGATTCCATGCGCGAGGCGGTGTTCACCGTATCGCCCCAGATGTCGTACTGGAACTTCTTCACCCCGACGATGCCGGCGACGACGGGGCCCGTGTGGATGCCGATGCGGATCTCGAAGTAGGGCAGCCCGGCCGCGATCTTGCGCGCCTTGCCCTCGGCGATGAAATCGCGCATGGCCAATGCGACCTGGATGGCGTCGGCCGCGTGGGTGCTGGTCTCCACCGGCACCCCTCCGGCCGCCATGTAGGCGTCGCCGATGGTCTTGATCTTCTCCATGCCGAACTTGCCGCACAGCTGGTCGAAGTAGCTGAAGCACTCGTGCAGGTCCTTCACCAGCTGTTGCGGGCTCACCAGCTCGCTCATGGCGGTGAAGCCTTTGAAGTCGGTGAACAGGACGGTGACGTGGTTGATGAGCTTCGCCTCGGCCTCACCCTTGGCCTTCAGTTCCTCGGCCACCTCCTTGGGCAGGATGTTCAGCAGCAGGTTCTCGCTGCGGTCCTTCTCCATTTGGATGATCCTGTTCACCCGCTTG
>JAEUSW010000224.1 GCA_016788285.1 Flavobacteriales bacterium
CGTTTCGCGTTCAACAAGGGGCTCGATGTGCTGCTCGTCGTGGCGCGGCGGTTGGTGTCCGAGGGGCGAAAGGACCTGGTGCGCTTCCAGCTGGCGGGTGACGGTCCGTTGCTGGAGGAGCTGAAGCGCGACCTGCCGCCGAACGTGCAGCTGCTCGGTCGTGTGGACGATGCGCAATTGAACACGCTGTACGCCGAATGCGCCGCGTTGATCCTGCCCACGCGCTTCGAGGGCATGCCGACGGTGGTGCTGGAGGCGATGGCGCGTGCCAAGCCGATCATCGTGAGCGACGTGGGCGCCAGCGCGGAGCTGGTGGGCCCGCACAACGGTTACCTGCTGCCGCCGGGCGCTGCGGAGGCCCTCTACCAGGCGGTGGTGTCCTTTGCGGAGCGATCGCCCGCGGTACACGCCAAGATGGGCGCGTACAGCTACGATCGGGTGCGGGAACGCTTCAGTTGGCCGGTGGCCACGGAACAGTTCCTTCAGCTCTTCCGCAGCGTGGCCGAGGGGGTCAGCCGGTGATCGCGCGGGGCGGCACGCCCAGTTCCACCAGCATGGTGTCCAGGAAGAACTTGGTGCCCCATTCGATGAGGTCGCCGGGCTGGTAGGTCCCGCGCAACGGGAACGAAGCGGGCATCACACCGTTCATCAGCGGTTCCCTGAACCCGCGCAGCTGGAAGTGCTTGGTGGCCTGGATCAGCCGGCCCGCCCAGGCCGTGTGGGCCGCTCCGCGGTGCTCTTCGGGCAGCTTCAGGATGGCCAGGCTCAGCTGGCTCATGCCGGTGATGCACAGCTCGTTCAGGAAGCTCCCGGCCGCGCGGAAGTGCGAGGGGACGAGGTCCGGGTAGGCGAAATGCGCGCGGTCGAAGGTGGCCAGCCGGTCCAGGGCGCGGCGGACCACGGTGAAATACCGCGCATCGCCCAGGCCATGGCCGGCCTCCACCAGCCCCCGCAGCGTGTAGGCGATGGTGTGCAGCACGGCCAGGTCCTCATCGAAGCCCCAATGATCGATCCACCCGTTGGGGCGCTGCTGGTCGGCCACCCAATCGAAGTGGCGGCGCGCGGCGGCGAGCATGCGACCGTTGCCGGTGACCTGTCCGGCGCGCATCAGCCCATAGGTCGCCCGGCTGTAGTAGGCCCGCACCTTGTTGCGGAAGCTGTGCGTGGGGTCGTAGGGTCCGTCCGCGGTCACCTGGTCCGCCAGGAAGTCGCCGGCGCCGTGGGCGGCTGCGCGCAGTCGCTCCACATCCAGCTGCCATGCGGCCGGCGGGGTGTGCGTGGCGCAGTGCTCCAGCACGGCGCTCAGGCCGAGCAGGATCTGGCCGGTGTTGAAGATGCTCGGTCTCCCATAGTTCCGCAGGTTCCTGTGGCCGCCGGTGAAGGCGCCGTTGGGCAGCTGTTCACCCAGGAGGAACCGGGTGCAGTTGCCGATGAGCGCGTGCAGCCGCTCCTCGTCCAGGCCGAGCTCCTTCGCCCGCGGGAGCGCGGCCAGGAAGGTGTTCAGCGTATAGCCGGTGGTCTCCGGATAGGGCACGCCCACGCCGTATTGCGGGCCGATGGAGAACTTGGTGGGCAGGCCCTGCCGGCCCACGGCGAGGTGCGCGTCCCACATCCACTGGAAGCCGAGCTGCAGGTGGGTGCGGGCGTCCAGCGGCTCGAAGGGCAGCGGCCGCTGCGCCAGCGCGTTCAGCCGCCGCAGGTCGGGGTTGATGCGCGGACGCACCTTCATGTCGTAGTGGAAACGCAGCTTGCCGACCAGGTCCATGGCGGTAAAAGTAGGGGCGGGCCCCGGAGCGTTACTTTGCCGCGACGTCATGGAGCACCGGCACCTCCTCTTCACCTTCGACCATGAGCTGTTCCTGGGCCGCCGCAGCGGCACCGTGGAGCGCTGCATGATCCGACCGGTGGACCGTGTGCTGCCCATCCTCGAGCGGCACCGCCTGGCGATGACCTTCTTCGTGGACACCACCTTCCTGCTGGAGCTGGAGCGCCGGTCGGCCGCCAACGTGCGTTGCCGGGCCGACCTGGACCGCATCGCGCGGCAGCTGCGGGAACTGGTGGAGCGCGGGCACCACGTGTACCCGCACATCCATCCGCATTGGGCCGATGCGCGGTACGACGAAGCGCGGCATGAATGGGACCTGCGCGAGCTGGGGCGCTACCGGCTGTCGGCGCTGGACGAGGACGCGCGCGTGGCCGTGTTCGATGGCTCGGTGGAGCTGCTCCGGCGCATCCTGGCCCCGGTGGCACGGGCGCATCGGGTATCGGCGTACCGTGCCGGCGGGTGGTGCATCCAGCCCTTCGCCGATTTCCGGCCGCACTTCCAGCGCTGCGGCATCGAGCGCGACATGAGCGTGCTGGCGGGCATGCGGCGCCACAGCAACGCGGTGGACTACGACTTCACCGCCCCGCTCCCGGGCCCGGTGTATCGCTTCTCCTCGGACGTCATGCAGCCCGATCCGGACGGTCCGTTCACCGAGGTGGTGATCACCAGCATCCCGTCACGCCCGCGGGGACTGGTGGGCGCGCTGGTGGACAAGGTGCTCTGGCGGATCCCCTACGGCCGCCAGATGGGCGACGGCCAGGGGGTGGCCTTCGTGGATGTGCCCGGACCTGATGGCAGCATGGGCACTGTGGACCGCGAGATGGTGTCCATCGAGCTGCTCACCGTGATGCGCTACCGCGCTTACGCCAGGCTGATCGACCGCACGCCCTTCGTGCAGTTCATCAGCCACCCGAAGATGATCACGCGGCACAACCTGCACATGCTCGAGCGGCTGCTGGACCGTTGTGCGTCGCGGTACGCGTTGACCTCGGACCTGGAGGCCCTGGTGCCCCGACGGACCGGCGTGGCGGCCTGATCAGGGTGACAGCAGCTCGCGCTCGATGCCCGCGGCGATGTGGTCGAGCAGGTGCTCGCTGAGGTCGTGGGCCGTGTCCACCGTCACGCGCCGTTCGCCGGTCATCAGGCGGGGAAGTTCGTGCGCGAGGTCCTCCACGCGCAGCGACACGCCCAGCCGGTGCTGTTCGATGTGGCGGCTCACCAGGCCCGCATCGCCCACGTGGATCACCGGACGCCGCAGGTGGAACACCTCGGTGAACTTGGTGCCAAGGACATCGCGGTTCATGCTGGGGATGAAGAGCAGCACCGCGTCGGCCGCGGCGATCCGGGGAAAGATGGCTTTCGCCGGCAGCGGGGCGTGGAACCGGATGTGCCGCTCCAGTCCGTGCGCCTGCACCAGCTGGCGATAGGTCTCCGTGCCGTGCCCGGTGATGTAGAGGTCGAGCGAGGCCTCGGCGAAGGTGTCCGGAGCGGTGCTGCGCAGGTGTTCGAAGGCCGCGATCACCTGGTCGAAGTAGCGATCGGCCTCCTGCGCCCCGTAGAAGCTGCCCGCATAGATCAGGCGCCGCAGCGCGGGCGAAGGCTCCGGGCGCGGCGGGCCCAGTTCGTCGGGGTCGATGGCATGGCCCAGCAGGCGCACCTTGGCGGCGAACGGCGGGTAGGCGCGCGTGAGGTGCGCCACCACGGCCGGGTGCGGCGTGGTGATGCGATCGCTGCCCGCCATGACCGCCTCCTCCAGGTGGCGCTCGTAGGCCTTGCGCTCCGCGCTCAGCAGGGCGCCGCCGTAGCCGTCCTGCCAGGTCCAGGTGTCGCGCAGGTCGCACACCAGGTGGATGGGTCGGCGCTGCTTCAAAAGCACCCCGAAGTACAGCAGCCGGAAGGGGGCGCCGGTGATCAGCACGTCGCGGATGCCATGCCGGTCGATGAGCGCGCAGGCCTTGTCCAGGAAGGGGCGCTGCCAGAACACCGTCTTGTCGAACCAGTTGCCCTTGACGAGCAGCGGCAGCACACGGCCCCACACGCGGTACATCACCTTGTCCACCGCACTGGTGAGGGGCCGTTTGAAGAGCACGGTGGGGTAGCGCTGGGGCAGGGGGTGGCAGGTGATGCCCGGCGTGTCCAGGTCGTCGGTCCAGGGCGAGCCCTTCAGCGCATCGGGTCCTGCGCTGTGGATCACGTGCACGGCATGCCCGCGCCGGGCCAGGGCCTTGGCGAACTTCATCCAGCGCCGGCCCCCGATACCGCGGTAGGGCGGGAAGGTGTGCGACACGATGAGCAGGGGGCGGGGCATGGCCGGGGCGAAGGTATCGGAGCAGGGGCGGTGGCGGCCGGCCGGGGGGCGACTCATCGGGGCGGGCCCCACCGCGGCAGCAACCCCCATCCGGTTAGCTTTGCGGGCCTTTGCGCACCATGGACAGGCATGTGCTCATCACGGGCGGGGCGGGCTTCATCGGGAGCCACCTCGTGGACCGGCTGCTCGCCGAGGGCGGTTGGCGGATCACCGTGCTGGACAACTTCGACCCCTTCTATCCACGGGCGGTGAAGGAGCGCAACCTGGCCGGTGCGCTCGGCCATCCTCAACTGCGCGTGGTGGAGGCGGACCTGCTGGCGCCCGACCTGGACGCGTTACTGGGGGAAGCCCCGATCGACCTCATCGTGCACATCGCGGCCAAGGCGGGCGTTCGGCCCAGCATCGCGGACCCCATCGGCTACCACCGCGTCAACGTCACCGGCACGCTGGCCCTGCTGGAGATGGCGCGCCGCCGCAAGGTGCCGCACTTCATCCTCGCCAGCAGCAGCAGCGTGTACGGCGAGAACCCGAACGTGCCGTGGAAGGAGAGCGAGCATGGCCTGGTGCCCATCAGCCCGTACGCCGCCACCAAGCTGGCCGCCGAGCAGTTCGCGCGGGTGCACTCCGCCCTGCACGGCCTGCAGGTCACGGTGCTGCGCTTCTTCACGGTCTACGGCCCGCGCCAGCGGCCCGACCTGGCGATCCATCAGTTCTTCCGCAAGGTGGCCGCCGGGGAGACGATCCTGCAGTTCGGCGATGGCACCACGCAACGCGACTACACCTATGTGGACGACATCGTGTCGGGGGTGCGCGCGGCGATGGACCGCAGCAAGGGCGCGGCGTACGAGGTGTACAACCTGGGCAACAGCGGCACGGTGATGCTGCGGGAGCTCATCGCGGCCATCGAGCGGGAGGTGGGCCGCAAGGCGGTGGTGGAGGTGCGTCCCGAACAGCCGGGTGACGTGCCACGCACCTTCGCCGACGTGAGCAAGGCGGGACGCGACCTGGGCTTCCATCCGAGCACGCCACTGGCCGAGGGGCTGGCGCGCTTCCATGCGTGGTTCCGCACCGAGGCCGCCGCCGCACGCTGACCCATGGGCACCCGCGTCATCGGCATCTCGCACAAGACGCGCTACTGGCAGCACTACGTGTTCAGCCATCCGCCGGAAGGCTACCGCTACTCGCGGATGGTGGACTTCCCGTGGCACATGACGGGCATCGTGAGCGCCTTCCTGTGGCACACGCGCTACTTCTTCCCGGTGAAGCGCTGCGACCTCTTCCACACCTACAACTGCATCGTGGCCAACCGGCATCCGTGGGTGATCGAGGTGGAGAGCTATCTGCCGCGCTACAAGCCCATGCGCGAGGACCATCCGTTGTTCCGTTGGGGGCTTGCGCGGCTGGCCTCGGCGGACTGCCGTGCCCTGTTCTACACCAGCGAGCACACCTTCCGCATGAACCGCGACAAGCTGGTGGCGGCCGGTGTGGACCCGTCCAAGATGCACGTGGTGTACCGGGCGGTGGAGCAGTACACGCGGGGCGAGAAGGATGCGAACGCCTTCACCATCCTCTTCGCCGGCAACGGCTTCTACCGCAAGGGCGGCATCGAACTGCTCAAGGCCTTCCAGCGGCTGGGGCGCCCGGAGGCCCGGCTGGTGATCGTGAGCGGCCTGGAGGTGGACTGGGGCGTGTTCCCCACGGACGCGGACCGGCAGTGGGCCGAGCGGACCATCGCCGGGGACCCGCGTATCACCCTGCACCGCGGGTTGCCGCACGCGGCCCTGCTGCAGCACATGCGCACGGCGGACGTCTTCGTCAGCACCACCTTCGCCGACCCGTTCAACAACACCATCCTGGAGGCCATGGGCGCCCAGATGCCGGTGATCGGCTCGCGCATCAGCAGCCTGCCCGAGATCGTGCAGCACGACCGCAACGGCTGGTTGCTGGAGGTGGAGGGCCGTGACAGTGACACCATCGCGGACGACATCGTGCTCCACCTGCGCCGCCTGATGGACGATACCGCCCTGCTGCGGCGCATGGGCGACGCCTCGCTGGAGGTCGTGCGGGAGAAGTTCGACATCCGCGTGCGCAACGCCCGCCTCATCGAGCTCTACGGTCGGGCGCTGGGCGACTGAGCGGTGCGTTCCAAGAGCGCGGTGATGCTGTCAGCCACCATCGGGGTGAGGCGGGCCACGCCGCGCGCGTTCAGGTGCTGCGAGTTGTAGAAGGAGCCCCGGTCGGTGCAGAACGGGGCGGTGGACAGGTCCCAGAAGGGGACCCCCTCCTCGCGCGCCACCCGGGCGAAGGTGCCCATGATCGACCCGCGGTTCAGGGTGATGCGCTGGTTCTCCACGAGCTCGGGCGTGTAGCAGAGCGCGACCTGTGATCCGGCGGCCCGTGCGGTGCGGATGAGGGTGCGCAGGGTGGCGACCGCATGGGGGCTCTCGTGGTAGCGCACCCCGTCCGGGTGCTCGCGCAGGAAGTTGTCGAACGAGCCCTCCCACGGCCAGTCGCGCAGCTCGAAGCCGAGGTGTACGGGGTCGTTCAGGGTGTCCTCCAGGCCCAGCAGACCCTGCACCGCCAGCGCGGTGAGCCCCGGGCCATGGCGCATGAAGGGATACAGCGGCAGCCAGCGGTCCTTCCAGTGGTCCGGCGCCACGCCACGCACGGCCTCATACACCGCGGGCTCGCGCAGGTAGGGGGCGTACTGCTGGGCGAAGTAGAGGCCGCTGTCCGGTTCCAGGCTGATGATGTCCACCTCCTGCACCACGAGCCGCGGTGCCGGATGGTGGGCCAGGTAGGTGCGCAGCCGACCGAGCTGGAGGTCGAGCTGGGTGCCGTCCATGCCGATGTTGTAGGCGCGGAGCCCGGTGCGGTCGGCGATCGCGGCCGCGTCGAAGTGCACCAGGCTGCGGCTGCTGCCGGTGAAGAGCACATCCGCGACGGCGCGACCGGTCACCACGTCATTCCACACACCGAACACGTCCGTGCTGCGACGCCGCAGGCCGTGCATCAGCAGCGCATGCAGGGCCACGGCGAACACGGCCGCCAGCAGGGCGAAGCCGAACGCACGACGGAGGAAGGCGGCCATGGCTCAGAACTGGAAGTAGATGAACTGCTGTTCGCCATGATCGCCGGCGAACACCACGGCCGCCAGCAGGCCGAGGTAGATGGCCCAGCGCACGGGGCGCTGCGCGGGCAGGCGTTCCAGCCCGTGCGCGTGCTCGCGTTGCACCCATTCCACGGCGAACAGCAGCAGGGTGCAGGCCATTGCCGGGGCCAGCAGGTAGTGCTCGCCCAGGACGGCGAGGCATCGCTGCCAGGCCCCTGCACGCGACCAGCCATCGGCCATGCGGCCCAGATAGCGGAAGGCGTGGCCGAGGTCCTCGGCGCGGAAGAAGACCCAGGCCAGGCAGGTGAGCGCGAAGGTGGCGGCGATGCGGGCGGCATCCCCCGGTGCAGGCAGCATGCGTCCAGGGGCCACCGTGCCGAGGTGGGCACGGTTGCGGCGGCCGAGCAGCAGGGGCAGGAAGTACACGGCGTTCAGGAAGCCCCACGCCAGGAAGGTCCAGTTGGCGCCGTGCCAGAAGCCGCTGAGCAGGAAGATGGCGAAGGTGTTGCGCACGCTCATCCACGTGCCGCCACGGCTGCCTCCGAGGGGGATGTACACGTAGTCGCGGAACCAGGTACTGAGGCTGATGTGCCAGCGGCGCCAGAACTCGGCGATGTCGCGGCTGAAGTAGGGGAACGCGAAGTTGCGCATCAGCTCGAAGCCGAAGAGGCGCGCGCACCCGATGGCGATGTCGCTGTAGCCGCTGAAGTCGCCGTAGATCTGCAGGGCGAAGAGCACGGCGCCCAGGGCGAGCAGGGGTCCGGGCAGGTGGTCGCTGTCGGTGAAGATGCGGTCCACCAGCGTGGCGCAGTTGTCGGCCACCACCACCTTCTTGAAGAGGCCCCAGAGCATCTGGCGCAGGCCGTCGGTGGCCAGTGCCGTGTTCAGCACACGCTGCCGGGCGAACTGGGGCAGCATGTGGCTGGCGCGTTCGATGGGCCCGGCGCACAGCTGTGGGAAGAAGGCGATGAAGGCCAGGTAGGTGGGCAGGTCACGCACCGGCGCGATGCGAGCGCGGTACACGTCGATGGTGTAGCTCAGGGCCTGGAACGTGTAGAAGCTGATGCCCACCGGAAGCACCACGTGCAGCAGCAGCGGATCGTACCCGATGCCCGCACGTGCCAGCGCATCGGCCAGGGAGGTGGCGAAGAAATCGTGATACTTGAAGATGCCCAGGGTGCCGAGGTTGCCCACCAGGCTCACGGCGAGCCAGGCCTTTCGGCCCCGGGTGGTGGTGGAGCGGTCCATGGCGATGGCCACGCCGTAGTCGGTCATGCTGGTGGCGGCCAGCAGCAGCAGGAAGCGCCAGTCCCACCAGCCGTAGAACACGCAACCGGCCACGATGAGCAGGAGGTTGCGGGCGGTCACCGAGCGGAACACGCCCCAGTAGAGGCCGAAGACCACCGGCAGGAAGAGCGCGAAGGTGAAGCTGTTGAACAGCATGGGCGGCGCGCGAAAATGCGAGATCGCCCGGTGGGGTCAGTGCCTGAAGCAGCAGCGGAAGCTGCGTGCCGGTGGGTCGAGGGCGCCGGCCGTGGCGGCGATGGTGCAGGAGGAGAAGCCGACCACGCGGACGCCCATGTCCGCGTTGGCCGAAGTGTTCGTCCACTCCCAATCGCCGATCATGTCGTTGAGGCCGAGCTGCGCGGCACGGGCGCAGGCGGCGTAGAACTCGCCCCAGGTGCACAGCCGGGCGCCCAGCGCACCGCACACATGGGCCGCTTCGCGGAAGTCGAGCGTATCGCGCTGGTCGGGTTCGATGCAGAACTGATCGCTCACCTCCACGAAGCCGGACGGGCAGGGGCGCGTGCGCGAGGGTCTGCCATTGACCAGCTGGAACGCGATGCCGTCGAAGAGCAGGCGCGCCATCAGGCCGGCGGGTACATCGGCGCTGTCCAGCGGGTCACCCGGAGCCTCCTCCACCGGGAATGGACCGAAGCCATTGATCGTGAGCATCACCGCACCGGTGTTGGCCTGCGGGACCCGCAGCACCAGCTCGAGCCCCGGATCGGGAGGACCCGTCAGCGCCGGCTCCAGGTCCGCGTTCCAGGCGTCCGGGGTACCGCTCACCGTGGCCGATCGGAACCGTCCGAGCGCTGCGGAACGGGCGTTGAGCGCGTCACCCTCCGCGGTGGCGTCGGACAGGCCCATGACGCGCCGTGCACTGTCCGCCGGGCCGATGAGCACCAGGGGTCGGTCCACGTCGATCTGGGCCATGGCGGCGAAGGAGACCACCACCGCATGGACCAGGAGGAGCAGGGCACGCGTGTTCATCGGATGCGGTAGCAGCAGCGCGCACGGCCGTAGGCGTTCGGGTGCTCCGCCGCGGGGATCGACCGTTGTTGTGCGCAATAGT
Organism: Flavobacteriales bacterium; assembly: GCA_016788285.1. Classification (GTDB taxonomy): domain Bacteria; phylum Bacteroidota; class Bacteroidia; order Flavobacteriales_F; family PHOS-HE28; genus PHOS-HE28. Next base: position 9,602 of record JAEUSW010000224.1, read on the forward strand.
AACGTCCGGCCTGGTTGGCGGTGTGCGTGTGGTCGCTCGTATCGTCGATCCACTCCCAATCGTTGAACAGGTCGATCAGTTGTCCGGAGAGCACCGTGCAACCGTAGAGGTACTCGTCCCACGTGCACAGGCGGGCGCCCCGGTCCGTGCACTGACGGAGCGCGGTGAAGATGGACACGTTGGGGCCGTCGTCCTGTTGCATGCAGAGGCCATCGTGCACCTGCAGGAAACCGACGGGACACCCATCCACCGGACGCGGGTTCATGCGGAAGACGCTATCGGTCCAGACCACCTCGGCGAGCCGACCGGGCACCAGGCTTCCCACGGGCGGCGGAGTGAGCTCCGGACCGAGCAGCGGCACGGGGCCGAGGCCGTCCACGTTCAGGGTGGGGGCGGAGCCGGCCGCTACCGTGGGCAGGAACCGGAGGCGCAGTCCCTCACGGTAGGCCGCGACCGGTGGGCGTGCCGCAAGGGTGATGGCGTTGGCCGTTCCACCGGCGGTGGCCCAGTGCACGGCGCCGGAACGGGCCGCAGCGAGCGTGAGCAGGTCCGTTTCCCCGGAGGGCGCCGCCAGGCCATCGAGCTGGCGCAAGGTGCTGTCGGCACCGGTGAAACGCACCGGGGCGTCCACCTGGACCTGGGCGTGGAGGCTCAGCGCTCCACACAGCGCGATGCTCATGGTGGCGGTCCTCATCGGTCGGTGCAGCATCGATAGGAGAGCACGGTGAGCGGCACCCGCGTGCTGCCGGAGTAGCAGTCGGGCAGGAAGGTGTCGTTGTTGAGGCCGATGGACTTGGCGTCGTTGCCGCTGTTGGCCGCATGGTCCACCCACTCGTAGTCCACGATGCTGCCGAGGATGCCGTTGGTCATGGTACATGCGGCGATCCACTCCCCGAAGGTGCACATGCGACGCTGCCGGTTGGCGCAGCCGTTGGCCGCACCATAGAAGTTGGAGGATGGCGTGGGCTGGCGTTCGATGCACACATCCCGGGATGCGGGGAACATGCCCGGTGGGCATGGCCGGGGGAGCGGAGAGATCACCTGCCAGACCGCCCCATCGTACACGAGGTCCACAGGGATACCGGTCTGCAGGTCAGCGCTGTCCAGCGGTTCAACGGCGTACTTCACGATGGGGACCGGGCCGGTGCCGGGCAGGGTGAGCGTGACCGGCCCGGTGTTGGTGGTGTCGGGCACCAGCGTGAGACGTGGGAACGTTCCGGAGAGCGTCAACCCGACGGTCGGCCAGGCCGCTACCAGGCTGTCGGTCCCGGTGGCGGACAACCAGGTGAGCGCGTGGGTGCGTTCGAGCCCGGCCGCCAGTCCATCGCTGCCAAGGGCAGGAGCGGCCAAGCCCGTTGCTCGACGGTCGGTGGCACTGTCACCGCTAAGGGCGATGCGGACGGGCACGTCCCATTGTGCGCAGACCGGGGCTGCGGCGAGGATCGCGAACAGATGGGCGTAGAGGCGGCTCATGGGCGGTTGAACCGGATGCTGCGCCCATCCTCCGTGCGGAGCTGGTAGGCTCCGGAGGCCAGGCTGGACACGGTGATGCGGTGGTGCGTCGCACGGTGACCGAGGTCGATCCGCAGCACCGACCTTCCCATGGCGTCGATCACGGACAGCTCCCGGAACCCGTGGACCTCATCCCGCACGTCGAGCACATCCGTCACCGGGTTCGGCCCCGCGCGAAGGGTGGCGGCCCCCACGCCTTCCGGCGCTGCGGTGCCCAGGCTGCCATCGAACAGGGTGAAGGTGCCCAGACTGTCGAGCAGGGAGGCGAACACCGTGGTCAATGGCAGGTTCACCACGCTGGGGACGCCTTGCCAGATGCTGTCCCCTTGCCGTGCGGTGTAAAGCAGGAGGTCCGCCTCTGCGATGCCCTGGAGCTCGGTGAGGTCATAGCGGAAGCCGACCTCCGCGTTGAGCCCGGTGTTCACCAGTGGCCTCGCGCGGTACCACCGCGCAACGCTCGTTGCGCCGCTCGTATCGATCCGCACACTGTGCCCACGGAGCACGGTCAGGCTGTCCAAGGCCTCGACCGCAGTGATGGTGAGGCCGAGACCGCCCGGTTCGAACGCGGTCGGCGGAGCGCTCACCAGCAGGTCGATGCGCTCCAGGCCCACGCCGGTGACCGGTGAACCGGGGGCCTCGGTGAGGACCGCGGTCGGCGCCAGGTGGATCAGGCCGTCGTTGATCACGGAGGCCCCGGGGGCCGTGGCCATCGAGCTCCCATCGGGCAGATGGACCGTGGTGCCACCCAGCACATGCAGGGTGGTGCCCGGATGCACGGTGGCCTGCGCGGCGAGCACACTCGGAGCGGCTGCGAGCAGCAGCTGGAAGGCCGCGCGGCGATGCATGGAGGCAAAAGTAAAGGTGCGGACAGGCTGGGTGTGATGACGGTCATCGGGGAGGGGGGATCCCCGTCGATCAGGACGATCCGAACGGATGTATGGCCATACATACTTCCGTTGCAGTTGATCCATGCGACCGATCATGTAGGTGATCGCCGAGCCCTATGGCTCATGGGAGCGGAACTGCGTGTTATGACCTGGACAGGACCGAAGGAAGGCCATGCGAGATGAAAAACGGATGGGATCTGCGAGTTCGTTCATGAATGCTGGGTTGGTCAGCGGAACAGGAACGAGGAGGATATATGTATGGCCATACATACGTTGGAATGGACGCCTCACCCCCGGCCATCCCCGCCGCCGCCTACCTTCGCCACATCCCTCGCATCATGGACCTGATGGGCCTTCTCGCCGACCAGCTGGGTTTCTTCTCCCCCCAGGACCTGCCCGGTATTGCCTTGGCCGTGCTCCTTGCGGCGGCTCTGTCCTTTCTGGTCGCACGTGTGGCGGGTGCCACCGGCGTGGAGGCCCGACAGCTGGCCCTCTGGGCCGCGGTGGCCGCCATGGGCGTTGCGCTCGTCAAGGGCTCCGTCCCGTTCAGTATCGCGCTGGTGGCGCTCGCCTTGTTGGTGAGGCCGGAGGCCGGTGAGGGGCAGCGCCATCGGGTGCTGAAGGGCGTGGCCGTGGTCCTTGGCGGAGGCTGTGGGACGGGTGCTGCGATCCCGGTGGTGGTGGCTCTGATCCCCTTGGCGCTCATCGCCCGCTGGGCGTTGCGTGATGCCCGCGAGGTGTGATGAACGGCACCGCGATCCGGTCCTTCCTTCTCTGGTCCGCGCTCGTCGCCTTGGCCATCGCTTGGCGCGGAGCCGTCACCACGGGGGCATCGCTACGCGCGACATCATCCATCGGTCGCGTCGAGGTCGAGGTCGGTCGTTCCGAATTGCGGTTCAGTGGTCCCGAGGGGGCCACCATTCATGTGACCACCGACGGGCGGGTGCCGACCGGCAACGACCGGGTCGTCGAGGGGGGGCTTCCGCTACGGGCCGACCGGCGGGCCGCGGAAGCGTTGCTGCGGATCCCGACCTCTGTTCAATGGCGACCGCCGGTGCCCGGGCTTCCGGCGGCGCTCACCGTGCGGGCGGCAGCGAGCCTGGATGGCGCCATCGGTCCGGTGTCCACGCGCACGGTCCTGTTGCACGCCCACGCGCTCCAGGTCCTGTCCCTGACGGCCGATCCGGGTGCCTTCTTCGATCCGGATTCGGGCATCTATGTGCCAGGTCATGGCATCTTCCGTTCGGCGGAAGTGGCCGTGCAGCGCTTTCCTCGGGACCACCGCTGGTGGAAGTATCCGGGCAACTTCCAGTTCCGTGGGAAGGCGTGGGAACGCCAGGCCCATGCCGAGCTCATCGACGGACAGGGAACTCAGCGGTGGTCGGGCGCGGTGAAGCTTCGCATCAACGGCAACAACACGAGGGGCTTTCCGCAGCACGCGCTTCGCGTGAAGCTCCCGGCCTCTCCGGTTCCCTGGTGCGGCCGGGAACGGGGCATCGGGCACCGCATGCTCGTGCTTCGTGCCGGCGGGAACGACCAGGCGGACAGTTTCCTGCGGGATGTGGTCCAGCACGGACTGTGCGCAGGCCTTCCCTTCCAGACATCGGGATCCACCGCGGTGGTGGTCTACCTGAACGGTGCGTACTGGGGCCTTCATCATCTGCGTGAACGCATCGACGCGCAGGAGCTGGCCCGGCGGTACGGCGGCAAGCCGCAGGCGTACACCATCCTGGAGGACCGGCTCCTCCTCTATGAGGGGGACCAGGCCGAGGTGAAGCGCTTCGAGCGGATGATCACCATGGCCGAACGCTGGGACCCGCTGGGCCCGCACTATGTGGACAGCCTGGAACGCCGCATGGATGTGGACGGCTTCCTCACCTATATGGCGGCCCAGATCATCCTGGGCAACCTGGACTGGCCGGACCAGAACGTGAAGTACTGGCGGTGGACGGGCACCGTCGACACCCTTGGTGCACCACGCGATGGACGGTGGCGCTTCATCATGGGCGACAGCGACATGGGCCTGGGCTATGCCGGACCGGTGACGGCCGACCTCTTCCGGCATGTGGAGCAACATCAGGGGCCGATGGCGCAGTTGCACAAGGCCGTCCTGCGCTCCCCGGTCCTGCGCCATCGGTTCCGTTCCATCGTCATCGGCCTCCTCGATGGACCGCTCTCGGAAGCAAGCATGCTGGCCGCGATCGATGCGGAATCCGCGCTGATCGCTCCCGAGATGCCCCACCATGTGGACCGGTGGCGCCGGCCTTCGTCCGTGGCGCAATGGTCTCGGAAGGTGGAGGAACTACGGATCTTCGCGCGGGCCAGGGGCGCCGTGGTGCGCGACCAGCTTCATCAGCACTATCCGACTCCCTGAGCGATGCTCGACTTCCTGCGGAACGAACTGCAGTTCATCCTGATCGTTGCGATCTGGGTGTTCTCCACCGTGTTCGCCGGTCCGGTCATCTATGCCTTGTTGCCGCTCACGGTCTTCCTGTTCTACCGGAGGGAGTCGTTCGGTGACATCCTCTTCGGCTTCATCCTCATCCTGGTGCTGTCGGACATGACGCCGGATGTCTTCGCGATGCGGAAGATCAAGACCGCCAAGTACGCCTATATCATCGCCCTCTCCCTCATCCTGTTGGTGGAGCAGCACCGCTTCACACCGTTGTCCGGGGTCTTCAAGGTCTTCCTACCCTTCTTCGTGTACGCCTTCATTCCGCTGGTGTTCGGCAACGACCCGATCACAGGCATCCAGAAGACCCTCAGCTATGCGCTGCTCTATCTCGTCGTGCCGAACTATGTGCTGCTCAATTTCCGCCAGCGCGGCTGGGACTTCTTCCGTGACCTTGTGCGCTTTCTGGTGGCCTTCCTGGTGGTGATGTGGCTGATGAGGTTCTTCGGCATCGTGCCCGTCTATGTGGCCGGCCGCTTCCGCGGGCTCTTCGGCAACCCCAACGGCCTGGGCATCTTCACCTTCCTGGTCTTCACCCTGTACACCATCCTCAACCACCTCCGGAAAGACCTCTTCCCGTTCCGGCAGCGCATGATGAACTACGCCGTCATCGTGACCTTCCTGGTGCTGTGCGGGTCGCGTACCTCGCTGGTGGCCACGGGCATGTTCCTCCTCTTCAGTCGCTTCTTCAGCTTGTCGCCCTTCATCGGCTTCATCGGCTTCGTGGCCTTCCTCGGCATCATTGAACTGGTGAGCTCGAACCTGGCCACCATCGTCATCAGTCTCGGCCTGCAGGAGTACTTCCGCCTGGAGACGCTGGATGATGGGTCCGGGCGCTACATCGCCTGGGCGTTCGCCTGGCAGAAGATCCAGGACTA
>JAEUSW010000263.1 GCA_016788285.1 Flavobacteriales bacterium
TCACTTGCGGAGGTCCTCGAAATACCCCTTGGTGCCGCCGAGGTTGAAGAAGCTGATGAAGAGGGCGATGTAGCTGAGGTAGAAGAGCGACTGGACCGCCACCAGGAACTTGCCCCAGCCGGTGACCGGGAAGTACTCGCCGAAGCCGATGGTGCTGGTGACCACGAAGCTCAGGTACACCGCATCGGTCCACCGCGCGATGGGCTGGTTCATGGCTTGCATGGCCATGTGCAGCACGGCGAAGCTGAACACCACCTCCAGGTAGTTGAGGAAGATGAGCAGCTTGCTGCGGCGGTAGCTGCGCGGTGAGCCGAAGGCGTCCGAGGCGAAGATGAGCGTGGGGATGTACAGGATGGTCTCGGCCATGAGCCACACCACCAGGGCCAGCGCCAGGGGATGCCGCTCCCAACCCCACGCCAGCACCAGCACCGGCAGCACCGTCTTGGCCAGCACGAGCAGCTCGATGGCGAAGTCCTGGTACAGCGGTCCCTTGCGCCAGAACAGGTGCTTGATGTACATGCCGGGGAAGAGGAACTGGCTGGCGGCGAGCGTCAGCCGCACGAGCTTCTCCAGGCCGGCGTCCTCCTCGAACGTGTTGTTCCAGATGGCGCGCAGGTTGTCCCAGCGCCGGGCGATGGTGGGGTGCCGTTCACCGGGCCGCTGGCCCCGCCCGATGATGAGCTTGCGGACCGTGCTGCGCATGGCCCCAAGGTAGACGCCGGTTCCCGACCCGGCGCGTGATGCCCGTCACGATGGGCCGCCCTACAGCTCCCACACGGTGCTGCGCTTGGCGAAGGGGCGCTTGATGCGCTCCTTGTGGGCCAGCACGAAGGCCATCACCAGGTAGACGACCAGGTTGAGGCCGGCCGTGACGAAGCTGAGGTAGATGAAGCTGAGCCGCACCTGCTCGGTCTTGATGTTGAGCTTTTCGCCCCACCAGGCACAAACCCCGAAGGCCTGGCGCTCGAAGGTGGTCTTGATGCGGTCGATCATGGCCTAAGGACGCGTGCCGCGCAAAAGGTGGCGTCCGAAGCCGCAAGATAAGCATCGGCGAGGGGTGCAATACTGGCGTTGCAGCTCCAGCAGGGCCTGGCCCCGGGCGGCGGAATCCACCGCCACGCCGCGCCCGGTCCACTGCGCGAGCACGGTGTTGTGCTCGGGGGGCAGCTGTTCCAACAGGGCGATGGCCCGGTCGCGCAGGGCCTGGTCGCCGCGGGTGCGGCCCAGCACGAAGAGCAGCGGCACCACGGCGTTGATGATGAGCTGGTCCACCGTGGCGGCCCCGAGGGGCTTGGGGCGTGGAGGCGTGGCGTGGTCGAAGCGGTAGTGCGTGGTCCAGTACGGCGCGGGCGCGGCCTGCAGCAGGCGCCGCAGCGCGGGCACATCGGGCGCGGCGGCCAGGTCGGTGAGCTCGCCGCTGAGGCGGGCGACGAGGGCGGCCAGCTGGGCCAGGCGCACGGTGGGGAAGGCGGCGGGGCGCAGGCGCCCGAAGGTCCACGCCGCCACGGGGGCCGGACGCAGGCCATGCAGGCGCGCGAGCGCCCGGTGCTCGGTCTGCAGGCGCCGCGGGTGCTCGTCCACGAAGTCCACCTGCAGCAGGCCGGCCTGGCCGAAGACGAGGGCCTCCACCCGGAAGGCGTCGTCGCGCACGCGGCGCAGCACGCTCCACGGCAGGGCGTGGGCCAGCATGGCGAAGGGTTCGGCGTTGGCACGCTGGCCGAAGGCGCGGCAGAGCAGGTGCCAGGCGAGGGCGGCGCTGTCGCGCTGCAGGAGGCCGTGGAGCTCCTCGGCGGCGGCGGTGCGGCGGATCAGGCGTTCCACCAGCACCGTCTCCAGCCAGGTGTGCAGGCGTTCGGGCTCGGCCGGGGGCAGGTGGGCGGCGCAGGGCACGGCCCCGCGCCCGCGCAGCAGGCCGGCGAACAGGCTGAGGCTGGCGGTGCTCACCCGGGGCAGCAGTTCCACGGTGGGCAGCACGCGGCCGCCGAGCGTGCGCGCCTCGGCGTCGTGCTCGTACACCACGTGCAGCGCCACGCTCTCGTAGGCGGGATCGTGCTGGTGGCCGTGGCGGGCCCATTCGCTGCTGCGCACGTGCACCTCCACGGTGCCGGCCCACTCCAGGCCGCCGATGCGCAAGCGGGCATCGCGCAGGTCGGGACCGGCATCGCGCTGGATGCGGCCGGGGTGAAGCACCTCCACCGGGCGGCCGTCCACGGTGCGCAGGCTGTGTCGGTCGAAGAGCTGGGCCTCCCAGATGAACTGCAGCAGGTCCTCGCCGTAGGGGAAGGCCGGGTCGAGGAGCAGGTCGTGCGGTGCGGCGGCCTCCGGGTCGCGCACCACGTGCAGCGGGCCGTGGACGGGGGCGGAGCGCCACGCACGGGGCGATGGCCGTGGATGCAGGAGCATGGCTTGACGGATTTCAGATCAATCGATCGACGGATAATATAGCAGATCCCTCGGGACCGACCGCACGCTCGTCCACGGAACGTGCGTGCCTTCCGGGGCACGGCGCGGGGATGGGCGGTAGTTTGGCGGCATGCGCAGCTCCCTCGTTCTCCTCGAGTTCCTCCATGTGATCGGGCTGCAGGCCCAGCAGGTGGCGGATCCCGGCTTTCGTCCCGTCTTCGGCGATGCCGCGTTCCCGCCTGGCGAGGGGCCGGTGGTGGCCATCGACCAGGCCCACGGCAACTTCCACACGCGCGACGGCCGGTACCAGGGCTTCGCCCGGGTGGCCGAGGCCGATGGCCATCGGGTGCGCACGTGGGACACCGGGTTCGATCCGGAGGCGCTGAACGAAGTGGACGTGCTGGTGATCGCCAACGCACTGCACCCCTCGAACGCCGAGCACTGGGCCCTGCCCACGCCGTCGGCCTTCACCGATGCGGAAGTGTCGACCGTGCGCAAATGGGTGGAGAACGGAGGTGCGCTGCTGCTGCTGGCGGACCACATGCCGTTCGCGGGTGCGGCCTCGGAGCTGGCCGCGGCCTTCGGCTTCACCTTCAGCAACGGCTTCGCGTTGCGCGAGCCGCAGCGACCGGCGGACCTCTTCACCATCGGTGAAGGGCTGGTGGCCGAAGGACCGGCCGCGGGCCTGGACACAGTGGCGACCTTCACGGGCAGCGCGTTCCGGCCGGCACCGGAGGCGCAACCCCTGCTGGAGCTGGGCCCGGCTTGGACCCTGCTGGAGCCCGACACGGCCTGGCGATTCTCGGACGGCACGCGGCAGCGCTCCGGGGATGGCTGGGTGCAGGGCGCCTACCTGGAGGTGGGCCTGGGACGGATGGTGCTCCTCGGCGAGGCTGCGATGTTCAGCGCACAGCTGGCCGGACCCGAGCGACAGCCCGTGGGCATGAACCATCCACTGGCGCGGGGCAACGTGGCCTTGTTGCGCGGGACCCTGCGGTGGCTCACACGCCGCTGAGGGCGTTGGCCATCACCTGCTGCAGGCGCTGGGCCTCGCGGCGGGCGGCGGGCAGGGCCTCCCCTCCTTGCCCGGCGTAGAGGATGCCGCGGCTGCTGTTGATCAGCAGGCCCCCGTCGGCGGTGAGGCCGGCGCGGAGCACGGCATCGAGGTCGCCGCCCTGGGCGCCCACGCCGGGCACCAGGAAGAAGTGGCCGGGCGCGGTGCGGCGGGCCTCGGCGAGCACCTCGGGACGGGTGGCGCCCACCACGAACATGAGCTCATCGGCCCCGCCCCAGGCGGCGCAGCGGTCCATCACCGTGCTCCACAGCGGGCGTTGGCCGTGCACCGGCAGCAGCTGGAAGTCGTCGGCGCCGGGGTTGCTGGTGATGCCGAGCACCACGGCCCATTTGCCGGGCCGGCCCAGGAAGGGGGTGATGCTGTCGCGGCCCATGTAGGGCGAGAGGGTGACGGCGTCCACGTCGAGCCGGTCGAAGAAGGCCTCGGCGTACTTGCGGGCGGTGTTGCCGATGTCGCCGCGCTTGGCGTCGGCGATGATGAAGCTGGGGCCGGTGCTGCGGATGAAGGCGATGGTGGCCTCCAGGTCGAGCCAGCCCTGATCGCCCAGCGCCTCGTAGAAGGCGAGGTTGAGCTTGTAGGCCACGGCCACATCGTGCGTCACCTCCACGATGGCCTCGTTGAA
>JAEUSW010000118.1 GCA_016788285.1 Flavobacteriales bacterium
GCGCTCACCCTTACCGCCGCCAGCCTCCGCACCATCCTGGAGCACGGGGTGGCCGCCAGCGGTCCCGGACAGACCCAGGGCCGCTTCCCGCAGGTGAGCGGTGTGCGCTTCAGCTACGACGAGACGCTGCCCGCCAACGCACGGATCCGGAACGCGGTGGTCACCGACAGCGCCGGCTTCACGGTGGACACCCTGGTGATGAACGGTCTCCTGCACGGCGACCCGGCCCGCACCTTCCGTGTGGTGACGCTGAACTTCCTTGCCGGTGGTGGCGACGGTTATCCGTTCAACACCCTCGGTACGGGCCGTGTGGACCTCAATACGCTGCCTGATGCCGGACCTGGCGTGGCGAGCTTCACCAATGCCGGCAGCGAACAGGACGCTTTCGCCGAGTTCATGAAGAGCTTCCACACCACGAGCGCATATGCGCTGGCCGAGACGGCGGACAGCCTGGATACCCGCATCGAGGAGGTGAACGACCGCATCGACGACATCCTCGATGGTCCGGTCGCCTGCCTGTTCAACGAGGTGGAGCTGACGATGACCACGGACGTGAACGCCGATCAGCTCACCTGGAACATCGTCATCGGCAACACGCAGACGGTCGTATGCAGCGGCACCGGCCTCCCGGCCGGCACCACCTTCACGGCGAGCTGCTGCCTGCCCGATGGCTGCTATGACCTGCAGGTGTTCGACAGCTTCGGGGACGGCATCCCCGGTGGCGGCTTCGTGCTGCGCGATGAGAGCGGAGAGCGCATCATCGACAACAGCAACAACGGGGGGGGCTTCACCGCCCTGAGCAAGGCGCCGCTCGGTTTCTGCCTGCCCCTTGGCAGCGACCGGCTGACGGCCGCCAGCTGCGATCTGCTGGCCATCGCGCCCACCGGGGCCATTTCCGCCGTGGTGAACCCCGCGGTGAGCGCCCAGTACAACGTGACCAACAGCACCAGCGGCTACCAGTTCTGGATCCGCAACCCGCATGGAGGGTACAACCGTCGCGTGTTCCAGGCCCACAACACGGGCAATGGCCCGGCCGGTGCCACACGCTGCGCCACGCTGAAGTTGAGCGCCCTGACCACGCTGCCCGTTCCGGCCAACGTCCTGCTGAACGTGCAGGTGCGTTCGCGCGTGGCCGGCGTGTATGCCGCGTTCGGCCCCGCCTGCCAGCTGAAGGTGGCCGTGCCTGCCTGCAGCACCACCAAGCTGGTGGACACCCCGGGCAGCTCCATCTTCTCCTGCGGTGTGGTGAAGCCCTTCGGCACCAACGCCCAGGTCAGCGCCTTCCCGGTGAGCGGCGCCACCACCTACCAGTTCCGCTTCGAGCGCGTGGGCGGTGGTTTCGCCCGCCAGATCACATCCACCACCACCAACCTCACGCTGAAGTGGAACACCCTGCCCCTGGTGGACGGTGATACCTACAACGTGACCGTGCGCGCGAGCTTCGACGGCGGTGCCACCTACTGCCCCTTCGGCGCCGTCTGCACCGTGACCATCGACAACACCCCCGGTCAAGTGCAGCGCAGTGCGGAAGTGGAGATCATCGCGGCCGATGTCACGGTGTTCCCCAACCCCGTGCGCGATGGGCTGGTCACCGTCCGCATCGATGGCATGGAGGGCTTCGAAGGCACGATCGGACTGGAGGTGATGGATCTGACGGGCCGTCGTGTGCTGGCTTCGACCATGCCGTTCACCCCGACCGCTCTGATCGACCTCTCCGGTCGACCCGATGGCATCTACCTGATGACGCTCACCGCGGGTGAGCAGCAATGGACCCGGCGTCTGGTGGTTCAGCGCTGAGGTACGGGGAGCAGATCCCCGCAACGAAGGAGGGGGCCGTCCGAAAGGGCGGCCCCTTTGTCGTCACCCGTGTCACGATCGCTTCACATCGTCTTCATGCCGGCTTCTCATGCGCCCGCTGCCTTCCTTCTAGGTTGCACCGCGGTCATTGTCCGAACCGCATACCCCATGAAACACTGGCTGCTTCCCCTCGCGTTCCTCGCCACCAGCGCGCTTGCGCAACCCACCACCGACATCGGCCTTTTCGCCGGCTCCGCGCCCAACACTTTGGAGGTGCGCGTGCGACCCAATGCCGCGTTCACCCAGGTGGTGAGCTCCATCACCTTCACCCTCCGATGGGAAGCGGGATCAGGGGCCACGATCGCTGGTCCTTCTTCCCTCGTGGTCGGCCAGAACTGTCCGGGCGGATTCTTCATCACCCCGAGCGGGGACAGCACCGTGGTCAACGGCGGGTTCAACTACTACACGTTCAACGCCTTCGGATTCGCCCAACTGAGCGCCGCCTGCTCGGGACAGACCTGGGCCGCCAATACGGAGCGGGTCATCGCCACCATTCCCTTCCGGCCAGGCGCCGCGTGCGCCAACTTCCGCATCGTGAACGATGGCTTCACGGGGGCGGAGAACAAGGACTTCTTCATCTCCCTGAACGGCCTGCCCCGCACCGGCACCATTTACAGCAGTGCGGCCGTGAAGGCGGTCCGGGGCGACCTCAACCGCGACGGGCAGGTCAACATCACCGACTTTGGCCTTTTCGTGAACGCGTTCGGAGCACCCTGTTCGGGATGTGCGGCCGATCTGAACGTCGACAACACCGTGAACGTGTCGGACTTCGGCCTCTTCGTGAACGTCTTCGGCACGGTCTGCCCCTGAGCCTCAGGTCCTCGGTAAGCGGTCCACAACCGCGTGTTCAAAGGTTCGATACGGAACTCCGTTCCGCGCTTTTCTTGCGGCACCTGTCCACACTACTTTTTGCCCCGGCGATCGACGTGTTCATCGTCGATCCAGAGCCATGGGTGAGCGTAGGAATGCAGAAGGGTTGGGCGCCGAGCTGGCACGCTGGGTCACCGGACTGGACCATACCGACCAGGTGGTGTGGGCGCTGCTGCGGTTCGAGGACGTGCTCCTGGGGGATCGGCTGGCCGACGTCCATCTCCGCTTGAAGCTCCTGCGTCGGCAGCTCGCCCCGCGCATCACCGTCTCGCAGGTGCTCACCGTGGATGCGCTGTTGGATGATCCGGCCTGGAAGGATCCGGATGCCGACCTCGCCACCTTCCGTGATGCCTACCAGACCGCGCGCACCTGGCGCCGCCGCGACCCCATCCCCGCCGTGTGGCTGGAACCGCCCATGAGCCGGAACGCTGTGGATCCGCGGGGAAGTGTCGCCCAGGCCGTCAAGCACCTGGCCTCTGCAGAGGAGGAAGGCTCTTCCCTGAGGAACGGACCGGACCCGGCGACCGGTGGGCCAAACCGGGGTTGATGACGTTGTGACCGCCCACCGGCGCCGGGCCTGAGCCACGAAGGAAGCGCGTCCGGCCTGCGCGAATGTGAAGCCTGTATCAAACCTCCGGCACGCGAGTGTGACCTGCTTCGGAAGCATGCGTGGACCGGTGCGAACGTCCGATGCAACGCATCGCGCATGGCACGGGCCGGATCGATCCCCACGTGTCCTGCACATGAACCTTCATGCGCGTCCGAGCTCTCCGATCGTGCAACATCCGCTCAGGCCGTATTCCGCGTTCCGTTCATGACCGTGTGTTGCGGTATCGGATGGACGCGAGCGGTGCCTTTGCGAGAGGCGATGGGGAATGACCGGTACGCCTCAACGAACGAGCCCCGACCGTGCGGCCGGGGCTCGTCGTGTTCCGTGCGGACCGATGATCACATCATGTCCATGCCGCCGCCCATGCCGCCGTGGCTGTGGGCCGGGGCCTTCTCCTCCTTCTCCTCGCTGATCACGCACTCGGTGGTGAGCAGCATGCTGGCGATGGAGGCGGCGTTCTCCAGGGCGACACGGGTCACCTTGGTGGGGTCGATCACACCGGCGGCGAGCAGGTTCTCGTACTCCTCGGTGCGGGCGTTGAAGCCGTAGTCGGCCTTGCCGTCGCGCACCTTCTGCACCACGATGCTGCCCTCCAGGCCCGCGTTGCCCACGATCTGGCGCAGCGGCTCCTCGATGGCGCGGCGCACGATGCCGATGCCGGTGGTCTCGTCGTTGTTCGCGCCTTCCATCTTCTCCAGCACCTTCTGGGCGCGGATGTAGGCCACACCACCGCCCGGCACGATGCCCTCCTCCACGGCCGCGCGGGTCGCATGCAGCGCGTCGTCCACGCGGTCCTTCTTCTCCTTCATCTCCACCTCGGTGGCGGCGCCCACGTACAGCACGGCCACGCCGCCGGCCAGCTTCGCCAGGCGCTCCTGCAGCTTCTCCTTGTCGTAGTCGCTCGTGGTGGTCTCGATCTGGGCCTTGATCTGGTTCACCCGCGCCGTGATGTCGGCCTTCTTGCCGGCACCGTTCACGATCGTGGTGTTGTCCTTGTCGATGCTGATCTTCTCGGCTTTGCCCAGGTAGCTCAGGTCGGCGTTCTCCAGCTTGAAGCCGCGCTCCTCGCTGATCACCGTGCCGCCCGTGAGGATGGCGATGTCCTCCAGCATGGCCTTGCGGCGGTCGCCGAAGCCGGGGGCCTTCACCGCGGCCACCTTCAGGGCGCCACGGATCTTGTTCACCACCAGCGTGGCCAGCGCCTCACCGTCCACGTCCTCGCTGATGATCAGCAGGGGCTTGCCGGTCTGCACGGCCTTCTCCAGGATCGGCAGCAGCTCCTTCATGCTGCTGATCTTCTTGTCGTAGATCAGGATGTAGGCGTTCTCCAGCTCGGCCTCCATCTTGTCGGCGTTCGTCACGAAGTAGGGGCTCAGGTAACCGCGGTCGAACTGCATGCCCTCCACCACCTCCACGGTGGTCTCGGTGCCTTTCGCCTCCTCCACGGTGATCACGCCCTCCTTCTTCACCTTCTCCATCGCCTGCGCGATCAGCGCGCCGATGGTCTCGTCGTTGTTGGCGCTGATCGACGCCACCTGCTTGATCTTCGCGTTGTCGTCACCGACGGACTTGCTCATCTTCTTGAGCTCCTCCACCACGGCGACCACGGCCTTGTCGATGCCGCGCTTCAGGTCCATCGGGTTGGCACCGGCGGCCACGTTCTTCAGACCGGCGGTGACGATGGCCTGCGCCAGCACCGTGGCGGTGGTGGTGCCATCCCCGGCCGCGTCGGCCGTCTTGCTGGCCACTTCCTTCAGCATCTGGGCGCCCATGTTCTCCACGGCGTCCTTCAACTCGATCTCTTTCGCCACGGTAACGCCGTCCTTGGTCACTTGGGGCGCTCCGAATTTCTTGTCGATGATCACGTTGCGGCCCTTGGGACCGAGGGTCACTTTCACCGCGTTCGCGAGGTGATCGACACCACGCTTCAAGCGGTCGCGGGCGTCGATCTCGAATTGGATGTTCTTGGCTGCCATTGCAGTAGATGTTAGGTGGTTGGGAAGATTGAGAAGAGCCGATACGGTCGGCTCACAGGGTGCTTAGTTAAGGACGGCGTAGATGTCGCTTTCGCGCATGATCATGTAATCCTTGCCGTCAAGGTTCAGTTCAGTGCCGCTGTATTTGCCATACAGCACACTGTCGCCCACCTTCACTGTGAGCGGGGTCACCTTTCCGTCATCGGCCACCCGGCCGGTTCCGACGGCGATGATCTTGCCCCACTGGGGCTTTTCCTTGGCGGTGTCAGGGATGTAGAGACCGCCCTTGGTGGTCTCTTCAGCGGCAGCGGCTTCAACGAGCACGCGGTCCGCGAGGGGCTTCACATTGGCCATTTCAGTGATTTAGTTAAGGAGTTGAGGTCGATGATCGACGGCGGCGCGGCCGTCAATGGCCATGCCAGCTATCGAATGGTTGAAGGGTTCTGTCAGAATCTCAGCGCGGACTCCACGATGTCAGTCAAGCGCTGTCAGGCTGGCGGCTTACTCCGGCGTTTCGTCGCCGCCGTCCTCGGTTGTGCCGTCGTCCGTGGTGGCCTCCGCCTCATCGGTCTGCTCTATGGGGTCATCGAGGCTGCTGCCGCTATTCCCACCGCTTTGCACGCCGGCACTGATGAGGCAGAGCACCATGAGCGCCCCGCTAAGGGTCCAGGTCGATTTCTCCAGGAAGTCGGCCGTACGCTGCACACCACCGATTTGCTGGGCGCCGGTGAAACCGGCCGCCAAGCCACCGCCTTTAGGGTTCTGAGCCAGCACCACCAAG
>JAEUSW010000016.1 GCA_016788285.1 Flavobacteriales bacterium
ACCACCTCGGCGATGCCGATGGGCACGGTGAAGTCGCCGAGGTTGGCGGGCAGGCGCTCCTTGCTGCGGTAGCCGTTGAGGCATTCGATCACCAGCGCGGGGTCGTCGGCCTGCAGCAGGGTGTTGTACATCCCCGCGGCCTGCTGCATGTTGCGCGGGGTGCACACCACGATGCCGCGCACGCTGTGCAGGATCATGCCCATGGGGCTGCCGCTGTGCCACACGCCCTCCAGCCGGTGGCCGCGCGTGCGGATGATCAGCGGGCACTTCTGGCCGCCCTTGGTGCGCCAGTGCACCGTGGCCAGGTCGTCGCTCATGCCCTGCAGGCAGTAGAGCAGGTAGTCGAGGTACTGGATCTCGGCCACGGGGCGCAGGCCGCGAAGCGCCAGGCCGATGCCCTGGCCCAGGATGGTGGCCTCGCGGATGCCGGTGTCGGCCACGCGCTGCTCGCCGAAGCGGGCCTGCATGCCCTCCATGCCCTGGTTGACGTCGCCGATCTTGCCGGTGTCCTCCCCGAAGGTGAGCAGCCGTGGCTCGCGCGCGAAGAGCGCGGCGAAGTTGTCGCGGATGATGATGCGGCCGTCCACCTCCGGTGCGTCCGCCGCATAGGCCACCGGCACGTCGGCCACGTTCAGGCAGCTGCCCGGCCCTTCCTGGTACAGGTGGCTGCCGTAGCGGTCGCCGTTGTCGGCCAGCGCGCGCTGCACCCAGGCCCGCAGTTCGGCGTGCACCGGCAGGGAGGCCGGTGACCCCATGAGGGCGCGGCGGGCGGCGCTCAGCACCTCCTTGCGGCCGGGGGCCATCTCGCTGCGCAGCTCCTGCGCCAGGGCGGGGTCCACCGCCTCGATCAGCGGCAGCACCGCGGCGCGCTCGGCGCCGATCTCGGCCTGGAAGGCGCTCCACGCCGCCTTCTGCGCCGCGCGGGCCTCGGCCTTGGCGCGCACCTCGATGGCGTCCAGCTCCTCGGCCGTGGCCAGCACCTCGCCGCCGGGGCGGAAGCCCAGGATCCACTCGCGGAACTTCACGTTGCAGTCGTACACCTTGTACCAGTCCAGCAGCGGCACCTCCTGCAGCGGCGTGCCGTCCTTGTCGCGGATCCAGTCGCTGACGCTGCTCTTGTAGCGCTCGTGGCTGCCGCTGGTGCTGTGGCCCTGCGGCTGCGTCACCTCCTCCACGTGGATCAGGCAGGGCACGTGCTCGGCACGGCACAGGGCGATGGCCTTCTCGTAGGTCCGGTTCAGGTGGGCATAGTCCCAGCCCTTGGTGCGGTAGATGCGCAGGCCGTTGCCCTCCTCCTCCTTCTCGAAGCCCGCCAGCGCCTTGCTGATGCTGGCCTTGGTGGTCTGGTGCGCCTTGCTGACGCTGATGCCCCAGCCGTCGTCCCACACGCTCATGGCCAGCGGCACCTGCAGCACGCAGGCCGCGTTCATGGTCTCCCAGAAGTGGCCTTCGCTGGTGCTGGCGTCGCCGATGGTGCCGAAGGCCACCTCGTTGCCCTGGTCGGTGAGGTGGGTGAGGCCGTGCAGGGCCGGGTCGTGGCGGAACACCTTGCTGGCCTGGGCCAGGCCGAGCAGCCGGGGCATCTGGCCGGCGGTGGGGCTGATGTCCGGGCTGCTGTTGGGCTGCGCCATCAGGTCCTTCCAATCGCCACGCTCGTCGAGGCTGCGCGTGGCGAAGTGGCCGTTCATGCTGCGGCCGGCGCTGCTGGGGTCGGCGTTCACGTCGGCGTGGGCGTACAGCTGTGCGAACCACTGCTGCACGCTGAGCTCGCCGATGGCGAACATGAAGGTCATGTCGCGGTAGTAGCCGCTGCGCCAGTCGCCGTTGCGGAACTGCTTGGCCATGCAGACCTGGGCCAGCTCCTTGCCGTCGCCGAAGATGCCGAACTTGGCCTTGCCGCCCAGCACCTCCTTGCGGCCCAGCAGGCTGGCCTCGCGGCTCAGCACGCACAGCTCGTAGTCGCGCAGGATCTCCTGCTTCACCTCCTCCAGGGTCAGCTCTTCGGTCAGGTCGGTCTTCCGGGCCATCGGTCGCGGTCTTCCGCGCGAAGGTAGGCCTTGGGGCGTGTGGGCGGGCGGGGGGTGGCCGCGGCCGCCCCGCTGCTCACTATCTCCTGTTCATCGATGGAAGCTGCTTTTTTGTCGACGAATGCGGAAGTCTCCTAGCTTTGAAGTGCGACACACCCCCGCCATGAACGTCATCGCCCGTTCACTGCTGTGCCTGGCCATGGGTGGGACCTTGGTCTGCCGCGCCCAGCAGCCGGGGATGTTGGATACGACATTCGCAGGTCAAGGGAAGCTGTTGCTCCCAGGATTCGGTCCGGTCGTTGATCTTGAACTGGACTCTATGGGACGGATCCTGGCGCTTACTTCTAGCGGCAGTAATAGCATACTTATCCGGTTGACCGCTTCAGGTCAGCTCGATAGCACCTTCGGGTCCTTCGGTTCTGTGATCTGCCCAAATGCGCCGAGGCGGGTCTTGATCCAAACCGATGCCAGGATCCTGTTATTGGGGAACCAAGTTGGTACACAAGGTATCGTCCAGCGGTTGGAGGTGGACGGTGGCATCGACAGTACATATGGTACCGCAGGGCAGGTCGTTCTGCCGCATGGAACGTTCATTCGTGATGGTGATCTGCTTGCCGACGACAAGCTTATGGTCACGGGCGACTCGACATATGTGTTCAATACCGACCGTGCTTTCCTCTTGAAGATATTGTCGAATGGTCAAGCCGATGGATCTTTCGCGGCCAACGGGTGGTTGGTGATCGGTGGCGTCGCCAGCGCTTGTTACCAGCAGCATTGGCATGGGTGTGAAGTGCGGCACGCAGATGGCGACGAGTTCGTTTGGGTTAGAAGCACCGCAAGACACACTTGCTATCCTGGTGGTGCATACCCTCGGGTTTTCTATAGCCTCCACCAAGCTGATGGAGGAACGTTATCCGGCTATGATACTGGTGTGAACAACGTAGATGCAAGTGTCTATCATCACTCTTTATCTGTGGATCCGGCGCGAGGATTTCATTCTGTGTTCGGTTGGAACGGTGATGCGCAATTTCGATTTTCCATGTTTACTGGGTTCACGGCAACTCTAAACTACTCCCCATGTCCTTCCAGCGTTGCCACTTATGGGGGGATCGGTCGAACCTGCCATGACCAGTTTGCCCACTTCATTGTGCCTACTAACGATAACAAGTTCGAGGTCATCCGAACCTTGCCCGATACGATAATGGGTGACTGTTCATGGGGAATTCAGGGGTCGGTGATCACCGATTTCGTCCCCAGTGGTTATGGGGGGGCTTTAGTTGCGACACCACAGGTGGATGGAAAGCTCTTGGTTGGAGGGTATGCTGGTTGGGTCGGAAGTCATACGTTCGTCATCGCCCGCTACCACAACATCCCCGACCCCCGCGCCAAGCTGGACCTGCGGCTCTTCTTGGGCGGATCGTGGGACCCGAACACGGTGCTGATGCACGACAGCCTGCGCGTGCAGGGTCTTCTGCCCGTACAACAGCCCTACCTGGACTCCACGTTCGTCAGTGTGAACGGGGTGGGGGCGGGCATGACCTCCGCGAGCGTGCTGGATGAGAGCGGTGCGGGCGCCGCGGTGGATTGGGTGTGGTTGGAACTGCTCGATGCGGCGGACACGTCCACGGTGGTCGCCACGCGAGCGGGCCTG
>JAEUSW010000023.1 GCA_016788285.1 Flavobacteriales bacterium
TCGTTGAACCAGGTCACCAGCTCGGCGGTGTCCATCTCAGGTCCTTGGGCGTCGATCACCGGCAGCAGGCCGAGCACCTTGATGTGCATGCTGGCATGCCCATCGCGAAGGCGGTGATACCCTTTGGTGGGCAGCGCCTTCATCGTGGCGTTCATCCAGAACAGCCGGGCCGGCGGATCGAACGTATTGAGCTGATCCGTGCGAAACGGCATCCACGGCCCGTCCTTGGCGCGGATCTCGCCGGTGAACTCCACGTACAGGCTGCGGGGGACCGGTCTTCCGACATGCCGGCCCTTCCTTAGAAAGCGCTGGACCGGTGCGGGCAGCGGTGCAAGGTCCTCCTCCCGCAGGACGCGGGCGGTCGCGACCATGGCCACCTGGCCCACCTCGTGCGCTTCCTGATGATACTGCTGGCGGAAGCGATGGACCACCGCACCCAGCGCGATGACCAGGACCAGGAGCACATTGGCCACCGTGCCGAAGCGGGCATCCTGCCAATGGAGCACGATGAGCACTTGCGACAGCACCACCCCGGCCAGCGCGGGGATCCACCACCGATCGCTCCGGCCCAGCATGGCCCATGTCGCGATCAGGAAAAGCAGGGCGGCGAGGGCCCAGAGCAGCCCCATCGGTCGCCCGATGGGTTGTCGTAGGGCGCGGACCTCGGCCCACCCAAAGGCCTTCACCAACCCCAGGAGATGGATGAGGCCGTGGACCACCAAGAGGATAAGGAGCAGGATGCGAAGCATGACGAGGTGAAAACTAAGGGCGAAAAAGAAATGCCCCCTGTCGTGCGTCAGGGTCGTTCGTCGATGGAATGCCCGGACCGGTCGAATCGCTGTATCCCTGCACGAAGGTGCCCGTAGGACCGGATGAGCAGAAGAGCGGCCACGATGGAAGCAGATCGACACGGGAACATGCGGGTTCTGAAGGCACGGGCCGCCCTGATGGCGACCGTGCTGACCGCGTCCACACCGGTGGCGGCCACGCACATCAGCGGTGGCGAGATCTTCTATGAGTGCCTGGGCAACGACCAGTACGAGGTCACGCTGATCGTGTACCGCGACTGCTTCGGGGTGCAGCTGGACAACGAGGTCGACCTGGCCTTCAACAGCCCCTGCGGCGACTTCACGGTGACGCTGGATACGCCGGACCCGGTGGAGCTCTCGCAGCTCTGCGACCTGGAGCTGCCGAACAGCACCTGCAGCGGCGGTACCCTGCCGGGCATTGAACAGTACACCTACACCACCGTGGTGACGCTTCCGCCTTGCGACCACTGGACCATGAGCTGGATCGGCAGGAACCGGAACGCGGCGGTGGCCAACCTGGTGGACCCCGACACTGAGGCGATGTACATCGCCACCACCCTGGACAATACGGTGGACGCCTGCGACAACAGCCCGGTGCTCACGAACATCGCCAGCCCCTATGTCTGCCTCAACTACCCGGTGACCTACAGCTACGGCGGCTATGACCCGGACGGGGATTCCCTCAGCTACGCGCTCGTGGACGCGCTGGATGAGTTCGGCCAGCCGATCGCCTACGTCGCCCCGTACACGGGGAACCAACCGATCGGCGGGCTCACGATCGACCCGGTGACGGGCCTGCTGAGCTTCACACCGATGCTCGCCGGCAACTGGGTGGTGGTGGTGGAAGTGAGCGAATGGGACTCGCTGGGCAACCTCATCGGCACGGTGATGCGCGACATGCAGTTCATTGCCTACCCCTGCATGAACGTTCCGCCGGACCCGGCCACCGGAAGCATCGGCGGATTCTCCGGCACGGCCGTCCAGACGGGTCCGAACAGCGTGGAGGTGTGCGAGTCCGGGTCGTTCTGCATGACGTTCGCCATCACCGACATCAATGCAGCGAACGTGCTGGAGGCCACCACCAACCTGCAGCAGAACCTGCCGGGCGCCACCTTCACCTACACGGGCACGAACCCCATCACCTGCACGGTATGCTGGAACGGACAGCCCGGCACGTCCGGCTTCTTCCCCTTCATCGTGCAGGTGAACGATGGCGCCTGCCCCATCCCGGCCGTGCAGACCTACGTGTACGAGATCACCGTGCTGCCCGGCATGGCCATCACGGTGGACGCCGTGGACGAGAGCTGTGCGGGTTCCCAGGACGGACAGGTGGCCGTGAGCGTCACCGCGGGCACGGGCCCCTTCCACTATACCTGGGCCAGCCTGCCGGACACGACGCCGACGATCCAGGTGGGCGCTGGCACCTACGCCGTCACGGTCACGGACGCCAACGGGTGCGTCTCACAACCCACCGCAGCGGTCGTGAACGCGCAGGCACAACCCAACCAGGCCGATGCGGGCCCCGATCTGCTGGGCTGCCTGGACGCGCTGCCGATCGCGCTGACCGGCTCGGTGACCAACGCCACCGGCGGCATCTGGAGCGGAGGTCAGGGCACCTTCGGCGGAACGGGCCTGAGCGTCACCTACCAGCCCACGGCGGCGGAACTGAGCGCGGGCGGTGTGGACCTGCTGCTCACCACCACGGGCAATCCCCTGTGCGCGGCCGACGTGGACACGGTGCACGTGGTGCTGAGCGACGACCTGCTCAATGCCGGAGCATCGGGCACGGACGCGCTGTGCCACGCGACCGCCACGGGATCCGCCTCCTTCCAGCCGGTGCTGCCCGGGATGAGCTTCGTGTGGAACGCGCCCGGGGCACCCACCACGCCGCAGGCCAGCGGCCTTCCCGCCGGCACCTATGCCATCACCGTGACGGACGCGGCGGGCTGCGATACCACGCTGAGCGTCACCATCGGGCAGCCGGCCGCCCTGGCCCTGGGCGCCTTGAGCGTGGTGGATGAACCGTGCGCCGGGCAGGGTGGCGGAAGCATCAGCGCCACGGTGAACGGAGGTACGGCGCCGTACACCTATGCCTGGAGCCACGGCGCCACCACACCGTCGGTGAACGTGGGCGCCGGCACCT
This sequence comes from Flavobacteriales bacterium, assembly GCA_016788285.1. Classification (GTDB taxonomy): domain Bacteria; phylum Bacteroidota; class Bacteroidia; order Flavobacteriales_F; family PHOS-HE28; genus PHOS-HE28. Next base: position 2,953 of record JAEUSW010000023.1, read on the forward strand.
ACACCGTGATGATCACCGATGCCAACGGCTGCGCACCGGTGAGCGGCACGGCCACGGTGAGCGCCACGGCCCAACCCAACGCCGCCGATGCCGGTCCCGATGTGGTGGGCTGCCTGAACGAACTGCCGGTGACCCTGACGGGCACGGTGACGAACGCCACCGGCGGCACGTGGAGCGGCGGCACGGGCACCTGGCTGGGCAACGGCCTGACGGCCACCTACATGCCCAGCGCGGCCGAGGTGCAGCAGGGCGGCACGGCGCTCTTCCTCACTACCACCGGCAACCCCGGTTGTCCTCCCGATGTGGACACGGCGGTGGTGATCATCAGCAAGAGCTTCCTCAACGCAGGCATCAACGGCACGGCCACCAGCTGCCACGATGGCGCCAATGGCATGGCCCTGTTCACGCCGAACGACACGAGCTTCAACTACCTCTGGAACGACCCCGCAGCGCAGGCCACCAACCCGGCAACGGGTCTCTCCGCCGGCACCTACGCCGTGGTGGTGACGGATGCACTGGGCTGCGATACGACGATGAACGTCACCATCGGCGAACCGGCCCTGCTCCAGGCCTCGCTGACCCAGAGCGGGAACCCGCTGTGCGCGGGCGGTGCGAACGGATGGGCCACGGTGAGCGCCTCGGGCGGAACACCGGGCTACACGTATCAATGGGACGCGGCGGCAGGGAACCAAGTGGGCCCCACGGCCAGCGGCCTGGGCGCGGGCACCTTCGGGGTCACCGCCACCGATGCCAACGGATGCACCGTGCAGCTCAACGCGGTGCTGACCGCACCCCCACCGATCCAGCTGAGCGCCCAGGCGCCGGACACGGTGTGCGTGAACGTCCCGGTGCCGCTCACCGCTCAGGCCTTCGGCGGTACGGGCAACCTGCTCGTGAGCTGGAGCGGCATCGGCACGGGCACGCAGCTGACGCATGCCTTCAGCACCTCGCAGAACGTGGTGGTGACGGTGGTGGACGCCAACGGATGCAGCGGTCCGACCCTGACGCTGCCCGTGACGGTGCTTGACCTGAGCGACGCGCAGTTGGTCACCACCGGTTCCGGCACGGTGTGCCCGGGCGACACGGTGCAGGTGACGGCGCAGGTGATGGGGTATCCCTCCTCCGTGCAGCTGTTCTGGCCGCAGCTGGGCGTGTCGGGTCCCGGCCCGCACACGGTGGTGGTGAACGCCGACATGGTGCTCACGACCACGGCCACGGACCAGTGCGCCAACACGCTTCAGGCGGTGCTGCCGATCCAGGTGGACGAACCGCCGGTCTTCACCCTGCCACCGGTGTTCGCCGAGGGCTGTGCCCCGCTCACGGTGCAGTTCCCCGACACGCTGGTGACCGGCAACCTCACCTACCTGTGGAGCTTCGGTGACGGGGAGACCTCTGCGGCCCCGGCCCCGGTGCACACCTTCCAGGCGGGCACCTTCACGGTGAGCCTCACGGTGACCACGGCGCTGGGGTGCAGCAGCACGGCGCCGGCACCGGGCCTGGTGATCGCGCACGCGCCGCCCACGGCCGCCTTCAGCGCCAGCACCACCAGCACCGACATCGACAACGCGCTGATCCACTTCACCGACGCCAGCACGGGCGCGATCACCAGCTTCGCCTGGGACTTCGACGACGGCACCACGAGCGACCAGCAGGACGTGTCGCACCAGTTCATGGATGTGGGGCTCTTCTCCGTGGCACTGGTGGTGATGGACGTGCAGGGATGCAGCGACACGGCCTGGGTGACGGTGGAGGTGACGCCGGACCATGACGTGGTGATCCCCACGGGCTTCACCCCGAACCCCGGTGGCGGCGGTGGCGGCGGCTACGACCCGAACGACCTCAGCAACGACGTCTTCTATCCCTTCGCCCGGTTCGTGGAGGACTTCCGCATGCGGATCTACAACCGCTGGGGCGAGCTGATCTTCGAGAGCCTCGACATCCAGCGCGGCTGGGACGGTTACTACCGCGGCCAGTTGAGCCCGCAGGACGTGTACGTGTACCAGGTGTGGCTGCGCTTCGTGGACGGCCAGGAGCGGCAGCTCGTGGGCGACATCACCCTGTTCCGATAAGCGAAACGCATGAAGCGAAGCCTACCCCTCCTTCTCGCGCTCGCACCGGCCGCGCTCCTGGCGCAGGACCCTCAGCTGTCGCAGTTCTTCGCGGCGCCCATGTACCTGAACCCGGCGCTGACCGGCAACACGTACCAGGACCGCATCGCCATGAACTACCGCAACCAGTGGCCGAGCGCGGTGGTGAACGCCTTCCAGACCTACGCGGCCAGCTACGAGCACCGGTCGCAGAAGCTCAACAGCGGCTTCGGGGTGATGGCCATGCGGGATGTGGCCGGCGCGAACGGACTGGCGTTCACGCAGGTGGCCGCGGCTTACAGCTATGAGGCACGCATCGACCGCAAGAGCGCGTTCCGCGGCGGGGTGCGGGCCGCCTGGACCAACCGCAGCTACGACCCCAACAGCTTCCTCTTCGCCGATCAGGTGATCCGCGACAACGCGGCCACCAGCATCGAGAGCGGCTTCGTGCAGCAGGTGAGCTACATGGACCTGAGCGCCGGCGGCCTCTACTACAACGAGCGCTTCTGGGCGGGCTTCAGCGTGAACCACCTGAACCGTCCGCAGCAGTCGCTCTTCCTCAGCGGCGACGCACGGCTGCCGATGCGCACGAGCGTGCACACGGGCTACCGGTTCCCGCTGGACGGCCAGCGGATGGCCTACAGCAACACGGTGGGCACCTTCGCCACGCACTACAAGGCCCAGGGCAAGTGGGACCAGTTCGACGTGGGCTTCTACGTGGACCACGACAAGCTGCTGGCCGGCCTCTGGTACCGCGGCATCCCCGGGCTGAAGGCCTATGCACCGGGCTATCCGAACAACGACGCCGTGGTGCTGATGGCCGGCTACGAGACGCCCCTGCAACTGCGCATCGTGTACAGCTACGACGTCACCATCAGCTGGCTCGATCTGTCCAGCGGCGGCGCCCACGAGCTGAGCCTCACCTACGAGTGGCCGCGCAAGGCCAAGGCCCGCAAGCACAAGATCGTGCCCTGTCCGAAGTTCTGACGCCGGTCACAGGCGGGCGGCCAGCGTGATGAAGTAGCACCGGCCCATGCCGGGCAGGAGCCCGGGGCCGGGATATCCACCGGACCGCCGGGTGGCGTACACCGCGTCCAGGAGGTTGTTGACCCCCGCCGATACCATGATCCTCGGGGTAGCGGACCAGGAAGCGCTGGCGTCCACCACCGTGTAGGACGGGATGCGGCCGGCCGTGGCCGATGCGTTGGGCGCCTCGGTGTTGGTGGCGTCCGTGTACACCGCATCCACCACGCTGCCCTTCGCCGCCAGGGTGAAGGCGCGGTGGCGCAGGGTGATCCCGGGGCGGAAGGTGTGCCGCGGGGCGTACTCCACACGGTTGCCCCGCACGTCACGCGCAGGGTCCGCGTCCACGGACGGGTCATCCCATCGCACATAGCGGGCATCCACGTAGCCGTAGGCCAGGGCCACCGAAAGGCTTGTGCGGGCCGTGCGGCCACTGCCCCGGCACAGGCCCACCAGGTCCACCTCCGCAAAGGCCTCCACACCCTGGCTGCGCGAGGCGCCCAGGTTGGTGCGCACGTTCACGCCGTCGCGCACCACCGTGCCCACCCGGTCGTTGATGTGCAGCAGGAACGCGCCGACGTCGAAGCTGACCACTTCACGGAAGGTGCCCCGGAAGCCGAGGTCCGCGTTGATCCCGCGCGTGTCCTTCAGGTCGGGATCGATGACGTCCGTGGTGGCCGCAGGCGTCAGGTCGCCGTAGAGCACCGGCCGGTAGGCCTGGCTGACATTGGCGTAGGCCTGTGTGGTGGCGGAGGCCCGCACCTGCATCCCGATGCCGAGCAGCAGCACCTGACGCGACCGGTTTCCGCTGTCCACCGCGCCCGTGGCGCTGATGCGCCCGTCGACGCGGGATGCGATGTGCTCCACCCGCACACCCGGCACCACGGCCACGCGTTCGGACACCGGCAGCAGGGCTTCGGCGTGGGCGGCGGCATTGCCGGTGGTGAGGGTGAGCGCGCGGCCGAAGTCGCCGGACACGGTGAGGTCGGCATCCGTTCCGGTCGTGCCCGTTCCCAGCTGGCGCCGCTGGTTCTCCGCGCTGTGGAGGCGCAGGCCGGCTGACAACTGGGCTTGGTGCCGCAGGAAGGTGAATCCCCGGCGCAACCGGACCTCGAGACCGGCGTTGGCGTACCGGTCGCGGTCCACCTGTCTGGGGGCGTAGGTCCCGGTCGCACGGTCCACGGTATCGGGGCTATTGATGCCGCGCGTGAAGCCCACGCTGTTGCGCTCGGCGAGGGTGCCGAAGAGCTTCACCTCCATCACGGTGCGGGCATCAGGCCTCCATTCCGCGGTGAGCGCCGCCACGTTCCACGGCAGCAGCAGCCAGTTGCGCGCACGGTCGGACCACCGTGGATCGGTGCGCAGCTGTGCATCCGTGAGGCCGCCGGACTGTTGTTGCACCACATCAGCGCGGGTGTAGGCCAGCCCGATCCGCAGGCGCGGCGAAACGGAGAAGCGCACCGAGGTATGGGCCGTGGTGGTGCGGTAGCGGCTGTGGGCGCGCCAGCCTTCGGCCTGGCGATGATGCAGGAAGGTGTAGTGCTGCCAGCGGCCCTGGGTGCCACCGAGGGCGGCATAGGTGTCCGTGAGCCCGTAGGAGCCCAGGGTCTGGCGCAGCTCTCCGGCGAGGGGACGGTCCGGCGCACCGCGCTTGAGCACGAAGTTCACCAGGCCGCCGAACTGGGGGCCGAAGGCGAGCGAGGCCGCGCCGCGCACCACCTCGATCCGCTCCACCGCCTCCATCGGGGGCGTGTAGTAGGCCTCGGGATACCCGAAGGCGTCCGCGCTGATGTCATGGCCGTCCTGCCGCAGGTTGAACTCCCAGCTCCGGTTGGGGCTGAGGCCCCGCGCCGCGATGCCGAGCTGGACGCCGCTGCCATCGTTCTCCCACACCGTGATGCCCGGCACTTTGGCGAAGACCTGGCGGCCATGGTTCAACGCCAGGTCGGCGTCGAGCGCTCCCGGCGTGATCACCTCGGTGCGTTTGCCGGCGAGGATGAGCGTGCCCAGGGTATCGGCGGATGGTCGGATCCCCGTGCGGTGCAGGCTCAGCACATCGAGCGGGCGGAGCGTCAGGGTGCGCACGCTGTCAGGCCGCTGGGCGTGAACACCGAGGGGGATCAGGACCGCGGCCAACAGCCAGCGTTGCATCCGCGGCAGGACTTCTTCGAACATGGCCGCAAAGCAGCCCCTCCCCGTGATGCGTCACAATACCACGATCGAGGTAGACGGAGGTCGCGACCGCGCACCGGCCGGCAGGTCCGCGCTCCGGCTCACATCCGCTCGGGCACCTCGATGCCCAGGCACCACATGGCCTTCCTGGTGGCGTTGGCCACGGCCGCGCTCAGGGCCAGGCGGAACCCGCGCTTGGTCGCATCCTCCTCCTTCATCACCGGCACGCTCTGGTAGAAGCCGTTGTAGGCCTTCACCAGTTCGTAGGTATGGTTGGCCAGCGCGGAGGGGTCCAGCTTCGTGGCCGCCTCCTCGAGCACGGACGGCAGGTGGTGCAGCAGCTTGATCACGGTGCGTTCCTCGGGGAGGAGTGCCGATGTGGTCATGTGCTCATCCCGCTGGGGCGGGACAGGTCGTGCCCATGTGCCCATGCCATCCGCCTTCCGCAGCAGGCTCTTGATGCGCGCGTAGGTGTACTGGATGAAGGGTCCGGTGTGGCCCTGGAGGTCGATGCTGGCGGCGGGGTCGAAGAGCATGCGCTTCTTCGGGTCCACCTTCAGCAGGAAGTACTTGAGGGCGGCCAGCCCGATCATCTCGTACAGGGCCACCTTGTCCGCCTCGGTGAAGTCGTCCAGCTTGCTGAGCTCCTCGCCCATGCGGCGCGCCTCGGTCACCACTTCGTCGATGAGGTCGTCGGCGTCCACCACGGTGCCCTCGCGGCTCTTCATCTTGCCGCTGGGCAGGTCCACCATGCCGTAGCTGAGGTGGAAGAGCTCATCGGCCCATGCGAAGCCCAGTTTCTTGAGGATGATGAACAGGACCTTGAAGTGGTAGTCCTGCTCGTTGCCCACGGTGTAGATGAGCTTGCTGAGCCCGGGGTATTCCTCGAAGCGCTTGATGGCCGTGCCGATGTCCTGCGTCATGTACACGCTGGTGCCATCACGTCGCAGCAACACCTTCTCGTCGAGGCCCTCCTGGGTGTTGTCGACCCACACGGCGCCGTCCTTCTCGTAGAACACGCCCTTCTTCAGCCCTTCGAGCACATCGGCCTTGCCCAGCACGTAGGTCTCGCTCTCGTAATAGTTGCGGTCGAAGCTGACGCCGGCGCGGTCATAGGTGGCGTTGAAGCCCGCATACACCCAGCCGTTCATGGTCTCCCACAGCGCACGCACGTCCGGATCGTTGGCCTCCCATCGGCGGAGCATCTCCTGCGCCTCCAGCAGGATGGGTGCGCTCTTCTCCGCCTCCTCCTTCGTCGTTCCGCTCGCCACCAGGGACTCGATCTCGGCCTTGTAGGCCTTGTCGAACTCCACGTAGTACTTGCCCACGAGCTTGTCGCCCTTCAGGCCGCTGCTCTGCGGGGTCTCGCCCTGGCCGAACTTCCGCCAGGCCAGCATGCTCTTGCAGATGTGGATGCCGCGGTCGTTGATCACCTGCACCTTCACCACCTCGTTGCCGGCGGCCTGCAGGATGCGGCTCACGCTCCAGCCCAGGAAGATGTTGCGCAGGTGCCCGAGGTGCAGGGGCTTGTTGGTGTTGGGGCTCGCGTACTCCACCATCACCTTCCTGCCCGTGGGGGGGAATGCGAGGATGTCCCGCTCCCCGGCCTCCCGCACGAAGCCCTGCCAATAGCCGTCGGCGATCACCAGGTTGAGGAAGCCTTTGATGACGTTGAAGCGGACCACGACGGGCTCCTCGCGGAGCAGGAAGCCACCGAGCTCCTGGGCCAGGGGCTCAGGGCCCTTTCCGGTGAGCTTGGTGAACGGGAAGACGTTGATGGTGACATCGCCCTCGAACTCGGGCCGGGTGGCCTGGAAGCCGATCCGATGGAGGTCGACCTCCTTGTCGTACAGCTGCCTGAACGCACGCTCCACGGCCGGTCCGAGCCGCGCCAGCAGGGGGTCCTTCATCATGGCCGCAAAGGAAGGAAGTTCCCGGCCAGGGTCGGGTGTCGCGCTCAATCCACCTTGCGCAGGGGCGCCTCGTCCGTCGGGCGCAGCCGGTGTCCGCGCAGCACGTCCACTTCCTCCAGCGCACGGTCGAGCTCCGCGCGCAGGCGGGAGCGCTCCTCCGCCGCACGGCGCCACAGCACCACGGCCCCCAGCAAGCACAGCAGCAGGGCGCCGAGAACGGTGAGCAGGCCGGAGCGCCAGCGCACCAGACCGATGGCGGCGGCCTGGGCCTGGTCGCGCTCGGCCTTGAGCTCTCCGGCCCGTTCGTTGGCCCGCGCCAGTTCATGCGCCGCCGTGGAGCGGGCGATGCGGTCCGGGGCCTCGCTCTTGAAGAGCGAGTCGTTGAGCTCCACCAGCTCCATGGCCTTCTGGAGGGCCTCGTCGTATTGGCGCTGCTCCCGGTGGAAGGCCACCCAGGTGTGGAGCAGCCGCGGACGCTCGCGCGCCGCGCCCAACCGGGCCACGCGGGCATCGGCCGAGGTCAGGAAGGCGCGGGCCTTGTCGAAATGCCCCACGTGCAGGTGCGCCCGGGCCAGATCGCCCTCCACCCACAGGCGCTCCACCTCGGTGCCTTTGCGGGCGATGTAGTGATGCGCCTTGTGCAGGAAGGGCAGCGCACTGCTCCACCGCTTGGCGGCCATGTGATAGGCGGCGAGCATGTTCTGTGCGAAGGCCGCGCCCGAGCTGTCCCCCGTGGCCTCGTAGAGCCGGATCGCCTCGCTGATGTGCAGGATGGCCTCCCCCCGCTTCTCCAGCAGGTTGCTGGCGTTGGCCATGTCGCTCAACCCGCGGGTGATGGCGGCGGTGTCGCCGCTGGCGCGCATGTGCTCCAGGGCGATGCGGGCATGCTCGTAGCCACGCTCGTCCTGGCCGCTGCCGAAGAGCGCCACGGAGATCCAGCCGTGGTCGTCGCCGATGGTGCGGTGGTTGCCCATGCGCTCGGCCACGCTCAACGCCTCCACCGAGCGCTCGAGCAGGTCGGCATGCTGGCCGCGCACATAGTGCACATATCGGATGTTGTTCAGCACGTCGTGGAGCAGGACATCGTCCTGCGCTTTCCGCGCGGCGGGGAGGGCCCGCAGAGCGAGCTGCATGGCGCGTTCGGGATCGACCTCCAGCAGCGCATACGCACTGTCCGCCAGTGCGCGCGGGGTGGGCACCTGCGCGAGGACCCCTGTGCCACCGCACAGGATGGCGCCAAGGGCCCACACCAGGAGGGATCGGGATGCGGAGGATCGCGTGCTGGAGCGCATGACCGCCAAGGTCGCGCATGGCCCCATCGGCCGGGAGCGCCCCGGACCCGCACTATGAACCATGGATCGTGGATCAGCGACGCTCCAGGAAGTTCTCCGCGAGCATGCAGCGCACGCTGCCGCCACCCACGGCCTCGATGGTCGGCACGGGCACGGGCACCAGCTGCCCATGGGCCTCCAACAGGCGGCGCTGCCCCGGATCCAGGGCGCCGAAGGCCGTCGTGGACAGCAGGATCGCGGGGCCCTTCGGGGATCGCAACTGCAGCAGGTTGCCCACGTAGCGGTGCATCTGATGCAGGGTGATCGGCACCAGCACCTTGCCCGCGCGCTCCAGCTCCGCCTGCACATCCTCCCGGTCCACCGGGTAGGGCATCGACTCCAGGCACACCAGGGCGAAGCCTTCGCCGATGCTCATCACCACGTTGGTGTGGTATACCGGCGGCCCGGTGAGCGTGCCGTCCATGGTGGCCAGGAAGGGCACCTGGTGACCGTCCATCACGCCACACCACACGTTGAGCCCGCGTTCGCTGGTGCGCGGGGAGAGCGCGGCGTAGGCCACGTTGCGCACACGGTCGAGCACGAGGCTTCCTGTTCCTTCCAGGAAACGGTCCGCCCGTTCCAAGGCACTGAGATCGATCAACCGCTTCACGTGGAACCCCTCGCGCTCCAAGGTCTCGTCCAAGGAACGATCCCGCTCCCGGCGACGGCTCGGCGTGCACATGGGATAGAGCACCACGGTCCCGTCGGCGTGGGTGCTGAACCAGTTGTTGGGGAACACGGCATTGGGCGCCGTGGGATCCACGGGGTCCAGCACCGTGGTGCCGATGCCGCACCGGTCCAGCGCATCCAGCAGCCCATCGAACTCCTCCTCGGCCAGGCGCCGGATGTCCGGGTCGTTGACCAGCTGCTGGAAGGCATTGCTCACCGCCGTTTCCGGATCGGGTCCGAAGCCGGTGGGGCGCACCAGGATGACGGCGGAGGCGGCGTGGGGCATCGCGGATCGTGGCGGCAATGAGGTCATTCCGTCGGTCGAGGGCTGGTCAAGCGCCAAAGCTCATGTGGACATGTGCTCATCTGGACATGTGCTCATGTGACCATGTGCTCATGTGGACAGGTGATCATGCGACCGTGTGGCTGTGGGTCAGGTCGTGCCCGGGCGCTGTGCTCCATCCGCGATGCTCGACCGGACGTCTACCGCCCCCGGAGGATGGGGAACAGCGGCTCCAGGATGCTGAGGGTGGCCTCGGCCATGGCGTTGCCGGTATCGAGGGCGGGATTGATCTCCACCACGTCCAGGGTGGACGTCCGGGGGTCGGCGCAGAGGCCGCTGAGCAGGGTACTGGCCTCATCGAGGAGCAGCCCGCCGGGCACGGGGGTGCCGGTGCCCACGCTGATGGAGGGGTCGAGGCTGTCCACATCGAAGCTGACGTGGATGCGCTCGCAGGCGGTGAGGTGGGCCAGGGTCTCCTGGACGACGGCGGAAGCGCCCTTGCGGCGCAGGTCGTCCACCGTGATCACCTTGATGCGGTGCTCGGCGATGATGGCCTGCTCTTCCGGTTCGTAGTCGCGCAGGGCGATGAAGACCAGGTCGCTCGGGGCCAGTTTGGGGCCGCCGACGCCGATCTTCCGCAGGCGGTCCCACACGTCCATGGTGAAGACGCGGGGACGGTTGCGGCCCTTCTTCTCGATGTGCATGAGCAGGGCCAGGGGCATGCCATGCACATTGCCGCTCGGGGTCGTCCACGGGCTGTGCAGGTCCGCGTGGGCGTCGATCCACACCACCCCGAGGCGCTCGTTGGGGAAGGCCATCTTGGTGCCGCTCACCGAGCCGATGGCGATCGAATGATCGCCTCCGACGACGATGGGGAAGGTATTGTTCCTCAGGTACCTGTACACCTCGTACGCCAGGTCGCTCTCGAAGCGGATCAGGCCGTCGATGTGGTGGGCGTTGGGGGAGTTGTCGTCCTCGTAGAGCACGTCGTTCTCGTCGCGCAGGATGCTCTCCTCGGCGTGGCCGAAGAGCTCGCTGCCCAGCTTCCAGGCGGCCACGCGGAGGGCGGCCATGCCCATGCTGGCGCCGCGCTTGCCCGCGCCGATCTCCGAGGCCGCCTCGATCAATCGCAGTTCCATGGTGTAGGGGGACGGCGCCAAAGGTAGGGCGGGCCGCTCCAGGGGCGGGCAACCTTGCCGGGGCGGCCGCCGTACCAAGGCCACCTGTCATTGCTTCAGTGCGACCCATGGACCTGTTTGGACGACCGTATTCCGTGATGCTGCTCGCCGTTGCCCTTCTGGGCAACGGCTGCAGCCGGAACCTGCTTGAGGAGCGTGTGGCCGAGGGGGTCATCGAGTACGCCCTGACCTTCCCGGACTACGACCCCAACGGCCTGATGGCCGGCATGTTGCCGGAGAAGACCACGGTCACCTTCACCCAGGACAAGCAACTGGCCGAGCTCAGCGCCGGCATGGGCGTGTTCCGCACGGCGATCGTGACCGACAACAGCCAGAAGCGGATGGACTACCATCTGAGCCTGTTGAGCAAGAAGCTGGTGAGCCGCCTGCAACCGCGCGACATGCTCACCTTCAACAAGGAGAAGCCCGCCCTCACCATCCTCTATACCAACGAGGTGGACACCATCGCCGGTTACCCGTGCAAGAAGGCGGTGGCCGTGTTCGGCGGCATCGACAAGCCCGAGATCGAGCTGTACTACACCGACCGCATCCGCATCGACGACCCCAACTGGTACGGACCGTTCCAGGAAGTGCCCGGCGTGCTGCTGCGCTACGAGATGGTGCAATACGGCATGCGCATGCGCCTGGACGCCGTGGCCGTGACCCCCGGCAAGGTGGACGCCGCGCGCTTCGCCCAGAAGGACGGCTACCAGGAGGTGCCGCCGGCCGTGCTGGACCACGAACTGCAGGAGGTGCTGGGCACCTTCAGCCTCTGAGGCCCAGCGGCTTCGGGTTTTCCTTCGGAACTGTTGATAATAGCCGGGCGCCACGGCCCGTTGCTGGGAACACCCCCCGGTACTTTTGAACGTCCCGCGCGCCAGCCTGCGCGGGCGTGATCCCCGTGGCCAACGAACGCAAGAACAGGGTGAAGTCCACCGACGACGACACGCCGGAGGAGACCCCGAAACGTGCCGCCAAACGCAACAAGCCGCGCGATGCCGGCACGGGATGGTGGTCGCGCACCAAGGCCTTTGCGACCGACCGCCGCACCCACAAGGTCCTCGGCCTCTTCCTGGTGCTGCTGAGCGGCTACCTGCTGGTGGCCTTCGTGAGCTACCTGTTCACCTGGCGGGCGGACCAGGACCTGACCAACCGGTCGTGGGGTGCGCTGCTGAGCCGCGAGGTGGAGGCGGACAACTGGCTCGGCAAGCTGGGTGCGCTGGTGAGCCATCAGTTCATCCGCAGCTGGTTCGGAGTGGCGGCCTTCGCTTTCGTGCTATGGAGCTTCCTGGGCGGGGTCCGCATCCTGGCGGGCAGCTGGCTCCTGCCCTTCCGCCGCACGCTCACCTGGAGCCTGGTGACCCTGTTGTGGCTGCCGACCGCCATGGCCTTCGTGTTCCGCAGCGGCGAACTGGCCTTCCTGGGCGGCGCGTTGGGCTACACGGTGAACGGCCACCTCACCGGCCTCCTGGGCAACTTCGGTGCGGCAGCGCTGCTGCTGTTCAGCCTGGGGGCCGTGCTCACCGCGCTCTTCGACCCCAGCTTCACCTGGCTTGCCGGGCTGCTCCAGCGCCGCGCACCGGAGCCGGAGGCCGCTCCCGCCGTGGAGGAACCCACCATCATCAAGGCCAACCGCGTGCGCCTGGAGGACGCCGCGGAAGCTCCAGCACCGGTGGAAGCGCCCGCGGAGGAGGAGGCCGTGCTGACGGAGGAAGCCCTTCCCGAGGAAGAGTCCGTGGAGGAGGTCGCGGAGGAGGACGAGCCGACCCCGGAGCTCGAGGTCGAGGGTCCGATCGGGATGGAGGTGGAGGGGCTGGTGCCCGAGACCGCGCCCACGCTGGACCTTGTGCCGGCCGCCGCGGAAGAGGCGCCCGTGGACCCCATCCTGCCCGCCGTGCCCATCGCCGTCGACGGCATGAGCGTGGTGGCCGCGGCCGAGGACAAGGTGCTCACCGAGGACCAGATCGAGGCCAAGCTGCAGGAGTTCGGTGAGTACGACCCCACCCTGGACCTGAGCAGCTACGAGCTGCCACCGCTGGACCTGCTGGTGGACCATGGCACCGGGGAGGTGACGGTGACCAAGGAGGAGCTGGAGGCCAACAAGGACCGCATCGTCGAGACGCTCGGCCACTACAACATCGGCATCGACAAGATCAAGGCGACGATCGGCCCCACGGTGACGCTGTACGAGATCATCCCGCAGGCCGGGGTGCGCATCAGCAAGATCAAGAACCTGGAGGACGACATCGCGCTGAGCCTGGCGGCCCTGGGCATCCGCATCATCGCGCCGATCCCGGGCAAGGGCACCATCGGCATCGAGGTGCCCAACAGCAGGCCCCAGGTGGTGGGCATGCGCGCGGTGGTGGCCAGCGAGAAGTTCCAGAACACCAGCATGGACCTGCCGATCGTGCTGGGCAAGACCATCAGCAACGAGACCTTCGTGACGGACCTGAGCAAGATGCCGCACCTGCTGATGGCCGGTGCCACGGGCCAGGGCAAGTCGGTGGGCCTCAACGCCATCCTCGTCAGCCTGCTCTACAAGAAGCACCCCAGCCAGATCAAGTTCGTGCTGGTGGACCCCAAGAAGGTGGAGCTCACGCTCTTCAACAAGATCGAGCGCCACTTCCTGGCCAAGCTGCCCGGCGAGGGCGAGGCCATCATCACCGACACCAAGAAGGTGGTGGCCACGCTGAACAGCCTGTGCATCGAGATGGATGAGCGCTACGAGCTGCTCAAGGATGCGCAGGTCCGCAACATCAAGGAGTACAACAGCAAGTTCATCCAGCGCCGGCTGAACCCCGAGAACGGCCACCGCTACCTGCCCTACATCGTGCTGGTGGTGGACGAGTTCGCCGACCTGATCATGACGGCGGGCCGCGAGGTGGAGACGCCCATCGCCCGGCTGGCCCAGCTGGCGCGCGCCATCGGCATCCACCTGATCATCGCCACACAGCGCCCCAGCGTCAACATCATCACCGGCACCATCAAGGCCAACTTCCCGGCGCGCATCGCCTTCCGGGTGACCAGCAAGGTGGACAGCCGCACGATCCTGGACAGCGGTGGCGCCGAGCAGCTCATCGGCCGCGGCGACATGCTGCTGAGCACGGGCAACGACCTCATCCGCATCCAGTGCGCCTTCGTGGACACGCCGGAGGTGGACAAGATCTGCGACTTCATCGGCGCGCAGCGCGGCTACCCCGATGCGCTCATCCTGCCCGAGGTGCCCACCGAGGACGGCGGTGAGCTCGATGTGGACGACGGCGAGCGCGACAGCATGTTCGAGGAGGCGGCCCGCCTGGTGGTGCAGACGCAGCAGGGCAGCACCAGCCTGATCCAGCGCAAGCTGAAGCTGGGCTACAACCGCGCCGGCCGCATCGTGGACCAACTGGAGGCCGCGGGTGTGCTCGGGCCCTTCGAGGGCAGCAAGGCCCGCCGCGTGATGATCCCCAACGAGGCCGCATTGGCCGCGCACCTGAACCAAGGGGTTGCAGCGGGTCCGGGAGTGGGTGGATTCTGAGCCATGCTGAGTAGCTACATAAATGTCTATAACACCTGCTTGGTGCTGTTACGCCGCAAGGGCTATAGGATCACGCTCGAAATGGAGGAGATGTGGACCGCCGAAAAGGACGGATTCGTGTTCAAGGCCGACAATCCCATTGAGCTACTCGGGCTTGTCGGTATACGAGAGGAATTGAAGCCAGTAGCGGATATCGAGTATTGGTGGAAACTTGATGAACCGAATGTCTTGTCCGAGTTTGAATGAAGGCGCACCGGCCGCGCACATCCACACAGGTGTGGCCGCGGGGCCGGGGGTGGGCGGCTTCTGACCGGAACGAACACCCTGAGCGAAGGCCTTCGGAACACCGGAGGTCTTCGTTGTTAGAGCACCTCCCCTACCCCACCAACCGCCACACCAACCCCACCAGCACCACGCCCATGATGACCGAGTAGATGGTCTTGTTGTGGCGGGCGAGCCACTCGGGCAGGTAGATGTCGAAGTTGGCGCGTTGTGAATCGGAGTACCGGCGGGCCACCACGGTGAGCGGGCAGCTCATGCGGAACAGGACCAGCGTGGCGATCTCGAGCCCGACGAGGCCCAGGCCCCACCAGAACCAGCGGTCGATGCGGTCGGTGATGACGGCGTAGAGCAGGTAGAAGATGACCGCGCTGAGCACCACCCAGATCAGGGTGTGCAGGACCTTGATGGCCACGAGGGCGCTGCGTGCGACCATGCCCCGAAGGTGGAGCGATCCGGGGACCGCGCGGCTGATCGGGATCATCCGGAACGCCAACGGCCCCCACGCGCGTGAGGGCCGCTGACGGGTGATGGCGGTCGGCTCAGAACACCACGGCCTTGCTGCGGCGGGCGGGCGTCATGCGGCGGGTGTGCTCCACGGCCACGCAGCCCCCTTCGGCATCGAAGGCCAGGCGCCCCACGGGCCCGGCGTAGGCCAGGCCGCCCATGCGCTTCTCGAGCTCGAGCACCACGCCCAGGCGCAGCTGGCGGGGCCCCTTGCCGTCGTGGCTCCGCTCGGCATGGTGGGTGTCCACCACCACCTCTTTGCTGAGGTGGCCGGGATGCTCGAAGCGCACCAGCACCTCGGTGTCCGCCGGCAGCAGCACATCGAAGCGCCCGGTGCGCGACACGGAGGCGGTGTGCACCGAACCGCCCACCTGCACCTCCACGGTGGCCTGGTCGAAGCTGAGGGCCTCCACGTGCAGCCAGCCGATGAGCTCCACCGTGGTGGACGCCAGCGGCGCCGGCGGCGGATCGGCCTGTGCGGCGGTGAAGGGGATGAGGCAGGCGGCGAGCGCGGGCAGGAGGTGGTTGAGGCGGTGCATGGGTGCGGGTGTTGGGGGGCGATACGAGCGGCCCGCCGCCCGGTGACGTTGCTTCGACCAACGGCGGTCGGTCATCGACGGGGCGGACGAACGCCCGTGCGGAGGATGCGCGATCCGCACCCGGCGGACCGCCCGCATGAACGAGCGAACGGCGCCGTGGAGGCGCCGTTCACAAGGGAAGAATGTATCCGGTCACTGCCCGGAGGCCTTCTTCAGGCCGTCCTCGATCATGCCGAAGAACTGGTCCATCTTGGGCAGGATGACGATGCGGATGCGGCGGTTGCGCGACCGGCCCTCGGGCGTATCGTTGCCCACCAGCGGCAGGTACTCGCTGCGGCCGGCGGCCGTGATG
Organism: Flavobacteriales bacterium; assembly: GCA_016788285.1. Taxonomy (GTDB): domain Bacteria; phylum Bacteroidota; class Bacteroidia; order Flavobacteriales_F; family PHOS-HE28; genus PHOS-HE28. Next base: position 18,803 of record JAEUSW010000023.1, read on the forward strand.
CGCGCGGGATCCACCTTGTAGTCGTTCTGCAGCACGCGGGTGATGGTGACGGCGCGCGACACGCTGAGGTCCCAGTTGTCCTTGAAGCACTCGCGGCTGATGGGCACGTTGTCCGTGTGGCCCTCCACCAGCACCTCCTGGTCGGGCTTGTCGTTGAGCACCGTGGCCACCTTGCCGAGCACCTCGCGGGCGCGGGCGGACAGCTCCGTGCTTCCGGTGCGGAACATCATCTTGTCGCTGAGCTCGATGAAGACGACGCTCTTCTCCACGTTGACCACCACGTCCGTGTCGTTGAGGTTGCCCAGGGAGCTCTTGAGGCTGACGACGAGCGCCAGGGTGACGCTGTCCTTCTTGGTGAGGGCGTCCTGCAGGGTGCGGATGCGCAGGTCCTGCTCGCGGATCTGCTCCAGCGACTTCTCCAGGTTGGCGGCCTCCTTCTGGCTCAGGGTGGCCATCTCGCCCACATTGTTCAAGAGGGCGGCGTTGGTGTTGTTGAGCTGGGCCACCTGGTCCTTGAGGTGCTCGTTCTTGTTCTGCAGCTCGGCGAGGCGCGCCTCCAGCACGGCCCTTTCGCTGTTGCACCCGTCCAGTCCGCGGTTGCACTCGTCGAGCTTGTTCTTCAGGGTCTCGTTGGAAAGGGTGAGGGCGGTGTACTTCTTCTTGGAGACGCAGCCCGTGGATCCGAGAAGGAGCACGCCGAGCGCAGCGGTGAGGAGGGTGGCACGGGTCATGGTGAGGGGATCGATGGGCCAAAGCTAGAGGGCGTGGGATGAAGGACCCGTGAAAAGGCGTCCCTCCCCTTCCACAGCGCCCTGTTCACGGTGAGCCGCACGGCCCCCGGCGAGCGAAGGCGGCGATGCCCTTCTTTGCGGCCATGGCCCTGAGCCGCTTCTGGACGTGGATGCTGCTGCTGAGCATCGCCTACATCATGGCCATGCTCTTCAGCGGCCGGCAATACGGGCTGGGCGCGCTGGTGAACGGCCGGCAGGGCGAGCCGATGCTGGTGGACGAGCGGGACACCACGGCGCTGGCGGGCACGGTGCTGCTGGCCGAACTGCGGGCGGCCGGTACCGCAGGCGTGCAGCGCGGCGACACGCTGTACACCCTGAACGGGGTCGGCGTGGTGAAGGTGAACGTGGGCACGGTGCCGGCGGACGGCCTCTTCCCCACCTGCCGCAACACGCTCACCGACCTGTGGCTGCCCCTGATCGGCTACCTCACCTTCTTCTGCGGCCTGCTGAACCTGCTGGTGGACGCGCGCGCGATGGAGAAGGTGGCGCGTGTGCTGTCCCCGGTGTTCCATCGCATCTTCCCCGACCTGCGGAAGGACCATCCGGCCTACGGGTTCATGACGCTCAACTTCGCCGCCAACTTCCTGGGGCTGGACAGCGCGGCCACGCCGTTCGGGCTGAAGGCCATGGAGAGCATGCAGGCGGACAACCCGGACAAGGACCGGGCGACCAACGGGCAGATCATGTTCCTGTGCCTGCACGCCGCGGGGCTCACGCTGCTGCCCACGAGCATCATCGGCTACCGGGCGGCCATGGGCGCGGCGAACCCGGCGGACATCATGATCCCGCTGATCATCACCTCCTTCGTCGGCACCCTGGCGGCCCTGTTCCTGGTGGCGTTCAAGCAGCGCATCAACCTGTTCAACGCGCCGGTGCTGGCCTTCGTGCTGGGGATCAGCGTGATCATCGGCGTGCTGATGGCCTACATCACCGGCCTGGAGGGCGTGCACAAGTTCCACTTCACCGACAACCTCAGCAACGGCATGCTGCTGGGCATCATCGGCCTCATCGTGGGCTTCGCCCTGTTCAAGGAGAAGGTCTTCACCGGGAAGGGCACGAACATGTTCGACTCGTTCGTGCATGGGGCGAAGGACGGTTTCACCACCGGGCTGCGGGTGCTGCCGTACATGATCGCCATGCTGGCGGCGCTGAGCATCTTCCGCAACAGCGGGCTGATGGGCATCGTGATGGACGGGCTGTCGGCCGTGATGGCCGCGGTGGGCGTGGACAAGGCGGTGATCGATGCGGTGCCGGTGGCCCTGATGCGGCCCTTCAGCGCGGGCGGATCGCGCGGCTTCCTGCTGGACGCCATGAAGACCTATGGGCCCGACAGCCTCACCGGGCAGCTGGTGTGCCTGTTCCAAGGCGCCGCGGAGACCACCTTCTACGTGGTGGCCCTGTACTTCGGCAGCGTGGGCGTGAAGGACGGCCGGTACACGCTGTGGGTGATGCTGCTCGCCGACCTGGTGTGCGTGGTGACGGCCGTGTTCGTGTGCCGGATCTATTTCGGGTGAGCGGGCGTGGCGTTGAAGCGCTTTCTTTGCGCCCCTTCATACACCCATGGCCAAGCCTTACGCAGAGGACAAGATCGAGCGGCGTCGTTCCAAGATCCACGGCAACGGCGTCTTCGCCATCGCCCCCATCCGCAAGGGTGAGCTCATCGTGCAGTACAAGGGCAAGATGGTGACGCACGCGGAGGCCGACCGGCAGCACGGCGGTGATGTCACGAGCGGCCACACCTTCCTGTTCACGCTGAACGAGAAGTACATCCTCGACGCGAACGTGCGCGGCAACATCGCGCGGTGGCTGAACCACAGTTGCGCGCCCAACTGCGAGGCGCTGGTGCATGAGGACGAAGGCGGCGACCCGAAGAAGGACAAGGTGATCATCGAGGCACGCCGGGCGATCAAGCCGGGCGAGGAGCTCACCTACGACTACGGCATCGTGCTGGACGAGCGGCACACCAACGCCCTGAAGCGCATCTGGGCCTGCCGCTGCGGCTCGCCCGAATGCACGGGCACCATGCTGAAGCCGAAGCGCTGACCGCGCCGCACCGGTCGTGGCACGACCCTTGCCGAGGGGGCGGCGTAGCTTTGCACGCCATGAACGCATTCCTCTCCCTTCTCACGGTCGGCCTGCTGGCCGCCCCGCTGGCCCACGCCCAGGACGACCCCCGCAGCAAAGCGGTGATGGACCGTCTGGTGGCCAAGAACAAGGGCTACACCAGCTTCGAGGCCGACTTCACCAGCCGGCTGGTGAACAAGGCCGGCAAGCTGGACGTGAAGCAGGAAGGCACCGTGAAGGTGAAGGGGAAGAAGTTCCACCTGGTGCTGGACAAGAACACGGTGATCAGCGATGGCGTCACCCTGTGGACGTACAACAAGGAGGCGAACGAGGTGTCGCTGAACGCCGCGGCGGAGATGGACCAGGAGCTGGACCCCAGCAAGCTGTTCACGATGTACGAGACCGGTTTCAAGAGCCAGTTCGTGAGCGAGGCGCCGGACGCGGCGGGCGTGGTGCTGCAGACCGTGAAGCTCTTCCCCACCGACCCGACGAAACGGGCGTACCACACGGTGGTGCTGGTGGTGGACAAGGCGAAGGTGGAGCCCCGCAGCGTGCAGGTGCTGTACAAGGACGGCAACGAGGTCACCTATTCGTTGAAGCGGTTCGTGCCGAACGTGGACCTGGCCGATGCGGTCTTCGTGTTCGACAAGGGGAAGCACCCCGGCGTGGAGGTGAACGACCTGCGCTGACGCGTCGGACGCCTTGGCCCAGCGCGGCCGTCGGTCAGGCCCGCAGCGTGCGCCGGTCGCGAGGCCCTGGACGCAGGGCCGGACGTGCGCCGCACGCACGATCCGTCCCGGGCCAGCCCGATGCACGCCGGAACGCGCACCTTTGCACGATGGAGGAAGGCAGGCATCTGGCCATCGGCGCCCGGCTCGACGGAGCGCCCTACACCACCCGGCTGACGATGCGGGGGCATACGCTGGTGGCCGACGAGCCCCTGGAGGACGGCGGGCGCGACGAAGGCCCCCGCCCGCATGAGCTGCTGTGCGCATCCCTCGCCAGCTGCACCCTGATCACCGTCCGGATGTACGCGGACCGCAAAGGATGGCCCCTGCAAAGCCTGAGCGTGGCGGTGCGCATGGACCGCACCTCGGCCCAGGGGGCGGTGGACACGCGGCTGGACATGGCCCTCGTCCTGGAAGGTGGCTTGGACGTGGAGCAGCGGGCGCGGCTGATGCAGATCGCCACCCGTTGCCCGGTGCATCGCACCCTGCTCAACCCCATCCACATCACCATCCGTGAAGGCGCATGAGCGACAAGGAGCACACCTACACCAACGGCGAGGTCACCATCGTGTGGAAGCCCGCGCTGTGCACCCACTCACGGCGGTGCTGGACCGGTCTGCCGGAGGTCTTCAAGCCCGGCGAGCGCCCGTGGATCCGCCCCGATGGCGCGGACACGGCGCGGATCGCGGCACAGGTGCGGAACTGCCCCAGCGGTGCCCTGAGCCTGCGGGAGCCCGCGGCGGAAGCCGTCCCGGACGGGCCGGCGAACCGCATCGAGGTGAGCACCGACGGACCGCTGCTGGTCCACGGGCCGGTGACCGTGACGCTTCCCGACGGACGCATCGAGCACCGCACCGGGCGCTGTGCCCTGTGCCGTTGCGGACACTCCGCCAACAAACCGTGGTGCGACGGCGCGCACCGCACGCACGGGTTCCGGGGCTGAACGCATGGAGGTCCGCCACTACCTTGAACGGATCGGTTCGCGCGGGATCGATCGGCCCGATGTGGACGGCCTGATGCGCCTGCATCGGGCCCATCTGCTGGCGGTGCCCTTCGAGAACCTGCACATCCGCGCGCGGATCCCGATCGAGCTGGACGTGGAGCGCCTGTTCGACAAGGTGGTGCGCCAGCGACGGGGCGGGTTCTGCTATGAACTGAACGGGCTCTTCGCGGAACTGCTGGAGCGGCTGGGATACCGCCTGGCGCGGGTGCAGGGGCAGGTGTACGAGCAGCGCCGGCAGCGCTACGGGCCACCCTTCGACCACATGGCCCTGCTGGTGGAGGTGGGTGATGAGCGGTACCTGGTGGACGTGGGCTTCGGCGACCTGTTCATGGACCCGCTGCCGCTGCGGGTGGACGAACCGCTGCAGGACGGCGGCCGCACCTACCGGTTCAGCCACGACGGGTCCGGGCAGCTGGTGCTCAAACGCGCGAACGGCCGCGGCGACGTGCCGGTGTACCGCTTCAGCACGGACGACCACCCCTTCGCGGACTTCGCCCCGATGTGCCGCCACCACCAGACCTCGCCGCACAGCCACTTCACCCAGCGCACGGTGGTGAGCCTGGCTTTGCCCGAAGGCCGGGTGACCTTGACGGAGCGGCGCACCATCCTCACCCGCAACGGGGTGCGCGAGGAGCGGAGCCACGACGAGGTCGGGTTCCGCGAAGCCCTGTGGGCCCACTTCGGCATGACGCCACCGGAGGCCTTCCATTGAGCGCGCCGGGGACGGCTACTTTTGCCCGCCTCATCCCCCACCATGGAGATCATCCAGGAGTTCTGGTATTTCATCACGCACCTCAACGAGACGCTGCCGGTCTTCATCAACGACCACGGCGCCTGGATCTACGCACTGCTGTTCGCCATCATCTTCGTGGAGACCGGCCTGGTGGTGATGCCCTTCCTGCCGGGCGATTCGCTCCTCTTCGTGGCGGGCACCCTGGCCGCCGGCGGCATGCTGGACCTGGGGCTGCTGCTGGCCCTGCTCTTTGTGGCGGCGGTGCTGGGCGACAACATCAACTACGCGGTGGGCCGCTGGTTCGGCGAACATGTGGTGGGCTGGAAGCTCTTCGGCCGGGCGCTGGTGCGGCGCAAGGACCTCGACAAGACCCACGCCTACTTCGAGAAGTACGGGGTGAAGACGATCATCATCGCGCGCTTCGTGCCGATCGTGCGCACGATCACCCCCTTCGTGGCCGGTGTGGGCGCGATGGAGTACCGCCGCAAGTTCCTGCCCTACGATGTGCTCGGTGGTGCCCTGTGGATCGGGCTGCTGACCCTGATGGGCTACCTGTTCGGCAACCTGCCCTTCGTGCAGAAGCACTACGAGACCGTGATCCTGGGCATCATCGGCCTCAGTGTGCTGCCCATGGTGGTGGAATTGATCCGGCAGCGGCTCAATAAGCCGGCGGCCTGAGCGTTGAGGAACCCGTGGCACGCTATGGGTTGATCGGCCGGTCCCTCGGTCATTCGCGGTCTCCGGAGCTCTTCGCCGACCTGTTCGCGCGCGAAGGGGTATCCGGTGCGCACTATGACCTGTTCGAACTGGAGGCGGTGGAGGGGCTTCCGGCCCTCATCGCCGCTCACCCCGACCTGCGCGGGCTGAACGTCACCATCCCCTACAAACAGACGGTGATCCCTTTCCTGCACGCCCTGAGCACCGAAGCCTCCGCGGTGGGCGCCGTGAACAGCATCCGGATCACCGGCGATCGATGGACCGGCCACAACACCGACATCGAAGGGTTCCGGGCGCTGCTCGCTCCTCACCTGCGGTCCTTGATCGACCAGGGCGGAGAGGTGCGCCCGCGCGCCCTGGTGCTCGGTAGCGGCGGCAGCAGCCGGGCCGTGGCCTATGCGCTGCGCGAACACGGGTTGCGCTTCCGCGTGGTGAGCCGCAGCCGCGACCGAGGCGACCTCACCTGGGATCAAGTGGACCGGACCGTGATCGGGGTGTGCCGGCTGATCATCAACACCACCCCGCTGGGCATGTGGCCGACCGTGGAAGAGGTACCGCCCCTGCCGTACGCGTCGCTCACCGAACGGCATCACCTCATCGACCTGGTGTACAACCCGGAAGAGACGCTGTTCCTGCGACGAGGGCGGGAGGCCGGGGCCGTGGTGGAGAACGGGCTGGTGATGTTGAGGCGGCAGGCGGAGGCAGCGTGGCGGTTCTGGGGGGAGGGTTGAGGACTGCTCAATGTATGTATGGCCATACATACGTCCGACCAGTGGCGCACATAACTGATTGAGGTTCAAAAGGTCATCAGACGACCCTCGCGAACAGCTCATCCCTTCGTAAGTAGATTCGATTGATTATCAAGACATTAAACATATGTATGGCCATACATATGTTATGGAACCCTAGAGCCGCTTGCCCTGACCACCCTCATCCCCCATCCCCCGCTCCCCTCTCCACTTTCGCCCCAATGTTCTCCAAGGCCTGTGAATACGGCATACGTGCGGCGGTGTGCATCGCCGGATGTGGCCGGGAAGGCGAGCGCCTGAGCCTGAAGGCCATCGCCGAGCGGACCGACAGTCCGGAAGCCTTCACGGCCAAGATCCTTCAGAAACTCGTGCATGCCGGGTTGGTCTGGTCCGTCAAGGGTCGTGGTGGAGGATTCAGCATTCCGGAAGCCGAAGCGCGGCGCATCCGACTGAGCCAGATCGTGGCCTGCATCGACGGCGATGCCATCTACCGGGGTTGCGCCCTGGGCCTGCCTCAATGCAACGCACGGAAACCCTGCCCACTGCACGACAGCTTCCTGCAAGTGCGCGAGGATCTGCGGCTCATGCTGGAGCGCACCACCCTGCATGACCTGGTGATCGGTCTGCGGGAGGGACGCACCGTGCTCAAGCGCTGACGCGCGGCTCGGTGGGTGCCTCCTGCCGGGCGATGACCACCTGCCGCATCAGGGGGATCACCACCAACATCAGCCCACCGGCAACGGCCGCACCGGCCAGCACGAACACGACGAGCACTGACATCACCGGTCGCATGACCTCCGCGTGGTCCGTCATGCCCAGTCCCATGGAACGCCAGCCCTTCAGCACACCGGCCACTATCAGCGCCGACCACAGGACGTGGAGGGCGATGACCGCAATGCGCAGCCCGACCCTGGGCCAGCGTCCCGTCCGAGCACCATCGAACCCTGACCAATGGGCGATGCAGCCCAGCAGGATGAACGTATTGATGCCGATCGTGGCACCCATAGCATGGGCCACCGTGATGTGCGTGCCGTGGGTGTACCGGTTGATCGCTGGCACCGACATCAGCAGGGCCAGAATCAGGTTCAGCAGCACCCAGTGCCCGGCGGCACGCAGACAGCGTTGGCTGAAGGTCGTACCGGTGGAACCGGCTTGCGACCTCCGCAGGTCGCGCAGAATGTCGAACAGGATCAGCCACTCGGCCATGCTGATGGCATAGGCCGCATGCCGAAGCCAACCCGCCGTGGGCGCGTTGTACAAATGGTGCCCCCAGTTGAACATCAGATTCGCCAGGCCGAGCAACCAGAACGCGTGTGCCTTGCCACTGCGTGCCAGGGCCTCGTTGCCTGGGACGCGTGCGGCCAGGTAAAGCGATGCACCGTAGATGAGCTGGTTCCATGCCCCCACCATGCTGCCGTTGCTCTTCCACTGGACGGTGAGGTCGCGGAGATAGCTGGAACGGATGACGGGGAGGAGCCAGAGGTTCTGTTCCACGAACGTGAACAGGAAGAAGATCAGGCCCGTGGTCCACATCCACAGGTACATCGGTGCGCCCTGACCCCGTCCGCGGAGCGCACGGGCATGGTCGATCAACAGCATCACCCAGGCCAGACCGATCGGCAGGGCGAGCCAGGGTGGGAACTCCCAGTACTCACGGCCACCGAACTGCCCGACCAGGTAAGAGACCAGGACGATGGCCAGCGAGCCGGCCCACAGGATCAGGAACCCATGAAGAAGTGGGAGGTGCGGCTCCTTCCCCACCGCATCGGTGCGGGAGGCCAGCATCACGGCCACGGCCCCCGTCACGATCCAGAAGAGCGCCGTGGTGGTGTGCAGCGGTCGCAGCCGGGTGAAGTCGAGCCAAGGCGGCGTCTGTGGAAGCACGAAGGCGATCCCCGCGAGGAGGCCGAACAGCAGTGCGGCCATCAGCAGCACGAGGGCCAGGACGGCGAGCGTGCGGACCGGTCCGTTCATGGCCTGTTGGGAATGATGTAGGTACCGGTCCAATGGACGTGTTCGGCGGGGACCTGCGAGCGACCGTGCAGGCCCACCCAGCCCAGGAAGGCGAGCAAGGCGTCGATGTCGGCGTCCTCCAGCGGATGGGCGGGCATACGGCCCGTGCCGTAGCGGATGAAGGTGCGCAACCGATCGGGGTCACGGTCCTGGGCCACGTTCGTGAGGTCGGGCCCCATGTACCCGCCCAGGCCGAACAACTGGTGACAGGCCTGGCAGTTGTGCGCCTGCCAGAGCGATCGGCCCCGCATCGCCGCGTCATCGGGAGCAATGCGGCGCCCATCGAACAGCCCGGCGTAGATGGCCACCGTGTTCGCCACGAACGCGAGCACCAGCAGCGTGAGCGTACGGGAGCGCCACTTCGGAACGGATCCACCGGCCGTCTCCTTCATTCCACTGCGAAGACATAACGACCCTCCCCTTGAACGAATGACGCGCATCATGATATTCGGACTTTCTTATCCCTTATTTCGCTCCCCACCGAACACCCGCTCATGCTGCGACCGTCGCTCCTGCTGCCCACCTGTGTGCTCTCGATAGCCTCCATAGCCCAGGTCATGAACCCGATGGCCGTTCCGCCCGCCCTGGACCTGGACACCTTCGACCTGGATGTGGACGAGCATGTGGTGAACTTCTACCCTGGGGTGAACACGAACACCTACGGGGCCAGCGCACCCTACCTGGGGCCCACGCTGATCCTGCACCGCGGAGAACCGGCACGTGTCCGCGTGAACAACCACCTGAGCCAGGTGACCAGCATGCACTGGCACGGCATGCGCGTCCCGGGATGGGCAGATGGCGGTCCGCCGCGCGAGGTGTTGCCGGGGGACACCTGGTTCGTGGAGTTCCCGGTCAACAACCCGGCCTCCACCTTTTGGTACCACCCTCATCCGGACGGGCTCACGGCCGAGCAGGCCAACCAGGGCGTGGCCGGCGCCATCGTGGTGCGCGACAGCGTGGAAGCAGCGCTCGACCTTCCCCGCAGCTACGGTGTGGACGACCTGCCCGTGGTGATCCAGGACCGACGCTTCGCCCCCAACGGCAACTTCGTGTTCGCGGCGTATGGGGATTCCGTGCTGGTGAACGGCACACCACACCCCTATGTGGAATGTCCGGCACAGGTGGTGCGGCTGCGGCTGTTGAACGGCAGCAACGCGCGCGTATACCAACTCGGGTTCGAGGACGCTCGCATCTTTCATGTGATCGCGGGCGATGGCGGCTTGCTCGCCGCACCCGTCCCGACCGATCGGCTGCCGCTCAGCAATGGCGAGCGTGCGGAAGTGTTAGTGGACCTCACGGGCATGGCAGGCGACAGCCTCCTGCTCATGAGCTTTGGAAGTGAGCTACCCCTGACCGTCCCCGGGTCCAACCATCCCCTATGGGAGAGCAGCGCCCTCAACGGCGTCGATTTCGCGGTCCTGCGCATCCGCGTTACCGCGCCGACGGCGAACCCCGTGACGGTCATTCCCGCATCCTTGGCGACAGTTGCGCCTCCGGATGAAGCCGATGCGGTGCGCACACGAACAAAGATCCTCGCGGGCACGGGCATGGTGGGCATGGGCATGTTCACCATCAACGGGCTCATGTTCGATCCGGCGGTGGTGAACGACACCATGCTCCAGGGCACCACCGAGGTCTGGGAGATCGAGAACATCAGCAACATGGCGCATCCCATGCACCTCCACGGTGGGTCCTTTTTCATCCTGGACCGTGACGGGGCCCCTCCTGCGGCTTGGGAAGCAGGCCCGAAGGACGTGGTGCTGGTGGATGCCGGGGCCAGTGTACGCATCATCATGCGGTTCGATGACCTGAGCGACGGTTGGCCGTTCATGTACCACTGCCACAACCTGATGCACGAGGACAACATGATGATGCTGCAGTACATCGTGGTGGATCCGAACACGGGTCTGGCTTCAATACGACCGGAGGCGGCTTCGATCCACCCGGTACCATCCGACGGCCGATTCACCTACAGGTGCCCCTTCCCGCCCGAGGAACTGCGCATCACCGATACCACCGGCCGAGAGGTCCATCGGCAGGGTCCGCTTCCCCAACGCGGCGAGCTGACGCCCCCCCTGTCACCGGGCACGTACATCATCACATTCAGCACTGGCGCCCGTCGGGCCATCACTCATCTCGTCATCCAATGAACAGCTCCACGATCACCGTGCCCCTCCACGAACGCACCGTCGGCTCCATCGTGGCCGATGACTACCGCACCGCCGCCGTCTTCAACGCCCACGGCATCGACTTCTGCTGTAAGGGTGGGCGCTCCGTAGCCGAGGTCTGCCAGGCCAAGGGCCTCGACCCTGCCGCCTTGGAAGCTGAGATCCGTCAGGCCACCGAGCGCGACAACGGCGCGAACGACGATGTGAAGCGATGGCCGCTGGGCAGGCTCATCGAGCACATCGAACGCGTACACCACCGCTACGTGGAAAGCCGCAGCACCACCCTGCTTCAGTTCCTGGACAAGCTCTGCAAGGTGCACGGCGACCGCCACCCCGAGCTATTCGACATCCAGCGCGAATTCCAGGAATGCGCCGGGGCCATGGCCGCTCACATGAAGAAGGAGGAACTCGTGCTCTTCCCCTTCATCAACCAACTGGAGAAGGCCCGGCTGCTCGACCTACCGTTGCCCACCCCTCATTTCGGCACCGTGGACAACCCCATCGCCATGATGGAGCACGAGCACGATGCGGAGGGTGAACGCTTCCGCCGCATCGCCGAATTGAGCGGCAACTACACCAACCCGCCCGACGGCTGCACCACCTACGCCACAGCCTACGCTATGCTGCACGAGTTCGAGGAGGACCTGCACCGCCACATCCATCTGGAGAACAACATCCTGTTCCCCAAGGCGAAGGCGTTGGAGAAGGAACTGCGCCTCGCCCAAGGGTGCGATTCGGCAGCCTGTTGAAAGGGCGACCGGGCAGCCACATGCAGCGAGGAGGCTCCGACGATGGAGCTGCCTCCGGAACGTCATGGACGCCCGCCGGCCCGAAACAGCTGCGCTGGAACGCTCGGCCCGCTCGTTGGTCTTCGCGCGCGGCCATGGGTCACACCCTCCCTTAGAGCTGCTCGAAATGCGCCGTGAAGTGTCGGAGGAACCGCGGCTCCTTGACGATGCGGTAGCCCCGTACCAGTTCGCGCGTGCGCATCACCTCCTCGAAGGTCTCGGCCACGTACTCCAGCTGGCTCTGCGTGTACACGCGGCGGGGAATGGCCAGGCGCACCATCTCCATGGTTTCGGGCGCACCTAGTGGTTGTGCGGGGGGACAGTGTGATGCGGTGAGCTGAGGCGTTCACGCGATGGGCGACGCGCCCCCGGCCCTCCGAAAGGCACAGAAGAGGAAGTTCTGGACCGTATCGAAGGGTGTCACATGGTCCACTTTGAAACACTTGATGCGGACGCACAAGTGTTGAAGGCGCTCCACCATTTCCGCCTCGCTGTAGCGGTGCACCGGAATGCCACTGCATTTCTCCGGACCATCCTCGCTGAAGGTGCCGAGGATCAAAAGGCCTCCAGGTGTCAACAGTTGTGAAAGCCTTTCCAGGTAGAGGTCCACATCGGCATCCGTGGTCAGGAAATGGAACACCGCCCGGTCATGCCACACCTCGAACGGTGCCGGTGCGTCAAAGCGGGTCGCATCACCTTCGATCCAATGAACGGATGCACCCGCCTCACCCAGGCGCTCCCGTGCCTTGGCCAATGCGATGCCGCTGATATCGAGCACGGTGACATCCGTGTACCCGCGCTCCAGCAGGTGGTCCACCAGCAGGCTGTCACCGCCACCCACATCGATCATGCGGGCTGTCGGTGGCACGCGATGCTCGGCCAGAAGCTCCAGTGACACCTTGGGCATCGCTTGGAACCAGCTCGTGTCCTGCAGGCCTTTCTTTGCATAGATCGCCTCCCAATGCTGTTTCGCATCAAAGTCGTTGGTTCCCATGGTGCTATCTGAATTACTCGGTGAAGTGGATCCGCTTTGCAACGTACGCCGCAATATGGCCTGGCCATCCTCCCCACCTACCGTGAACACGATCAGCCCAGCCCGGTAGGTCCTTGAGCTTATCGGTCATCGGCGAGTAAGGTTCCTTTAGTGGTGCCGCGAAGAAGCGCGCTCAGAACACCAGCACCTTGTCCGCCGCTGCAGTCCAAGCCGCCAGTTCATCCATGGTGCTGCGCTTCACGCCCGGCACGAACTCTTCCTCCTTCACGCCGCGCGCATCCATGCAACTACCGCATGCCTTTACCTCGCCTTTCAGCAGCACGCTCTTCAGCATGCGTTCCAGGTTGTAGTAGCCCTGTGGCGTGTTCTGCCCGGCCATTGCGCAGTGCACGGCATCGGCCATCAGGAAGACCTGTATATGCACCTCGGCATGGTCCTTCTGCAGGGCCATGGCCAGCCGCAGGGCATTGTAGGCCTTCTCGGTGCCGTAGGGTGGGTCATTGATGATGATGAGGGTTGTCATAGCCTTGCAGGAATTGGTTTCACCGCCTTGAACACGACAAAGCCTCCTTGCCCATACCCGGGTAGCTCGGCATCCGGTGCGGTCATGGCATCCGGGTCGGAAAAGAGGGTCTGGCGGCTCTCGATGTCCACGCACCCGTGGCCGGCGAGCAGCGCGGCCACCTCCGCAGCGGAATGGAATCGAGCGTCGTGGTAGAACAGATGCCCGGCCTTTTTCGCTTCGTAGCGCGCACCCAGCACGCTGTCGCGATCAATGATGCCCACCACCAGCCTGCCGCCGGGCCGCAACACCCGCAAGGCCTCATCGATCGCTTGGTCCGCGTCAGGCACGAAGCACAGTGTGGTCACCATCAGCACCACGTCGAAGCGCTCATCAGCAAAGGGCAGCTGTTCCGCAGTGCCCTTCACCACCTTCACACCACGCTCCCGGGCCAGCGCCGACATTTCCTCGGAAGGCTCCACACCGGTGCGGATGCCCAGCGGAGCCGCGAACCGGCCGGTGCCCACGCCCACCTCAACGCCGTCCACCCCGGCCGGGATGAACGCCCGCACGGCGGCAAGCTCTGCCGCATACGCATGCGGGTGCCGCTCGAACCAGGCCTCATACCGGGCTACAGCTTTGGAGAAAGGATCCGAAGTGTCCATGTCATCCTCTTGTCCATGATGACAGGCTTGATGCGGACAAAGATGCTCCCACATGCTCCCGACCGACCTGACCGGCATCAGCATTCACGCTGACCCCTTCGACAGAGAGGCTTGATCCTCCGCGGAACGGAGGGTCCGTTACCCATTGCCAGCTGCTGATGTTCTATGCCTCGAACAAAGAGACCGGCACCGAACGCCCACTTCATCACGGGGCTTGAGGGCCGTTCCCATGCTATCCTGATAGACAAGTGACGATCGTCACCAAACCAGTCAGTTAGTATTCACTTACTTTGTGCCGTTCAAACCGACCTCCCCATGAACGGACAACGCAACATCGCCATCGGCTTCCTCACCATGGGGGCCTTCATGCTCTATGGCTTCCTGCTCATCTACCTCCGCGACTTCGCACCCGACAAGCAGGCCTGGGTGGACAGCTACAGCGTGGGCAAGCACTTCGAGGCCCGGCTCGCGCACGTGCACGGCAACCTCTTCGCCTTCCTCAACGTGGTGATGGGCTACCTGCTGCTCCACTTCGGCGAGCGGTTGCGCTGGTCCGCCCTCACCTCCTGGCTCGGGCTCATCGGCCTGCTGATGCCCGTGGGCATCCTCGCCGAAGTGTACCTCGGAGCGCCCCCCGTGTTCGTCCTCATCGGCGCGCTGGCCATGATGGCCGCGGTCTTCCTGCTCGGCACTGCCTTCTTCAACCTCAAGCCTTCCCATGGACATTAAGCCCCGCCAACTCGAGATTATTGAAGCCGCCGGACAACTGGTGACGGAGGCTGGCTTCGCGGCCCTCACCACCAAGCGCCTGGCCGAGCGCATGCATTTCACCGAGGCCGCCCTCTACCGCCACTTCGCCAGCAAGGAGGAGATCCTGGTGACCATGCTGCATCACCTCGCCGCGAACATCGACGAGCGCCTGGCCGCCTTGGCCGAGACCCACCCGGACCCCAAGGAGCGCGTGCGTGCCATGTTCGACAGCCAGTTCACATACTTCCAGAAGAACCCCCAATACCTCATGGCCATCTTCGCCACCGGGGTGCTGGAGGCCTCGCACGGCATCGATGCCGGCATTGAACGCATCATGGTGGTGAAACGCCGCCACCTGCTCAACGCCATCAAGGAGGGGCAACGGTCGGGGGTCTTCACCTCGGACCACTCGGCCGAGACGCTCAGCCACATCATCATGGGCACCTTCCGCCTGCACATGCTGCAATGGCGCATGAGCGGCCGCTCCTTCGATGTGCGCAAAAAAGGCAGGGCCCTGATCGGTGCCGCCCTGGACCTCATCACCCGCTGAACCGCCATGGAACCCGGCAAGCTCAAACGCGTCATCCTCGGCCTGGCGATCATCGCCTTTGGCGCGCTCACCCTGTTCCTGAGCACCTCCGTGCTGCTGGACCTCTTCGGGATCCGCGAGCGTGAGTCTCCCTACGTGCCTGCGGTGGTGGTCGCCAACCTGATCGCCTCCCTGCTCTATCTGCCCGCCGGCGCGGGCCTGCTGATGAAGCGCCGCTGGTCGGCCCTGCTGCTTGCGACCGCGGTCGTCGTGCTGCTCGTAGGCGCCCTGCTGCTCGCGCAGCATATCATAACAGGTGGTGCATACCGCACGGCCACCCTCGGGGCGCTCACATTCCGCACGCTGCTCACATCGGCCTTCTACATCATCGCGCACCGGGCCTTGCGCCTATCCCACCAACCCGCCACACTCCCGAACCCATGAACCGCTTCCTCCTTCCCCTCCTGTTCCTTGCCATCGCCACCCTGCACAGCAGTTGCGGCGAACACAGCCATGATGCGGCCGGACATTCCGATCACGCAGCCGTCGCACCGGACAGCACCCCGGCCACGGACCACGACGCCCTGCCCTCCGTGACGCTCGACAACGGCCAGCGCTGGAAGGCCAATCCCGAGACCACCACCGGTATCGCCAACATGGTAACCATCCTCAGCGCCTACGACCCCGCGACCGGCGACCCCACGGTCCTGAAGGACACGCTGGAAGCGGAGTTCGGGCTCATCTTCGAGCGTTGCACCATGGAGGGCGAGGCGCACAACCAGCTGCACAACTACCTACTGCCCATCCACCACCAACTGCGCGACTTCGCGGCCACCGAGGCGCAGCGCACCGCACTGGGCGAGCACCTGGCCGCCTACGGCAACTACTTCGAGTGATGCGCGCGGCTTTTTCCATACGCTTCCTATTGAGCGCGGCATGGCTCGTCGCCAGCTTGGTCGCCACGGCGCAGCCGGAGGTGCCGGAGCGTTCTCTCCAGGAGTGCATCGACCTGGCGCTGGCCCACGACCAACGATCGCGTTCGGCCGACATCGATCTACGCATGGCCGAGGCGCGCGTGGACGAGCAACAGGCCAACCTGCTGCCCAAGGTGCGTGGTGTGGCCGACATGCGCCACTATGCCGACCTGCCCTACCAGTTGCTGCCCGCCTCCTTCTTCGGCGGACCGGAAGGCGTGTACCGCGAGATCCAGTTCGGGACGCCGAACAACATCACGCTGAACGTGCAGGCCCAACTGCCACTGGTGGATGTGGGCAGCTGGGAGGGCATCCACGTGGCGCGCGAGGCGGAGCGAATGGCCGGCATGCAACGCGAACGGAGCCGCGAGGAGGTGGTACTGGAACTGAGCAATGCCTACTACAACGCACAGGTGCTGCAGGCACGGCGCACCTTTCTGGACAGCAACCTGCTGAGCACCGAGGCGATGCTGCGCAACGTGGAACTGCTCCATGCCCAGTTGCTGGCGCGGGGCACCGACGTGGACCGCCTGCGCTTGCAGCGTGATCAGCTGCGTACCCAGCGGGAGCGCTTGGTGGCGCAACACGAACAGGTGCTGGACCTGCTGCGCCTGATGATGGGCCTGCCGCCGGATGCCCCGTTGGCCACCGAGCCCGCATCCGCACCCGTGCAACAAACACAAGCCACGCCGAAGGCCACCGCCGGCCTGCGGATCGCCGAGCAGGGTGTGCTGCTGCGCCAAGCGGAGATCCGTCTGTTGAAGCGTTCCCGTCTGCCTTCGCTCCATGGCTACGGGCTGTATGGCAACACGGGCTTTGGGCCCATAGCCAGCGGGGGCCGCTACGACCTCTATCCAGTGAGTTACTTCGGTGCCACCCTGCACGTGCCGCTCTTCAATGGCACGGTGATCACCAAAAAGGTGCGGCAGAAGGAGCTGGAACTGGAGCGTGCTGGTCTGCTGCGCGATGCCGTGGCCGACCGCGAAGGCTTGGAGCAGCGACGCGCCACCCGGGATGAGGCCCTTGCCCTGCGAACGCTCTCCGATGCGGAGGCCCAGTTGGCACTCGCAGAACGGATCCGCCGCAGCACATTGCTGCAACACACCGAGGGTCTCGCCACCCTCACCGACCTGGTGCTGGCCGACCAGGCCGTGCGTGAAGGCCAACAGCTGTACATCGATGCCTTGGTGCAACTGCGCAAGGCCCAACTGGAACTGGCGCGCCTCAACGGCACGCTGCTGAACGAACGCCCATGAAACGCTGGATGCTCTGGACCGGGTTGGCCGCCTTGCTGGCCC
>JAEUSW010000088.1 GCA_016788285.1 Flavobacteriales bacterium
GCAGCTCTTCGCCAACGACCCCGAGACCAAGGCCATCGTGATGATCGGTGAGATCGGCGGCGACCTGGAGATCCAGGCCGCGCGGTGGATCAAGGCCAATTGCAAGAAGCCTGTGATCGGCTTCATCGCCGGTGAGACCGCACCCAAGGGCCGCACCATGGGCCACGCCGGCGCCATCGTCAGCGGTGCCGACGAGAGCGCCGCCGCCAAGAAGGCCGTGATGCGCGAATGCGGCATCCACGTGGTGGACAGCCCCGCCACCATCGGCGCGAAGGTGAAGGAGGTATTGGCATAAGGCGCCGGTGAAGGAGCGAGCGAACGCGATCCTGTTCGTTACGCTGGCCTTGGCCTTGGTGGCTTGGTGGGTTTGGCCGAAGGCCTACATGCCGATCGGCGATCTACACAACAGGGATATCATTGGAGCGCGGTTCAGGGATGCAAAGGGGGCTTGGTTCCAGTCCACGGATAGCCTCTTTCTCTCGAGGTTGGCACATGATCTTGACCAGGTGGAGCGCATTCCAGAGGTCGTTGGCCGACAGAGCAAGGGCTCTTTCGACGTGGTGTTCGAGCTGGGCGAAGGGGATCCCATCCGACTGGACATTCTGTGCCACAATGCTCTGGGGCCAGTGATCCACTATCCCGGCGATTTTGCCGGTCCTATGTTGGATTCTGTAGTGTTGCTTCTTCAGAGGACGTTCCCGGAAGGGGCCTGGTGTTCGCCGATCACCGATGGGCCGCCGGCGCCAAGGTGAAGGAGGTGCTGGGCTGAAGGCCTGCGACCCTTTCCGCCTCGATCCCCTCCGAACGCAAAGGCCCCGCTCAATGAGCGGGGCCTTTCTGCTGGTCGGAACTTCCGGCTCAGGGCTTGTTCCTCTCCCTGGCCTTCTCCTGCTTGATGCTGTCGAGCGCGGCGGGATCGTTGCTGCCGGGGCGCGGGGCCTCCGTGCGGTCCCCGTCCTTCACCACCACCTTCTGCGGGCCGCCCGATGCCGGAGCGGCGCTGCCGTCGGCGGCGCCCTTCTGCCCGCAGCACGCCATGAACAGCGCGGCGAGCACCACACTAATGGATGACGAGGGGCTCATGCGCGATGGGTTGTGATCCGTTGCGGATGCCGATGACGTATTGGCCGGCGCTCAACGCCTGGCGGTTGAAGGACAGCTGGTGGTCGCCCGCGGTGAGCCCGTCCTGGTACAGCGTCTTCACCACGCGGCCGTTGAGGTCGAGCACCTCGATGGTGTAGATCGCGAACGCATCGATGTGGAAGGTGAGCCGGAAGAGGTCGACCGTGGGGTTGGGGGCCACGGACACCGCCATCGCCTGCGTCTGCTCGGGAACCGAGGAGGACCCTCCATCGCCCACCTCGGCCACCCAGGTCTTCCAGGTGTTCTGCAGGCCGCCCTGGATGTTCGAACCGTAGCAGGCCGCCAGCCAGACGCGCGGCGGATTCGCGTTGTGGCGCCGGGCCATGCCGGTGTAGTCGCCCCACCGCTCGGCGCCTTGCAGGAAGTCCACATACGTCTCCCCGGACTTCACCAGGGTGCTGTTCGACCACTGCAGGCTGGCATCCACGTTCACCACACGCACCTCGGGGTACACCTGCGCGGAGCTGCGCGTGAACGCGATCATCACGCTCGGGTCGTTGTTGCTGGTGGAGTACGAGGCGAGCGCGGGGTAGCACAGGTCGGCCGTGCCCTGCTGCCCCAGGTTGGTGCGCTGGTCGCTCAGGTTGTTGATGTTGATCCGCCCGTAGCGCAGGCCGTTCCAACCGCCGCCGATGTCCGTGCAGAAGGTGTAGTGCACCAGGCCGTTCATGAAGAAGGTGCTCAGCATGCGGCAGTCGCCGTTGCTCAGCTCGTCGGGGTTGCCGGGCATCTGGGCCGGGGCCGCCGGGGAATACTGCTGGGTGGACACGTCGTACACGTTCAGGGCCGGGTTGCCCGTGAGGTCGTCCGTCAGGTCCCACAAGCGCAGGCTGCTGGCGCCGGGGCTGTTGCCGCTCAGCAGCAGGATGCCCGGTCCGTAGTTGGCCTGACCGCCGCTCACCGGCACCACCGTGAAGGCGGCGAAGGGCTGGTTGCTCAGGTTGTACCAGTAGATCCAGTCGAGGTTGGCGGCACCATTGTACCCGCCGCTCTTGGTGATCTGGAACAGGATCGCCTGCTGGAACTGGTTGTTGCCGTCGGTGAACAGGTTGCCCGACACGTACACCTCGTTGTTCGACACCCCGATGCTCGGGTAATCGAACCAGGTGCCGTTGCTCAAGGGGCTGCCCGGCAGGTAGTAGATCCACCAGCCGTCCTGCGGGTTGTTCGTCTTGCTGAAGCAGAGCAGCAGGAGGCTGTTGCTGGAGGTGGTGCCGTGCAGCACCGTCAGGAAGAACCGGTCGGCCTGCGGGTCGTAGATCACCTTCGGGTCGTAGATGTTCGCGTTCAGCTGCGGGTCGTTGAAGAAGTCGGGCCAGAACGTGGAGGCCAGGAACTGGCCGTTCGCGTTGTAGAGCTCGATGCCATCGTTGTTGCAGGTCACGATCTGGCCGCCGTTGGAGATGGCCATCGTGTTGTCCGGCGGAGTGCTCACCTGGCTCCAGTTGGCCTCCATGTTGACCCCGATCGCGGGCGTCACGGCCTTGGGCATCACCGGTTCGCCGGACCCACCGCGGAAGCTGGCGACCTTGGCGGGCCACTTGGCCTGCTTGATGGCCTCCACCTCGGGCAGCCGCGGGTTGGCCGGGCTCATCCGGCTCACCCGGTTCGCCCAGCGTGTGGTGCTCATGTCGATCCGCGCCTCGCCCTTCAGGGTCGCCGCCATCACCGGGGAACGCTGACCGGCGTTCGTGGTGCCGTTCACCTGGGCGGTGGCGGCAGGCAGGGATCGGCCCACCTCCTGCGCGTGCAGAAGGGGGCTCAGGGACAGCAGGGCGGCCAGGGCGATCATGCCGCCGGCCGTGTTCAGGTGTAGGGATCTACGCATCGGGTCTGGCTTTGTGCTGTGAAAATTACGGCCCTTTGCCCGAACACCGTGGTCTTCATCCCGGATATTCGGGAGACCCGTGGGAGACCGGACCGCCGCACGACCGCGGCCCGGAACCGGCCGCCCCGCCTGCGATGTCCGGCCGATCGCCTGCGCCGCTACCTTAGCCACCGCCGGTTCCACCGGGATCCGGCCCAAGCACACATGGGACTGTTGGACGGCAAGGTGGCCCTCATCACCGGCGGATCGCGCGGCATCGGCCGCGGCATCGTGGAACGTTTCCTGGAGGAAGGGGCCGATGTGGCCTTCACCTTCGTCAGCAGCCCCGAGAAGGCGAACGCGCTGGCCGCTGAGCTCGCCGCCCGCTCCGCCAGGAAGGTGATGGCCATCCAGAGCGACGCCGCCCAGTTCGATGCCGCACAGGCCGCGGTGGACCAGGTGACCACCGCCTGGGGCCGCCTGGACGTGCTGGTGAACAACGCGGGCATCACCAAGGACCAACTGCTGATGCGCATGAGCGAGGCCGACTGGGACGCCGTGATGGACACCAACCTGAAGAGCGTGTTCAACATGACGAAGGCCGTGATGCGCACCATGCTCAAGCAGCGCAGCGGCAGCATCATCAACATGAGCAGCGTGGTGGGGGTGAAGGGCAACGCCGGGCAGGCCAATTATGCGGCCAGCAAGGCCGGCATCATCGGCTTCACCAAGAGCGTGGCCCTGGAGCTGGGCAGCCGCAACATCCGCAGCAACGCCATCGCCCCGGGATTCATCGAGACCGAGATGACCGGCGCGCTCGACCCCAAGGTGGTGGAGCAGTGGCGCGAAGGCATCCCCCTGAAGCGCGGCGGAACGCCCACCGACGTGGCCAACGCCTGCGTCTACTTCGCCAGCGACCTCAGCACCTACGTCACCGGACAGACGCTGCACGTGTGCGGGGGCATGCTCACCTGAGCCGCAGCGCCATCGGCACATCCCGGAAGCACCCGGAGCACGCCGCGCCGGGACGTGCGGGATGTCCCCTGCATCGAACGCCCGCGCGGAACCCTGACCTTTGCACCCCGTGGACCTGACCCTCACCCACAGCCCCTGGCTCATCCCGGTGTGCATCCTGCTGGGCATCGCCTACGCCGGGCTGTTGTACCGGGGCGCCGCCCGCACCCAGGGCTGGAGCCGCGGTCTGCTGTGGACCCTGGCGGTGACCCGCGCGACCGTGGTGGCGCTGCTCGCCTTCCTGCTGCTGGGCCCCCTCGTGCGGGCTTGGGTGCGCGAGGTGCGCAAGCCGGTGGTGGTGCTGGCGCACGACGGCAGTTCGTCCCTGCTGCTCGCCGGGGACACGGCCGCCCTGCGCACCGCCTACGCGGCGGAGCTCGATGCGCTGGTCTCCGCCCTGGGTGAGCGTTTCGACGTGCGCACCTTCACCTACGGCCGTGAGGTGGAGGAGGGCATCGACCGCGCCCAGCGGGCCAATCGAACGGACATGGCCGCGCTGCTGCGCGAGGTGCACGACCGCTTCGCCGGTCCCGACCTGGGCGCGGTGATCCTGGACGGCGACGGCATCATCAACCGCGGTCGCGACCCGCGCCACGAGGCCGCCCGGCTGGGCGTGCCCGTGCACACCATCGCCTTGGGCGACACCACCGTGCGCCCCGATCTGCTCGTGCGCGCCGTGGAGGCCAACCGCGTGGCCTACCTGGGCAACGAGTTCCCGGTGCTGGTCCGCATCGAGGCCCACCATCTGCAGGGCCGGCGCACCCGGCTGGTGGTGGAGCAAGGCGCGCAGGTGCTCGTGGAGCGCGAGGTGGTGGTGACCGGGGATCCGTACCTCCAGCAGGTGCCCCTGCTGGTGAAGGCCACCGCCAGTGGCATGCAGCGCTTCCGCGTGGTGCTGCGCGCGGTGGAGGGCGAGCATTCCGACCGCAACAACAGCGCCGAGGTGGTGGTGCAGGTGCTCGACGACCGGCAGCGCATCCTGCTGCTGGCCGATGGCCCGCATCCCGACCTGGGCGCCCTGGCCCGCGCCCTCTCGGGCTCCGAGGCCTACACGGTGACCACGGCCACGATGGACAAGGCTCCGGCGGACGTGGCCACCTTCGACCTGGTGGTGCTGCACCGGATCCCCAACGTGCGACAGGACGGCCGGGCGCTGATCGCGCGGTGCCGGGAGCGGAACGTGCCCGTGCTGTTCATCCTCGGCACCGAGGTCGATGCGGAAGCCGTGAACAGCCTCGGGATCGGCCTGCGGATGGAGGGGGCCCAACGCACCGCCCTCACCGATGCCCGGCCGCTGTTCGAGCCGTCGTTCGCCCTGTTCCAGGTGGACCCGGCCACGGCCCAGACCTTCGAACGCTTCCCGCCGTTGCAAGTGCCCTTTGCGCAGTATCAGGCCGGACCCGGCGCCGTGGTCGGTTTCCGCCAACGGATCGGCCTGGTGAGCACCGACCAGCCGTTGCTGCTGGTGCAGCGCCCGCAGACCGGGCCGCGTGCGGCCGTGATCACGGGCGAAGGCCTCTGGCGCTGGCGGCTGGCCGATCAGCAACAGAACGGTGGCACCGACCGGTTCGACGGCTTCTTCCGCAAGCTGGTGCAGCTGATGGCCAACCGCTCATCGGCCGACCGCTTCCGCGTCCAGCACGCCGATGTGTTCGACGACCAGGAACCCGTGGAGCTGCAGGCCGAGCTGTACGATGCGGCCTTCGAGCTGGTGGACGACGCCGAGGTGGGCCTCGTGCTCAAGGACGAGCAGGGCCTGGAGCGTCCGTACACGTTCAGCCGCAGCGGACGCGGGCACCGCCTGGTGATCAACGGTGCGGCGCCGGGCCGCTACACCTACACCGCGCGCACCAGCTACGATGGCGCCGCCTTCACGGCCAACGGCGAGTTCGTGGTGCGACCCGTGCAAGTGGAATCGGTGCGGACCGTGGCGGACCACGGCCTGCTCGCCGATCTCGCGGCCGGCACCGGGGGTCGCATGGTGCGTCCGGGCGGGCTGGACGACCTGCGTGAACTGCTCCTGGCCGATCAACGGCTCGCCCCGCGCAGCCACGCGTACGCCAGCACCACCGACCTCATCGCCCTGCGCTGGCCCTTCCTGCTGTTCCTGGCGCTGCTCACCCTGGAGTGGGCCCTGCGCCGGCGCAGCGGGGCCTATTGACCACCGGCGCATGTCCGTTCGCCCGCTTCCCGGCCGCGTGCTCTCCGTGCTGCTCGTCGTCGTGTGCGCCGCAGGCGGTCTCTGGGCCTTCCGGGTGCCGTTGCTGCGCGGCCTCGGCGCTGTTCTGATCCGCGAGGATGCGCTCCGCCACGCCGATGCCCTCTACGTGCTGGGCGGCGCCTCGCTGGACCGGGGCCGCGAGGCCGCCCGGGTGATGCAGGCCGGATGGTGCGACCATGCCTGGTTCACCGGTTCCAACATCCCCACCTCGTTGGAGTCGGTGGGTCTGCTGCTGCCTGAGGCGGATGTCTCCCTGCTCGCCTCGCAGCGGGCCGGCCTGCCTCCGGGCCGTGGCTCCGCCCTGCACTACGGGACCAGCACGGCCGAAGAGGCCGATGCGGTGCTGGTCCACGCGCATCGCGCCGGGCACGACACCATCATGATCCTCTCCTCGCGTTTCCACCTGCGGAGGATCCATCGGGTGTTCGCCCGCCATCCGCAGGCCCGCGGCATCACCGTGCTCCTGCACGGCGCACCGGCGGTGCTCTTCCGCGAGGAGGAATGGTGGCGCTACGAGGATGGCCTCGTGATGCTCGCCAATGAGTACCTGAAGCTGGTGTACTACGCCTGGCGCTATTGAACCTCAGCGCCGCACCAACAGCGGCAGGGCGCGCCGGAGGCCTCCGCCCACGCATTCCACCACGTAGCCGCCGGCCGCCAGCGTGGTGATGTCCACCGCATGGCGCACCGCTCCAGCGCGCACCCCATGGACCCGCATCGGGCGTCCCGTCAGGTCGTGGACGGTGATCCGTTCGGCCCAGGCACACTCCACGGTGAGCTGGTCGTTCGCCGGGTTGGGCCAGAGGGTGAAGGCGGCCGCGTCATCGCGCGAGGCGATGCCGGTGCCCGTGATGCAGAAGGTGACCTCCTCCAGGTCCGTGAACTGGCCGTCGCTCTCGGCCATCAGAACGCTGTCGCCGTCGAGGACGACCAGACCACCGTTGCCGTAGTCGCAGCAGATGCCATCGCCCGCCACGTCCTCGATCGTGAACACGTAGCACCCGTCACCCAGGCAGTACCCGAGCTCCACAACCTCCTCGGGAGCGCCGTTCTGGTAGGGGCCGCCGTCGTCGATCACCGTGCCCTGGTCGGTGGTCAGCTCCCACGTGGTCTCGCTGCCCCAGGCATCCAGTGTGAGCAGGATGGACACGTCCTGCGCCGGGAAAGCGACCAGGAACTCCAGGCTGCTGGCGTCGTTGGCGGGGTTGCCGTCGGGCAGGCCGTTGGGCTGGCTGCTGGCCACCGTGAGCGTGTGCGTGCCGTTGCCGATGTAGATCGTGCCGAGGGGCACGTTCATCGTCTGTCCGGGCTGCAGGGAACCGCTCCAGGGCTGCGGGGTGGGGGCTCCGGCGTCCACCGTCACCAGCAGGGTGGCGCTCGTGAGGACCCCCGTGCCGTTGTTCTTCAGGGTCACGTAAGGGGTGACGCTGTCGATGCCACAGAGCTGTTCGGGCAGGTCGAAGATGGCCGTCACCGCTGCGTCGTTCGTCACCGGCGTGGTGCCGTTGGGGTCCCAGCCGTCCAGCGTGCTGCCGCAGGTGCCCAGGTGAGGCTCCAGCAGGGGCCAGCTCAGGTCGAAGCGGCCATAGTAGTCGTTCACGCTGTTGCTGCAGTCGGCCTGGCCACCGAAGAGCTGGCCCACCAGGCGCTTGTTCTGGTCCCATACGCCGCTGCCGCTGGAACCGGGCTCGGTGGTGCCGTGGTCCCAGGCCTGGATGTGCCAGCACTGCGCGGGCGGGCTGCCGAAGGTGCCCTGCAACGGCGGGTCCAGGTCGCGGCTGATCTTCTTGATGTCGCCGCGCGGATGGTGGATGCCCACCAGGCTGTCCGGGAAGGCGCCGCTGTTGTCCCATCCGGAGTAGTACACGTTGAAGGTGTCCGGAGGCGCGGCGCTCAGCTCCAGCAGCGCCACATCGGTGCCGGGGTCGTTCACCAGCAGCGTGCTGCCGGCCACCGTCTCGTTGTCCGGCGCGTTGTTGGTCGGGGTGCAGGTGGGGCTGTCCCAGTTGAACACGAAGACCCAGTTGGCCGTGCTGCCGCTGACGCAGTGGTTGGCGGTGAGGAAGTAGGGCGTGCCGTCCTCGGCGCAGTTGTTCAGCAGCTGGCCGGTGCAGGTGCCGCCGCCGGCCAGGATCAGGGCCACGCTGCGGATCTGGTCGCGCCACGGGTCACCATCGGGGCAGATGACGTTGATGTTGCACGAGCCGCTGTCGCCGAAGCCCTTGGCCCCGCCGAAGGGATCGCGGTAGGCATGGATCACCTCCCCGATGGTGAGCCGGGTGAGGCCCGCCACGGCGGCGGGTTCCTGCACTTCCACCACCACGGTGCTGCCCGCCAGCGGCACGGTGCCCATGCTCATCATCCCGGGTGCGCTCGCCGCCGTGAAGGCCCCGCGGTAGGGACCGATCGGGTCGTACAGGAAGACGCGCACCCCCTCGGGGAGGCGGAAGTCGGTGAAGGTGAGCCCCACCGCTTGGGCGCCGGGACAGTGCAGAGCGAGCTGCCAGATGCGGAGGCCATCGGGCCCCGCGTGCCAGCTGCCGTGCTGCTGCAGGTCGAACGCGGTGGTGTGCACCACCCCGAACCGCGCCGGACCGGGCCGTCCCTCCTGGGCGTGGAGCGCATCCTCGGCCAGCCGGGCCGCCACGTCCACCTCGGGCAGGGTCACCTGCTGCGGGGCGGGCAGGCCGTATTTCGGCGCGGACAACCCGAAGGGACGGCCACCGAACGCAGGCTGGGCCAGGGTGAGCAGGGGAGCGGCCAACAGGCCGAGCAGGGTCGTGGTCCGGTGCATGGCGGTGGGTTCGGTGGAAGGACGAGCCGGGTGCTCCCGGCGTTGCCGCAAGGTACGAGCGGGCCGAAAAGCGGAAGGCGGCCACAGGGCCGCCTTCCGGGATCGAGATCCGGTCGCGCTCAGCGCTCCAGCAGCAGGCGCTGCACCACGCGGCGGTCGTTCTGCCGCAGGTCCACCAGGTAGAGGCCGTCGGCCTGGCCGCCGAGGTCCAGCGTGAGGCGCTCTGGCCATAGGTTCGCTCTCATTCGATCACCAATTTTTCACCCGCCAGCCACTTCCCGTCGCTTACCAAGTGCAACAGGTAGGTGCCGGATGCCAAGTGCGTAGCACCGGAGGAAGGCGCGAACGTGGTCCGCACCCCATTGACCGTTCTCACCATGACATCTCTTCGTACTTCCCTCCCCAAGACATCCTGCACCACCAGCTTCACCGGGCCCAGGTCCGCACCGCCGGGTGGTGACAGTTCCACGTTGACCGTGCCGCCTTGAGCCACGGGGTTGGGCCAGATCTTCAAGTGCTCCTGTAGGCCGATGACGAACTCGTTCACGCCCAGCGTCTGGCAGCCCGGTGATCCACAGCCCAGGCTGTCGGTCTTGATCAGGAACCAGGTCTGCAGGCCATCCGTCGGATCGCCTTGGTCCTGGATCTTCCAGCCGCACATCACGAAGCCCCCATCGCTGGTCGGGTCGATGTCGTTGATGATGGCCTCATTGTAATTGTTGGTTTCACTGAACACGTAGTAAAAGCGGGACCAAATACTATCCCCGTTAGCATCGAACTTGGCGATCATCGCCGTGCGCCCATAGCCTATGGACGTGATGATGGTACCGTCAGGGAGAACCTCAAGATCTCTAGGCCAGGTGTTGCTATTGGGTGTTCGATGACTGAATCTGCTCCAGACCAAGCTACCCGTGAGGTTCCACTTGCGCAGCTCGATCTCCTGCCATGCGCTGGAACCCAGGTCCATCTTGTGATCGCTGAAGGTGATCAGGGTGCTGTCCGGTGAGAAACGAACACTCGGGACACCTTGACCATATTCCCCATACTGGACACGCCAAAGCTGATGGCCCATGCTGTCCGTTCGGATCAACGTGTGGTCGTCCGACGGACCGCCGCCGGAATGGACGACGCTCAAGGCGAAGCCGTGGTCAGGGAGTTCGCATAGACTCCATATTTCCTCCGCCTGATTCTGGTAACCGAGCTTCCTTGTCCATGTCGTATCGCCATTAGCATTGGTGCGGACCAATAGCGCTTGGGCTGATGCATCCGGTGCATCGAAGAAGCCACCGAGCGCGAACCCGCCATCAGCCAATCGGATCGTCTGGCGATGCTGAACAACGATGGAATCCGTGTTGGTGTAGCTCATCAGGTTCCTGGTGCGTACGGTGTCCCCGTTCTCGTCGAACCAATAGAGCATCATGTCACACGCCCATCCGTTGGGATCATAGCGCGTAAGCCCCTCGGCGAACCCTGTATCGAGCTTCACCATGGCGCCGAGGGTGCCATTGTTGTAGATCCATGGATCGTTGCCTTGGACCTCGCTCTCGGATACTGCATGCCCCCATTGGTCAGTCCGACGTAGCAAGACGTGGAGTTGGCCGGTAGTACCGGGACTGAATTGGATCCCGGACAGCAGGAAACCTCCATCGCTTAACTCCGCAACGCTCGTCGGTTGTCCAGGCAGGCCACTTTGCACACTATCGTAGTGGACCACAAAGCCGATCTGGCCGTCTGCCATTAGGCTGCCCGCCAAAGCGGGGAGCAGAATCCACATCCGGCTCATCAGTGCTGGATGTTGAGCTTGACCTCGCCAAGCACCAAACCCTCGGAGCGCAACTGGCACAGGTGGATGCC
>JAEUSW010000154.1 GCA_016788285.1 Flavobacteriales bacterium
GCCCAGGGCAACTGGTCGGTGACCGCGACGGATGCGAACGGATGCACCGCGTCCTCGTCCGTGCCCATCGGCGGGCCCGCCGCACCGCTCGCACTGTCCGCCTCCGTGATCACGGACGTGCTCTGCCACGGCGCCAATACCGGCTCCGCCACCGTGAACGCCACGGGCGGGACCGCACCGTACAGCATCACATGGAGCACGGCGCCGGTGCAGACGGCCACCACCGCCTCGAACCTCTTCGCCGGCAGCTACACCGCCACGGTGCAGGACGCCAACGGCTGCGGTGCGAGCACCGTGGTGAGCATCGCACAGCCCGCCGCCACCATCCAGCCCTACGTGGAGAACCTGGGCATGGTGAGCTGCCATGGGGGCAATGACGGATTCGCCGAGATCGAGGTGACCGGCGGAAGCGGGAGCTTCAGCATCACGTGGAACACGGTCCCTGCGCAGACCGGAGCGCTCGCCGCAGGTCTGAGCGCAGGCACATGGACCGCCAACGTGGTGGACAACAACGGCTGCGCGATCCCGAAGCAGATCCCGGTGACCATCACCCAGCCTGTCGCACCGCTCGCCATCACCGGCATGCTCAGCGACCACTCGGGCACCAACATCTCCTGCAACGGCGGCGATGATGGATGGATCGATGTGACGGTGACCGGTGGAACCTGGCCCTACAACTACTTCTGGTCCGACCAGTGGGGCAACCAGACCGGCCTCGAGGATGTGACCGGCCTGAGCGCCGGGTCGTACACCCTGATGGTGAGCGATGGCAACGGCTGCAGCACCACCACCGGCTTCACCCTCACCGAACCCTCCATGCTGGATGCCACGGCGACGATCGTACCGGCCGCCTGCCAGGGTGCCGCGGACGGCGCGATCGAGCTGGACGTGACCGGCGGCGCCGCCCCATACCAGACGAGCTGGTCCGGGCCCAACGGGTTCTCCGCGGCCACCGCTGACGTGAACGGGCTCATGGCAGGCGTGTACACCGTGCTGGTGACCGATGCGAACGGATGCAGCCTCCAACGCACGTTCAGCGTCGTACAGCCCGGGCTCTTCACCATCACGGCCGTCCTGAGCGACATCAACGGCGCCGGTGTGAGCTGTGCGGGAGCCACCGACGGCAGCATCGCGGTCACCGTCTCCGGTGCCACACCACCGTACACCTATGCCTGGACCGGTCCCGGCGGCTTCACCAGCACGGATGAGGACCTGACGGGCCTTTCCGAAGGCACATACACGATGACGGTGACCGATGCGAACGGATGCGCCGCGGCGGAGACCTGGACGCTGAACGCACCCGCTCCGCTGAACGTGCTGGCCATCGCGCCCAAGCACAACGGCACCGAGATCAGCTGCGCCGGCGGATCGGACGGTGTCATCGATGCCACGATCTTCGGCGGCACTGCGCCGTTCACCTTCGCCTGGAACGGGCCCAACGGGTTCACCTCCACCAGCGAGGACCTCTCCGGCCTGGAGGCCGGCACCTACGACCTGCTGGTCACGGATGCGAACGGCTGCACCGCCACAACGAGCATCGTCCTCGCGGAGCCCGACCCGATCAGCTCGTCCATCGCGCTCAGCCAGACAGCGAGCGGTGATGCGATCAGCTGCCAGGGTGCCGCGACCGGTTCGATCGACCTGAGCCTCGTGGGCGGCAACGCTCCGTTCAGCGTCACCTGGACCGGACCCAACGGCTTCACGGCCACGGGTGCCGATCAGTTCAACCTG
Source organism: Flavobacteriales bacterium (assembly GCA_016788285.1). GTDB lineage: Bacteria > Bacteroidota > Bacteroidia > Flavobacteriales_F > PHOS-HE28 > PHOS-HE28. The sequence goes on from JAEUSW010000154.1 coordinate 1,732, forward strand.
ACCGCAGGCACCTACACGGCGACCATCACGGATGCCAATGGCTGCGTGGTGAACGCGAGCACGACGCTCACCGAACCGGACGCGCTCATCGCGAGCGGCGTGCCGAGCACCACCGTGGGCGGCACGGCCGTTTCCTGTGCCGGCGCGTCCGACGGCAGCATCGACCTCAGCATCACCGGCGGCGCCGGTGGGAACCTGTTCCAATGGACCGGCCCCGGCGCGTTCGCAAGCACCTCGGAAGACCCCACCGGCCTTGCCGCCGGCAGCTATCAGGTGAACGTGCTGGATGCCAACGGCTGCAGCACCACCACGACCTTCGTGCTCGATGAGCCCGCGGCCATCAGCACCACCCAACTGGTGCAGGACGCCCTGTGCCAGGGCAGCGCCGACGGTGCCATCGACCTCTCCACGGCCGGCGGTACCGCGCCGATGAGCGTCAGCTGGAGCGGTCCCAACGGCTTCAGTGCGACGAGCGAGGACATCGCCCAGCTGCCTGCCGGCGTGTACGTGGCCACGATCACCGATGCGAACGGCTGCTCGTCGGTGCACCCGGTGAACGTGCAGGAACCCGGCATGTTCATGGTGAGCTCGCTGATGAGCGGCTACCCCGGCGGTTACCAGGTGAGCTGTGCCAGTGCTTCCAACGGAGCCCTGGACATCGACGTGACCGGAGGCACCCCGGGCTACCAGTTCAGCTGGACCGGGCCGAACGGATTCGCCAGCAGCGATGAGGACATCACAGGGGTGCCCGCGGGCAACTACTTCGTGATCATCACCGACGCCAACGGGTGCGGCCACCTTGAACAGTATTCGCTCGTGGCACCGGCGCCCCTGAACGTGGGTCTGCTGGCCAGCGTGTGGCCGGGTGGTGCCAACACCAGCTGTGACGGTGCGTACACCGGATCGGTGGACGCCACGATCGCGGGCGGTCTCGCCCCCTACGCTGTCAGCTGGAGCGGTCCCAATGGCTTCACCGCCAACGTGCAGGACCCCACGGCCCTGCTGGCCGGCACGTACACGATCAACGTGACCGACCTCGTGGGATGCAGCACCCAGGAGACCATCACCCTCACCGCACCGGCACCGGTGGACGGGACCATCACCACGAGCGTGCTCGGCGGAGGCACCGGGGTGAGCTGCGCCGGCGCCACCGATGGATCCATCGACCTGGCCCCGCAAGGCGGCCACGCCCCGTACACCGTGGTCTGGAGCGGCCCGAACGGCTACATGAGCAATGACGAGGACCCGATCGGCCTTGCTGCGGGCACCTACGCGGCCACCATCACCGACATGAATGGTTGCACGGCCATGGTCAGCGCGACGCTCACCGCGCCGCCGCCGATCACCATGGAGCTGCAGGCCGCCGTGTTCGGCGGGGGCTTCACCCTGCCCTGCTTCGGCAGCGAGGCCGGAAGCATCGCGGCCGGTGCCACCGGTGGAAGCGGCGCGCTCCAGTTCGCATGGACCGGGCCGAACGGCTTCTCCGCCTCCACG
>JAEUSW010000156.1 GCA_016788285.1 Flavobacteriales bacterium
CGGAAGGCGCCGTCCTTGAACGGCTTCATGCGCGGCACCGTGTGCGGGATCGTGCCCTCGGGGAAGAGCACCACGCAGGCCCCGCTGTCCAACGCCTTGGCGGCGCGGCGGAAGGCCTTCGCCGCTTCCACATGGCTGCCGCGGTTCACGGCGATGTCCATGTCCTTGAAGAAGATGCGGAACAAGGGCCACCGCTGCAGCTCGTACTTGCCCATCATCAGGAAGTAGTGCGGCACGAGGTTGAACATCTGCACGATGTCGATGTAGCTGCTGTGGTTGCTCACCACCACGTAGGGCGGTTCGGGCAGGGGCCCGCGCCAGGTGATGTGCTGGGGAAAGAGCCCGGCCCAGTGCAGGAAGGCGCCCCACACGCGCTTCAACCGGAAGGCGGCCCGGTAGCCCTTCGGCCGTCGCAGCAGCAGCTTGAACGGAACGTACAGCACCAGCAGGCTGAGCCAGAACATCAGGCCGAACCACAGCTTGTACGCGAGCCGCAGGGGGGCGAAAAGCCATTTGAGCACGGGGCTCCTGCGCTCCTCGCCCGTGCGGATGGCCGGGCGGTCATGGTGCGGATGCGCAGGCATGGTCGGGGAAAGGCCGCAAAGCTAACCGGCTATCTTCGCGCGCCCCGATCCATGACCCGCGTCCTCACCGGCATCCAGAGCACTGGCACCCCGCATCTCGGCAACGTGCTGGGCGCCATCCGCCCCGCGGTGTCCCTGGCGGACCGTGACGCCGGCGGCTCCTTCCTGTTCATCGCCGACCTGCACGCCCTCACGCAGGTGAAGGACCCCGCGGCCATGCGCGAGAACACCGACCGGGTGGCGGCCGCGTGGCTGGCCTGCGGGCTGGACCCGGAGCGCACCGTCTTCTACCGGCAGAGCGACGTGCCCGAGGTCACCGAACTGGCCTGGTACCTCAGCTGCTTCTTTCCTTACTCACGCCTTGCGCTGGCGCACAGCTTCAAGGACAAGGCCGACCGCCTGGAGGATGTGAACGGCGGTCTCTTCACCTACCCGATGCTGATGGCGGCGGACATCCTGCTGTACGATGCCGAGGTGGTGCCGGTGGGCAAGGACCAGAAGCAGCACCTGGAGTTCACGCGGGACGTGGCCGAGCGGTTCAACCACCAGATGGGCGACACCTTCGTCCTGCCCGATGCGCGCATCGACGAGGCCGTGATGATCGTGCCCGGCACCGATGGGGAGAAGATGAGCAAGAGCCGGGGGAACCTCATCCGCCTGTTCGCCCCCGAGAAGGAGCTGAAGCAGGAGGTGATGGGCATCGTGACGGACAGCGCACCCTTGGAGGCGCCGAAGGATCCCGAGGCGAACACGGTCTACCGCTTGTTCAAGCTGGTGGCCCCGGCGGACGCGGTGGCCGACATGGCCGGGAAGTTGCGCGCCGGCGGCTACGGCTACGGGCACGCCAAGAAGGAGCTGCTCGCCGCGCTGCTCGACGGGTTCCGCACCGAGCGGGCCACCTACGACCGGCTGATGGCCGACCGGGGCGAGATGGAGCGGCAATTGCGCATCGGCGCCGACAAGGCGCGCGCCATCGCCACCGCCACCCTGGCCCGGGTGCGCGAACGGCTCGGGCTGCGCGCCCGCTGACCGTGGGCAACCTTGTTCGTAACCTTTGGGCAACGTGACCGTGCGGGCCATCAGGTGCCCTTGGCCGTGGCGTAAACTTGCGCCCATCCTCCACCACCGGGCACGTTGAGCGGAACAAAGCGCATCGGCAGCGCACTGATATCGGTCTATCACAAGGACGGGCTGGAGCCCATCGTCCAGGAACTGCATCGGCTCGGGGTCACGCTCTACAGCACCGGTGGCACTCAGGAATTCATCGAAGGCCTGGGCATCCCCGTGGTACCCGTGGAGGACCTCACCAGCTACCCCAGCATCCTGGGCGGGCGCGTGAAGACGCTGCACCCGAAGGTGTTCGGCGGCATCCTGGGGCGGCGCGACCTCGCGAGCGATGTCGCGCAGCTTGAGGAGTACGCGATCCCCCCCATCGACCTGGTGGTCGTGGACCTGTACCCCTTCGAGGCCACAGTGGCGGCCGGCGGCAGCGGACCGGCCATCATCGAGAAGATCGACATCGGCGGCATCAGCCTGATCCGGGCGGGGGCCAAGAACCACGCGGACGTGGTGATCGTCGCCTCACAGGCCCAGTATGGCGACCTGCTGCGCATCCTCCGCGACCAGGACGGCACCACCGACCTCGCCGAGCGAAAGCGCCTGGCGGGCCTCGCCTTCGGGGTGAGCAGCCACTACGACAGCGCCATCCGTACCTGGTTCACCGGTGAACCCGCGGACCAGCCGCTCTTGAGCGGGCAGCCCACGCACACGCTCCGCTACGGCGAGAACCCCCACCAGGCGGCGAGCTTCCACGGCGATCTGCACGGCCTCTTCGAACAGGTGCAGGGCAAGGAGCTCAGCTACAATAACCTGCTCGACCTCGATGCGGCATTGGAGCTGATCGACGATCTGGCCACGCTGCCCGGGGTGCCCTTCGCCATCCTGAAGCACAACAACGCCTGTGGCGCCGCCGTGCGCTCCACGGTGAAGCTGGCCTGGGACGCCGCGCTGGCCGGCGATCCGGTGAGCGCGTTCGGTGGTGTGCTCGTCACCACCGCACCGATCGATCGGGCCACGGCCGAGGCCATCGACAGCATCTTCTTCGAGATCATCTGCGCACCGGGCTACGCGCCCGAGGCGCTGGACGTGCTGCGCCGGAAGAAGAACCGCATCATCCTCAAGCGCCTCGCCCATGGACGGATGGCCCGCAAGTGGCGCACCGCCCTGAACGGCCTACTGGCACAGGCTCCGGACCAGGTGATCGACGGGCCGTCGAACATGCGCACGGCCACCCGCCGCGCACCGACGGACGCTGAGCTGCAGGACCTGGTGTTCGCCAACATCCTGGTGAAGCACACCAAGAGCAACGCCATCGTGCTGGCGAGGGGGGCGCAGCTGCTGGCGAGCGGAACCGGCCAGACGAGCCGGGTGGACGCCTTGGAACAGGCCATCGCGAAGGCGCGCAAGTTCAACTTCGACCTCCACGGGGCGGTGATGGCGAGCGATGCCTTCTTCCCCTTCCCGGACTGTGTCACCATCGCCGGTGCCGCCGGGATCGCGGCGGTGGTGCAACCGGGCGGCAGCATCAAGGACCAGGAGAGCGTGGACGCCTGCGACGAGCGTGGGATGGCCATGTGCATCACCGGCAACCGACACTTCAAACACTGACGCGTCCGCATGGGCCTGCTCAATTTCTTCACCCAGGAGATCGCGATCGACCTTGGTACGGCGAACACCCTGATCATCCACAACGACAAGGTGGTGGTGGATGAACCGAGCATCGTGGCGGTGGACCGCACCACGGGCCGTGTGATCGCCATCGGGCGCCAGGCGCAGCAGATGCATGGCAAGACGCACGAGAACATCAAGACGGTGAGGCCCCTGCGCGACGGCGTGATCGCCGATTTCCAGGCCGCCGAGGAGATGATCAAGGGCATGATCAAGATGATCAAGCCCGGCCGGCAGCTCTTCACGCCGAACCTGCGCATGGTGATCTGCATCCCCAGCGGCATCACCGAGGTGGAGAAGCGCGCCGTGCGCGACAGCGCCGAGCATGCCGGCGCCAAGGAGGTGTACCTGATCCACGAACCCATGGCCGCGGCCATCGGCATCGGCATCGATGTGGAGGAGCCGATGGGCAACATGATCATCGACATCGGCGGCGGCACATCGGAGATCGCGGTGATCGCCCTGGGCGGCATCGTGTGCGACAAGAACATCCGCGTGGCGGGTGACGAGTTCACCCAGGACATCGAGGAGTACATGCGCCGCCAGCACAACATCCTGGTGGGCGAACGCACCGCCGAGCAGATCAAGATCGAGGTGGGCGCGGCGATGACCGAGCTGGAGAACCCGCCGCCGGACTATGCGGTGCGGGGCCGCGACCTGATGACGGGCATCCCCAAGGAGATCACCGTCACCTACAGCGAGATCGCCCAGGCCCTGGACAAGAGCATCAGCAAGATCGAGGAGGCCATCCTCAGCGCGCTGGAGGCCACCCCGCCCGAACTGAGCGCCGACATCTACAAGACGGGCATCTACATGGCCGGCGGCGGAGCGTTGCTGCGCGGCCTGGACAAGCGCATCAGCATCAAGACCAAGCTTCCGGTGCACGTGAGCGAGGATCCGCTGCGGGCCGTGGCGCGCGGCACCGGGATCGCCCTGAAGAACATCGACCGCTTCCAGTTCCTGATGAGGGAGTAATGAGTAGCGAGTGGCGAGTGGCGAGTGCTGCCACAGGGCCTTCGGCGGACCATTAGGGCAGCACTCGCCACTCGCCGCTCGTCACTCGCCACTCGACCATGCGCGACCTCTTCCGTTTCCTGTTCCGGATCCGCAGCACCCTGCTCTTCCTGGTGCTGATGGCCCTGGCCTACGGCTGGGCGCTGGACGGCAACGAGCATCACCGGTCGCGGGCCATCGGCTCGGCCAACACCGCCATCGGCACCCTGTACACCTGGCGCTCGGACGTGGCCACCTATGCCGGGCTGCGCGAGGAGAACGAGCGGCTGGCGAGGGCCAACGCCGACCTGATGATGCGCGGGCGCGGCAACTACGCCCCCGTGTCCGCCCGGTTCACCGCCTTCCACGACACGGTGCATGAGCAGCGCTACGCGCACCTGGCCGCCCGCGTGGTGAACAGCACCACGCACAAGCAGCGCAACACGCTCACGCTGGACAAAGGGAGCGGCGCCGGCGTGGCACCCGACATGGGCGTCATCGGCGACCATGGCATCGTGGGCGTGGTGCGGCAGGTGGGCCCCCGGTTCTGCGTGGCCGCCAGCGTGCTGGACCCGGATCTGAACACGAGCGTGCAGCTGAAGCGCACCGGGCATTTCGGCCTGCTGAGCTGGGACACCGGCGACCCGCGCACCGCCTCGGCGGTGGACATCGCCAAGCACGCTCCGGTGGCCGTCGGCGACACGCTGGTGACGCGCGGCGGGGACGGGATCTTCCCGGCCGGCATCGATGTGGGCGTGGTCACCGAGGTGGTCAACGACCCCAGCAGCAACTACCACACGATCCGTGTGCGGCTCACCGAAGACCTGACCCGCAGCGGCCACGTGTACCTCGTCAAGGACCTTCACCGCATGGAACGGGACACGCTGGAGGCGCGCACCCAAGCCCCATGATCGCCACCATCATCGCCAACCTGCTGCGCTTCGTGGTGCTCATCGCCCTGCAGGTGATCGTGCTGGACCATCTGGACGTGGCGAACGGCTGGCTCGTCCCCTACCTGTACGTCCTGTTCCTGCTGATGCTCCCCTTCGAACTGCCGGCGTGGGCGCTGCTGCTGGCCGGTGGCGCCATCGGCGGGCTGATGGACCTGTTGAGCGACACACCGGGCATGCACACCACCGCCTGTCTGGTGATGATGTACGTCCGCGGCATCTGGCAACGCCTCATCGCCCCGCGCGAGGGATACGAATACGGCATGCGGCCCGACGTCCAGCACATGGGCCTTTCCTGGACACTGACCTACGCCGGGGTGCTGGTGCTGGTGCACCACCTGTGGCTCTTCTTCTTCGAGCTGCACCGGTTCGACCGGGCGGGGGGAACCCTCCTCCGCGCAGTGGGCAGCGCGGCCTTCACCCTGGCGCTCGCGCTGCTGGCCCAGTTCCTGATGCGCACCGACCGAAGGGCACGGACATGAACTTCGAGGAGCGCAAATACGTCCTGATCGCCGCGGTGATCCTGATCAGCTCGGTGTTCCTCCTCCGGCTGTTCTGGGTGCAGGTGGTGGATGATGACTGGAAGGCGGAGGCCGCGAACATCAGCGAGCGCAAGGTGACCGTGTACCCGGCGCGGGGGTTGATCCTGGACCGGAACGGGGAGCTGCTGGTGGCCAACACGCCGGTGTACGACATCATGGTGGTCCCGCGCGAGGTCGCCGCCTTCGACACCACCGCTTTCGCCACCCTGGTGGGCGTGCCCCTGGAGGAGGTCAAGCGCCGCATCGCCGAGGCAGGCCGCTACAGCAGCTATAAACCCTCGGTGTTCGAGAAGCAGATCACCGCCGACCAGTACGCCGCCATCGCGCCGCACCTGTCGAAATACCAGGGGTTCTACGGGCAGAGCCGCACGCTGCGCACGTATCCGAGGCGCATCGCCGCCCACCTGCTGGGCTACCTCAGCGAGGTGGACGCCCGCAAGGTGGAGCAGGACCCGTACTACAAGCCGGGCGACGTGATCGGCGTGGGCGGCCTGGAGCAGTACTATGAGCAGGAGCTGCGGGGGCGACGCGGTGTGAAGTACGTGGTGGTGGACGTGCACAACAAGGTGCAGGGCCCCTTCCGGGAAGGCCAGTACGACACGCTCGCGCACGAGGGCAAGCACCTGTACACCAGCATCGACGCGCGCATGCAGGCCTATGGCGAGCGCCTGATGAAGGGCAAGAAGGGGAGCATCGTGGCCATCGAGCCCGCCACGGGCGAGATCCTCTGCCTGGTGACCTCCCCCACCTACGACCCCGAACTGCTCGTGGGCCGGGTGCGCAACACGAACTACGGCGTGCTGCAGCGCGACAGCCTGAAGCCGCTGTTCGACCGGGCGCTGCAGGCACAGTACCCGCCGGGCTCCATCTACAAGATCGTGCAGTCGCTCCTGGCGCTGCAGGACTCGGCCATCCACCCGAACACGGGATTCCCCTGCAACAAGGCCCTCGTCGGCTGCCACGCGCACCCCAGCGCCGGCACGATCCAGAGCGCGATCCAGTACTCGTGCAACCCGTACTTCTACATGGTGTTCAAGCGGCTGATGGAACAGGGGGACCACCCCGACCGGTTCACCGCGGCCAGCATCAACCTCGACCATTGGAACGCGGGCATGCGGTCGTTCGGCCTGGGCCAGCGCCCCCGGGTGGACCTGCCCGCGCTCAAGGGCGGCAGCATCCCGGACGCGAAGTTCTACGACCGCATCTACGGAAAGGGGCGCTGGGCCTTCAGCACCATCTACAGCGTGAGCATCGGGCAGGGCGAGGTGCTGGTGGTGCCCATGCAGATGGCGAACCTGGCGGCCATCTTCGCCAACAAGGGCTGGTACCGCGACCCGCACGTGGTGCGCGCCGTGGGCCGCCCGGACAGCCTGCTGCCGCAGTGGGAGGAGAAGCACTTCACGGAAGTGGATGCGCACTGGTACGACCTGATCCAGGAGGGCATGCGACGCGTGGTGAACGAACCGGGCGGCACCGCCCGGCAGGCCCGTATCCCCGGCATCACGGTGTGCGGAAAGACGGGCACGGCGGAGAACCCGCACGGACAGGACCATGCGGTCTTCGTCTGCTTCGCCCCCATGGAGGACCCCAGGATCGCCATGGCCGTGTACGTGGAGAACAGCGGCTTCGGCGGCACCTGGGCGGCGCCCATCGCCAGCCTGCTCATGGAACAGTACCTCACCGACAGCATCAGCCGGCCCGACCTGGAGCAGCGCATGCTCGAGGCCGACCTGATCGCCCAGGAGAAGTTCTTCCGCAAGAAACCCAAACCCCCTCGCCGCCGGCGATGAGCACCGCACGCGACCGCATCACGGCGCATCTGGACCCTGTGCTGGTGACCCTGTACCTGGTGCTGATGGGCGCAGGCTGGGCCAACATCTACTCGGCGGCCTACCACCCCGACCATCCGGGGCTCTTCGACCAGAGCATGGAGTATGGCCGCCAGAGCGTGTGGATCGTGGCGAGCCTGGTGCTGGGCGCCGGGATCCTGCTCATCCAGGGCCGTTTCTTCCGCGACCTGGCCTGGGCGATCTACGCGGCGGTGCTCGTCCTCCTGGCCCTCGTGCTGCTGGTGGGCAAGGAGGTCAACGGGGCCCGGGCGTGGTTCGGCGTGGGCAGTTTCGGCATCCAGCCCGCCGAGTTCGCCAAGTTCGCCACCAGCCTCGCCCTGTCGCGCTACCTCAGCGGCCTCAAGGCCCTGGCCGACCTGCGCTCGCGCGTCATCGCCACCCTGCTCATCCTGGCGCCCGTCGCCCTCATCATGCTGCAGCCTGACACGGGCACCGCGCTGGTCTCCGGCGCCTTCATCCTGGTGCTCTACCGGGAGGGGCTGTCCGGCAACATCCTGCTGATCGCCATCGTGGCCGCGGTGCTCAGCGTGCTGGCGCTGATCCTCAAGGAGAGCAGCTTCGGGCTGCCCTTCACCGACGTGCGGCTGGGCGGCCAGTACTTCCTGATGGCGCTGATCGCCGCGTTCGCGCTGCTGGCCTTCTGGGCCGTGCGCAACCTGGTGGTGCGGCGCTACCGCAAGCGCTTCTACGGCCTCATCCTCTTCGCCCTGCTGGGCAGCATCGGTTTCATCAGCAGCGTGGACCACCTTGTGAGCGGCCTGGCGCAGCACCAGCGCGACCGCATCCTGGTGATGCTCGGGCAGATGGAGGACCCGCAGGGGCTGGGCTACAACGTGAAACAGAGCCAGACGGCGATCGGCAGCGGCGGCTTCACGGGCAAGGGCTACCTGAAGGGCACCCTGACCAAGTACAAGTACGTGCCCATGCAGAGCACCGACTTCATCTTCTGCACGGTGGGCGAGGAATGGGGCTTCCTGGGCACCACCGCGGTGGTCGTCCTCTTCACGCTCCTCATCCTGCGTTGCATCCAGATCAGCGACCGGCAACGGAGCCGGTTCTCACGCATCTATGCCTATTGCGTGGCCTGCGTGTTCTTCCTCCATCTCATGATCAACGTGGGCATGACCATCGGTCTGGCCCCGGTGATCGGCATCCCCCTGCCCTTCTTCAGCTACGGAGGAAGCTCCCTGCTGGGCTTCACCATCCTGCTGGGCATTCTGGTGAGGCTGGATGCCGAACGGCTCACGCAGCTGCGCTGAAACGCGGAGCGGGCCCCGAAAAGGCCCGCCCCTTGAAGAGATGGTCGGTGCTCAGTAGAACTTGCTGCGCTCGTCCACCACGTTGGCGGCCTCGCGCAGGGCGCTGAACAGGTTGCCCTCGGCCCGGCCCTGCATGCGCTGCAGCAGGCTGGTCCGTTCGGCGTTCACGTCGGTCAGTTCGGGCGCGGGGGTGAGGGCGGTCATGTTCACCACGTACAGGGCGTTGTCCCCCTTGAGGGGTCCGCGGGTCTCGCCGGCGGGGATGGCGAAGATGTGCCCGATGACCTCGGTCTCGGCGAATCCGCCGGGGATGCTCGTGGCGCTGAAGGCCAGGTCGGCGGCGTTCTGCACAGTGCCGCCCAATTCGCCGGCGAGGGCGTTGAGGTCGGTCTTGCCAGCCATCCTGGCCGTCCAGGCCTCGGCCTTCTTCTCCTTCACGGCCTCGCGGGTGAAGGCCTCACGCACGTCATCCAGTTCGGGACGACCTTGGGCGCGCACCTTGCGCACCAGGGCCACCACGTAGCTCTCGCCCACTTCGATGGGTTCGCTCGCCTTGCCCACCTCGGCACGGTTCACCCAGCTGATGAGGCTGAAGGGCTCCTGAAGACCGGGCACGAACCGTTGATCGGCGCGCAGCTCATCGACGTTCATGAACTGCAGTCCGCGCTGTTCGGCGGCGGCCTTCATGCTGTCCGGCGTGGCGTGGTTGAGGCTGAACTCGTTCGCGGTCTTGTACACCTCCTTGTAGGTGGCGGGCAGCGGCTTGATGCGGCGCGAGAGGCTCACCACCCGGCGCTCATCGCGCTGGCGCTGGCCGAGCACCTCCACGATGTGGTAGCCAAAGGTGGTCTTGGCGATGGTGATGGCGCCCACCTTCTCGTCGAAGCTGGCCTTGGTGAACTCGGGCACCATGCGGGTGCGGTCGAACCACTCGTACACGCCACCGTTGGGCACGCTGCCGGGGTCCTCGCTGTACTTCTTCACCAGCTCCTCGAACACGCCCTTGTTGCGCTTCACCGCGGCCAGCACGCTGTCGGCGCGCTGCTTCACCTCGTCCTCGGGCTTGCCGCTCTGGGTGCTCAGCAGGATGTGGCGCACGCGGGCCTCCTCCACCTTGGCCAGCTCCTTCACCTTCACCATCTTGAAGTTCAGACCCTCGCGGAAGGGCCCCACCACGGTGCCCACGGCCGCGGCCTGGATGAGGCTGTCGTTGACCGCGTCGGCGGTGCCCGGGCTGTACGGGGTCACCGCGTAGCTGCGGTCCTCGCTGTTGGCCGTGATGAAGAGGGAGTCGTTGGCGGCGGCGGCCATCTCGTCGGTCAGGGCCACCATGTCGGCACGCAGCTGGTCGATGTCAGCGGCGGTGGCCGTCACCGGGAAGGTGACATAGTCGAAGGCACGCGAGGGCTTCTGGACATGGCGCTTGTCATCCTTGTGGGCCTCGTAGTAGCGGCGCAGCTCCTGGTCGGTCACCGTGTAGAGGCTGTCGGGCTCGCTGTCGAAGCGCTTGGCCACGAAGTTGAAGGTGGCCTTCGCATTGCGCTGCATGTGGTCGTCCTTCACCTGGGCGGCGTTGACGAACACGCTCTTGCGCACGAGGGTGTTGTACTTGGTGATCAGCCGGTTGGTGATCATGCGGCGCTTCTGGATCTCGTGGTAGACCGGGGCGTTGGTCTGCACGCTCTCGAAGTAGTTGCGCAGGGCGTCCTTGTTGGGCTGGCCATCGGGACCCTGGAAGTTGGGGTTGCCCTTGAACTCGGCCAGCACGTTGTTGCCGAAGCGGATGTCGTCGTATTCCTCCTTGCTGAGGGTGCCGCCGAAGCCGGCCTCCTCCGCGCTGCGAAGCAAGGTGTGCTCACGCACCACCTCCTGCCACACACTGTTGCGGACCTGTTCGGTCATCTGGCCGTCCACGGTCTGTCCGAAGTCGTTGCGGTAGCTGTCCAGCTCGTCGCTCACGCGCTTCTCGAACTGCACCAGGGGGATCTCCTCGCCGTTGATGGCGCCCACGGCCTGGTCGTTGATGTTGCTGCCGCGGTTGCTGAAGAGGTCGGTGAGGATGAAGGCCACCATGGCGCCGCCCACCAGGACGAGGAGGAGGCCGCTGCGCTCACGGATCTTGCCAATGACTGCCATGGGTGCTCTGTTGAAAGGGGTGCAAATATAGGCGGCTGAACCTTAGGGGATATAGCCCCGCCCGGGGTCGGTCACCAGCAGGCGCACCAGGTCGATGCGGCTGTGGGCCACCTGGGCCACCGTGAACCGGAAGGGCCCCACGTCGATCACCTGCCCCTGTTCGGGCAGGGAGCCCGTGTGGTGCAGCAGCAGACCGGCCAGGGTGTCATACTCCGGGCTCAGGGGCAGGGCCAGCCGGTGGGCCTCCACCACGTGCTCCACTTCGGTGCGGGCGCTGAAGAGGAACTCATGCTCCCCCACCCGTTCCTCCACCCCCTCGCCGCTGTCGTGCTCGTCCTCGATCTCGCCCACGATGGTCTCCACCACGTCCTCGATGGTGAGCAGGCCGGCCGTGCCGCCGAACTCGTCCACCACCACGGCGACATGGGCGCGTTGCTTGGTGAACTTCTGAAGGACCTCATCGGCCGGCATGGTGCCCGGGATGAAGTCCACCGGGCGCAGCACCGAGCGGATGGTCCGGGGCTTGCGGAACATCTCGTAGCTGTGCACGTAGCCGATGATGTTGTCGATGCTGTCCTTGTAGACCAGCATCTTGCTGAGGCCGCTTTCAGCGAAGCGTTGGTGCAGCACGCCCACGGGCTCCTCCACCTCGATGGCCTCGATCTCGGCCCGGGGCACCATCACATCCCGGGCCTTGGTGGCGCTCAGGGCCAGGGTGTTGCGGAAGTACTCCACCTCGGCGTCGATCTGCTCGGGCCGCGGGCCGTCGGCGCTCATCTCGCGCAGGAACTCGTCGAGGTCCACCCGGCCGAAGGTGGGCCTGCGGGCCTGGCCCTTCACCCCGAACAGGCGCAGCAGGCCCTGGCTCACCCCGGTGAGCAGCATCACGATGGGCCAGAGGAGCACATAGAGCGCTCGCAGGGGCAGGGCGAAGAGGGCCAGGCTGTTGTTGGGATCGATGCGGAACACGGCCTTGGGCAGGAACTCCGCCAGGATGAGGATCACCAGCGTGCTCAGCCCGGTCTGGGCCACCAGGACGAAGAGCTCATTGGGGTGGATGCCCCGCAGCCAGGGCTCCAGCACCTGGGCGGTCACCAGGCCGAACACGACCAGGGCGATGTTGTTGCCCACCAGCAGGGCGCCGATCACCCGGGCGGGCCGGTCGAGCAGGGGCGCCACCAGGGCGGCCCACCAGGCGCCCTGCTTGCGCTGGAGCTCGATGTAGAGCTTGTTGCTGGTGACGAAGGCGATCTCCAGGCCCGAGCACAACGCGGACAGCAACAGGCTGGCGACGAGCAGGATGATGTCGGCCGTGGCCATGGGATAGCCCTAGGCCTTGCGGGCCCGGTCGTCCATGGCCTCCAGCTTGCCGCGCACCATGCGGCGCATGCCCCACATGGCCGCGGCGATCACGGGGAACCACAACCAGCGGCCGCCCTCCTGCCATCCGTTCACCGCGATGGCCCAGATGGCGGCCAGCAGGGTGCCGATGGCCACGGCGAGCCAGAAGTGCTCCATGAAGCGGTGGACCTTGCGCATGGCGGGTCAGGGGGCCTGGGTGGCGAAGGTATCCCTCGTCGCGACAAGGAAGGTGCCGGTGATGTGCTTGACGGTGTAGCGGCTGAAGTCCTCGTTGGCCTCCAGGCCCACCCCATGGATGACATCGGCTCCGCGCGCGATCCGCACCGGCCGTTCGGTGTGCACCCGTCCGCTGTCCTGGCTCCACACCAGGTGCTCGGTCTCCAACCGCTCACCCCGGGCATTGGTGAACACCACGTTCTCACTGACCTCCATGCGGTCCTCGGCCGGCAGGATGATGCCGCGGCGGGCCGTGAGCACGCTGCCGGGCCGTCCGGTGCGATCGAAGAAGACCAGCTCCACACCCTCGCTCAGTTCGGTCCTTCGCCTGTCCTTGGCAAGGTGCTCGGCGATCCGGCCGGCGCGCAGCCGGTTCTGCAGCCGGCCGCTGTCGGTGAAGAGGTACTCGGCATCACTGGTGACGCGGTCGGGCGCGTCGGCGGCCACCTCCACGGAAGCCACGCGGTCCAGGTCGTTGGTGCAGGCCATGGGGCCGGCGGCCAGCCCGCCGAGCACCAGCCAGGGGAGCGGCCGACCCGCGACCCGGTTCATTCGATGCGGCGCTTGCGGAACCACACCTCGCGGATGTCCGGGGTGATGGTGAAGCCCACGTACAGGTCCAGGAAGCCCTCGCTGATCCGGCCTACGGCCGGGCTCGTGCGCTGGCCGAGGTCGGCTCCGATAGTGAAGCGCGAGCGCGTCATGGAGCCCATGAGGGGCAGCGACAGGCCGGCGCTCACGGCGGTCTCGCGCAGCGCCTCGCCCCCCACCCGCAGGTAGTCCTGGGCATGGCGCACGCCCAAGCGGTAGGTGGTGCGGCCGAGGAAGGACCCGTTGCGCAGGCCGAGCGGGGTCCAGGCGGCTCCAAGGGCGTAGGACATGCTGGGGCCGAGGTCCTCCGGAAGCGCATAGCCCTCCACGTCGAGGCGCAGGCTGCTCCAGTCGCGCAGGCGGGCCTCCGCCATCACGGTCCAGGTGGGGCTCACCAGACCCACGCCCAGCCCCCAGGCGGTGGGCAGCCCCACGGTGCCGCGGGACCCGTCGGTGTAGGAGATGGTGTCGCGGAAGGTCTCCACGCCCGTCGTCGTGGCCGTGAAGGAGTTCACGAGCTCGGTGCGGCGCGCGCTGATCGCGAAGCCGGGGTCGACGCTCAGGGCCACCGTGTAGCGCAGCGGCTCCTCGTCCAGCGTGGTGCGGCGGCGCAGGTCGCCGAGGTATTGAAGACCGAGGGTGGCGGCGGGCCCGCGCATCACGAGCGACGAGAAGGCCTGGGTGTTCAGGTAGTTCCAGCCCTCGGGATAGTAGGCCTTGCGGGTGCGTTCGATCCCGCCGAAGAGGTAGACGAAGTTGCCCCCGGCCGTGAGCTTGTGTCCGTTGCCCAGGGAATCGCGCTTCTGCCACACTGTGGTGCCCACCCCGACGAAGGCCTTGTTCAGGCCCCCGGAGCCTTCGTAGGTGTACCGCACGGAGCCGCCATCGGGCAGGGTGCCGGTGTCGCCGATGCGGTAGCCCACATCGGTGAAGGGGGAAAGGCCGAGGGCGAGGCCGGCCTTGCCCTTGGCGAACGGGATGCCGACGCTGAGGCCCAAGGGCCGGACGGCCCGACGCTGCTGCTCACCTTCGTCGGAACGCAGGCGCACCCAGCGGGCCAGGCCCCCGATCTCGAAGGTGGGCTTCAACAGGTGGGCATAGCTCGCGGGCTGCTGGGCACTGACGCTGTACGGATCGGTGGCGGCCACGCCCACCCCGCCCATGGCGGCCTGCACCACCTGGTTGGTGTTCAACAGGTCGCCGAAGCCATACGACGAGTAAGGCGATTCATCACTTTCCTGTGCCCACATCGGGCGCAGCCCCACCAGGCCCAGGATCGCGAGGATGGAGGCGGTGGTGCGCAAGCAGGACATGGAGGCCGCGAAGGGTCAGGAGCGGGTCGGCAAAGATGCCACTTTTGAGGGCGGCGGCGTAGGCGGGTGCGGCACCACCGGTGAGCACAACGGCAAGTCCGGGGTGCTGTTGCCCCAGTTCCCCGATCATGCCGCCCAGTTCGAACCGCACCCCGTGGTGGATGCCGGAGGCCAGTCCGTCCAGCGTGCCGGTGCCCACGAGCGCAGGCCGGCCGGGGTCTTCCACCAAGGGCAGGCGGGCGCTGTAGCGATGCATGGCCTGGCCGCGCATGCGGGGTCCGGGGCTGATGGCGCCCCCCACGAAGCCCACACCGGGCAGCACCAGATCGTAGGTGATGCACGTGCCCAGGTCGATGGCCAGAGCGGGACGGCCGGGGAAAAGGGCGTGCAGGGCGGCGGCGTTCGCCAGGCGGTCCACCCCCAGGGTGGAGGGGGTGGAATAGCGGTTGGGCAGGGGGGCCGGGGAGGCTCCGGTGAGCTCCACCACAGGGCCATGGACGGACAGCACGGGGAGCAGCGGGCCGACCGGGGCGCCCACCGAGGCGGCGGCGATGCGCGTGGGCCGGTCGGTGCCGAGGAAGTCGCGGAGCGCTTCGGCGTCCAGGCGGTCGAACCGGGCGAAGCGCCGCACACGGTCCCCGTGGAAGAGGGCGACCTTCACCCGTGTGTTGCCGACGTCGACCACCAGGTCGAGGTCGGGTTGGTCCGTGGATCCCATCCTGCTATCTTTGCCGCCCTTGTCCGCCGACCTCTTGGCGGAAAGCGGACGAAACATAGGGTGCCTTAGCTCAGCTGGTAGAGCAACGGACTGAAAATCCGTGTGTCCCCAGTTCGATTCTGGGAGGCACCACCACCCGGAGGCCGGTCGCAGGACCGGCCTCCGGCGTTCACGCCGGGTCGTGCGCGGCCAGCCAGCGCCGCAGGGTGGTCAGGTGCTCGGCCTTCAGCGGGTCTCGGTCGCGCTGGTTGGTGGCCGTGAAGAAGCGGTGCTCCTCCAGGAAGCGCACCTGGATGCGGTTCCACTCCAGCTCGGTGGACAGCACGCCGTAGGCACGCAGCTCGGCGAAGAGCAGCGACCCGATCCGCTCGAAGTCCGGCCGGCCGAGGTAATCGAGGTCCGCATCGCAGAGGATGCGGGACAGGTCATCCTCCGGCCGGTGCGGGATCCGCGTGGCCTGGATCATGGTGCACACGCGCTCCACCTGCACGGGGTCGTAGCCGAATCCGGGCAGGGCACGGCGTGCGATCGCACAGCTGCATTCCTCGTGCTGCAGGTCCTGCTCGGTGAAGCCCGCATCGTGGTACAGCGCGGCCGTCTTCAGCAACTGCAGGTCCTCCCCTTCCACCCCTTCCTGAGCGGCGATGTCGATCACCGCGGCGTACACGTCGAGCGTATGTTCCAGGCTGTGGTACGTGCGCCGGTCGGGAAGCTCCTCGCGGAGCTTCAGCAGGATGTAGGCTTTGGCGGCCTGGGTATCCATGCGGATGCGGCCAAGATAACGCGCCCCCTCACACCTGTACCTTGGTCCCATGTTCCCGCGAGGCCATCGCCGCACCCTGCTGCTCTTCGGCATCCTGGCGGTGTACATCGTGCTTCAATCGCTGTGGTGGGCCTACCTGCTGGTGCGGAAGGACCAGGAGATGCAGGGCCTGATCGACGCGTTCCACCTGGCCACGGGCGAGGAGAGCGGGCGCGCCGACCGCACCTTCCGCATGGTGGTGGGCGAGGGCAGCGTGTTCCTGGCCCTGCTCATCGCCGCACTGGTGCTCACCTACCGCGCCATCCGGCGCGACCTTCAGCTGGCCCGCGCGCAGCGCAACTTCCTGCTGGCCGTCACCCACGAGCTGCGCACCCCCATCGCCGGGGCCAAGTTGAACGTGCAGACCCTGCAGCGCCGCACCCTGTCGCCCGAGCAGCGTGAGGCCCTCGCCGCACGCGCCGTCGGCGACCTGGACCGGCTGGCGGCGCTCACCGACAAGGTGCTGCTGGCGGCGCGGGCCGAGGAGACCGACCTCCCCCTGGAGGTGGGCCCGGTGGACGCCGCGGTGGTGCTGCGCCAGGCGGTGGACCAGGCGCGCGGCACCGCCCTCGCCGCGCACACCGTGGAGCTCGACGCCCCGGAGTCCCTCACCGCCCGGGCGGAAGCCCTGGCGTTGCGGTCGGTGGTGGACAACCTGCTGGAGAACGCCGGCAAGTACACCCCGCCCGGCAGCACGGTGCGCGTGAGCCTGCACCGGCGTGGCGACGGCGCCGTGCTGGAGGTGGCCGATGAGGGCCCCGGCGTGCCGGAGGACGAACGCGAACGCATCTTCCAGCGCCTTTACCGCGGGGGCGACGAGTCCACGCGGCGCACCCAGGGCACCGGCCTCGGCCTCTACATCGCGCGGCGGCTCATGCGGCGCATGGGCGGCACGCTCGCGGTCCGCAACGCCCCGCAAGGGGGGGCTATCTTCGCGGCCTCCTTCCCCACCGCCTCCTGATGCCCGCAACCCGCAAGGTCGCCCTGGTCGTGCTCGACGGCTGGGGCATCGGCGCCGGCGACCGCACCGACGCCATCGCCCAGGCCCGCACGCCCCGCTTCCACGCGCTGCTCGCAAGCCACCCGCACGCCACCCTGCGCACCGACGGCGAGCATGTGGGCCTGCCCGCCGGCCAGATGGGCAACAGCGAGGTGGGTCACCTCAACATCGGCGCGGGCCGCGTGGTGTACCAGGACCTGCTGCGGGTGGACAAGGCGGTGGAGGACGGCACGCTGGCGCGCAACGCCGTGCTGCAGGAGGCCTTCCGCGCCGCGCTGCGGCCCGGGGCCCGGCTGCACTTCATCGGGCTGCTCAGCAAGGGCGGCGTGCACAGCCACCAGGACCACCTACGCGCGCTCTGCCACGCGGCGGTGCAGGCCGGCGTGCCCCAGGTGTTCGTGCACGCCTTCACCGACGGGCGCGATGCGGACCCGAAGAGCGGCCTGGGCTACCTGCGCGACTTCCTGGCCGGCGTGCAGGGCCTGCCGGTGCACATCGCCTCGGTGGTGGGCCGCTACTACGCCATGGACCGCGACAAGCGCTGGGAACGCGTGAAGCGCGCCTACGACCTGCTGGTGCGCGGCGAGGGCGCGGTGGTGACCGAAGCCGCCGAGGCCTATGCGCGCAGCTACGCCGAAGGCATCACCGACGAGTTCATCGCGCCGCATGCGGTCGCGGGTCCCGACGGGAAGCCGCTCGCCACCATCCGCCCCGGCGACGTGGTGATCTGCTTCAACTTCCGCACCGACCGCTGCCGCGAGATCACGCAGGCCCTCACCCAGCAGGCCTTCCCCGAGCAGGGCATGGCGCCGCTGGCCCTGCACTACGTCACGCTCACCGAGTACGACCCCACCTACCGCGACGTGCACGTGGTGCTGGGCAAGGACGAACTGCCCATGACGCTGGGCGAGGCCGTGAGCGCGGCGGGGCTGCGGCAGCTGCGTGCGGCGGAAACGGAGAAGTACCCGCACGTCACCTTCTTCTTCAGCGGAGGACGCGAAGCGCCCTATCCCGGTGAGGAGCGCATCCTGGTGGCCAGCCCCAAGGTGGCCACCTACGACCTGCAGCCCGAGATGAGCGCGCCGGAGCTGGCCGAACGCGTGGCGCAGGCCCTCACGCCCCACGGTCCGGACCTGGTGATCCTCAACTTCGCCAACCCCGACATGGTGGGCCACACGGGCGTGTTCAGCGCGGTGGTGAAGGCGGTGGAGACCACCGACAGCTGCCTGGGCCGCGTGGTGGACGCCGGCCGCGCCGCGGGCTACGGCTTCGTCATCATCGCCGACCACGGCAACGCGGACAAGGCGCTCAACGCCGATGGATCGCCCAACACGGCGCACAGCACCAACCCCGTTCCGGTGGTGGTGGTGGACGACCGGCGCTGGACCGTGCGCGACGGCATCCTGGCCGATGTGGCGCCCACGCTCCTGCAGCTCATGGGCGTGGCCCGGCCGCCACAGATGACCGGCCGCTCGCTGGTGGAGGACGGGTGAGGGCCCGCGGTCAGTGCTTGATGAAGCGTGCGGAGCCCCGGCGGCCGTGCTGGTCCTCCACCCGCATCAGGTAACAGCCCGCCGGCCACGCGGCCACCTCCAGCGTCACCGCGCTCCCGGCCCTTGGCGCTTGGCGATGCACCACTTGCCCAAGCGCATCCTGCACCTCTACCGTACGGAGGTTCCCTCCTGCTGACAAGGCCACCTGCACGCGTTCCGCCGCCGGGTTGGGGTACACCGAGACCCGTACCGGCGAACCGGCCTCCGGCAGGCCTGTGCTCACCTGCACGCAAGTGTCCGGCTCCACCGTGTCCAGGTCCAGGTGACCGATGAACTCGTAGGGCAGCTGCGGGTTCTGCGGGGGCAGGATCAGGTACAGGTCGTCCTGGAAGAAGGCCATGTCCCCATGGTCCGAGTACATGTGGCCCCCCAAGGCGCACAGCTGCTGCCCATCATACCGCAGCACCCCGTACAAGGTGGTGTCCCCCACGAAGTGGTACACCCCGCTGATGTACAGCGCGCCCCCGTGCACCTGGATGTCCGATACGCTGCCCTCGAAGTCCACCTGCGGGAAGAACGGATGCCACGCCGTGCCATCCCACACCTGCACGTGATCGCTGTACACATCGGGGTCCGTCCCGTTCAGGAAGAAGCCGCCCGCGTACAGGGAGTCCCCGTAGCCACAGAGGGTGGACACGAAGTTGCCGCCCACGCCACCGGCCAGGCCTTCCCACTGGTCCACCCCGTCGAAGGACACGATCTTGCGGCTGCCCAGCACCTGGAACACCCCGCCGAAGTAGATGCGGTCCTTCCACATCGCGGCACCGTACACCGAGGCCGGCAGCGTCCAGGGCGCGTTCGGCAAGGGGCGCAGCGAATCCATCCGCCACTCCCGCACCCCGGGCATGTACTGCCCGTTCACCGTGCT